>NZ_JBIARC010000072.1:0-33173 GCF_042889625.1 Streptomyces sp. NPDC002573 | reverse complement strand
ACCGGACCCGACCACCCACGCCGGATGGAAATGGGCGCTGTGCCCGAACCCCGAGTGCGGGTGGCAGGGAGACCGCGACCACGGGGCCTGGCAGCCCATCGCCGCCCGAGGCCTCGCCCACCAGAAGAACACCCTCAGCGACCGCGTCGGCGGCCAGATGACCATCCCCGCCGTCGTCGACCGCCTCGAAGCGGCTGCGGTCATCGCAGAAAACCTCAGGACTTCCGGGTCCGACCGGTCCAAGACCGGGCCGACCCGGCGCACACCTTCACGCCCCGCGCCCAGGCGACGCGGGGCACCCTCCCCGGCACGGCATCACGCCCGAACCGGTCAGCGTCCGGAGGGAAACGCCTCCACGGGCCGGAGCCTGCCTCGCGCAGCCTTCCGGAACCAGAGCATGCAGGACACGGACCAGCAGCAAACCCCGCCACCGGCCACGCGGTGCAGCACTCGGCGCAGGATTCCACCTCCACGCCCACGCCACCCCGCCCCGATGGCAAGAACCTCAACCGGCCACTGCGGCTGACTGAGGTTTCCTAAGCTGATCAGAGACGCTCATGCCGCTGCTCCTCCTCGATGCTGCCGTGGTGTCGACGGATACGCGCGGTGGGCAGCCGATGCGCACCGCGCGAGCCGCTGATCACTGGAAGGCCGATGTCACGAGAGCCTTCTGCTCGACGCCGTGCCGGCGGGCCGAGCCGACCGCGGGCGCGGGCGCCTCGGGCCGGCTCACGCACTCCACAGCGCGCCGAGTCAGCCGGTGCAGACGCGGCGCGACGAACGACCACGCACCCTGGTTCTCCGGCTCCTCCTGCACCCACCGCACGTCCGCGGCCGCGGGGAAGCGGGCGAGTTCCGCCGCGAGTTCCTCGGCGGGAAACGGGTAGAGGCGCTCCAGGCGGACGATCGCCGTGTCGGTCGTGCCCGCGGCGTGCCGGTGGGCGTCGAGGTCGTAGAAGACCTTGCCCGAGCACAGCAGCACGCGCGAGACACGGGCCGGATCCGTCGTGTCGTCCGGCAGGACCGGGCGGAAGCCGCCCTGGGTGAACTCGGCCAGGGCGGAGACGGCCGCCTTCGACCGCAGCATCGACTTCGGGGTGAAGACCACCAGTGGCCCGCGGCCGTCCAGCGCCTGCTGCCTGAGCAGATGGAAGTAGCTGCCCGGCAGGGAGGGCATGGCCACGGTCATGTTGTCCTGCGCGCACAGTTGCAGGAAGCGTTCGATCCGGGCGGAGGAGTGGTCCGGACCCTGGCCCTCCAGGCCGTGGGGCAGCAGCATGGTCACTGTGGAGCGCTGGCCCCACTTCTGCTCGGACGAGGCGATGTACTCGTCGACGACCGTCTGCGCGCCGTTGGCGAAGTCACCGAACTGAGCCTCCCACAGCACCAGGGCTTCCGGACGGGCCTGCGCATAGCCGTATTCGAAGGCCAGCGCCGCCAGTTCGGACAGCATCGAGTCGTACGGTGCGAAGCTCGCGGCCTGCGGGCTGAGGGAGTTCAGCGGCGTGTGCTCCGCGCCGGTGCGCCGGTCGGTCAGTACGGCGTGGCGCTGGCCGAAGGTGCCGCGCCGGGAGTCCTGTCCGGCCAGCCGTACCGGGACGCCCTCCAGCAGCAGCGAACCGATCGCCAGTGTCTCCGCGGTGGCCCAGTCGACGGTGCCGGTGTCGAGCGCCGCCGTACGCCGGTGGAGCTGCGGCAGGACACGCGGGTGCACGGTGAAGCCCTGCGGCAGGTCGGTCTGCGATGCGATGACCTGACGGGCTGTCGCCTCGTCGATCGCGGTCGCCGTGCGCTGGGTGGCCGCCTGTCCGGCGTCGGCGCAAGGAAGGTCTTCGGCCGGTGCGGGAGCGGGCAGCGCCCGGGTCTCAGCGAAGGCCCGATCGAGGTGGTCCCGGTAGTTGCGACGGGCACTGTCCACCTGCCGCTCGCCGATGTCCCCGCGGCGTATGAGGGCCGCGGCGTACAGCGTGCGCACCGAATCCTTGGCGTCGATGCGTTCGTACATCATCGGCTGCGTGATGGACGGGTCGTCGACCTCGCTGTGCCCGTGGCGCCGGTAGCAGACCAGATCGACCACGACGTCCTTGTGGAACGTCTGGCGGTAGTCGAAGGCCATCCGTGCGACGCGGTCGACGGCTTCCGGGTCGTCGCCGTTGACGTGGAAGATCGGTGCCTCCACCATCCGTGCCACATGGGTGGCGTACGTGCTCGAACGGCCGTTGGCGGGTAGGGTGGTGAAGCCGACCTGGTTGTTGACGACCACGTGGACCGTCCCGCCCGTGCGGTAGCCCGGCAGTTGCGACATGTTCAGGGTCTCGGCGACCACGCCCTGGCCGGCGAAGGCCGCGTCGCCGTGGAGGACGACCGGCAGTACGGGGAAGGGCTCGCCCTGGTCCCCGGCCAGGTCCTGCTTGGCGCGCACCACGCCCTGGGCCACCGGCCCCACGATCTCCAGGTGCGAGGGGTTCGCCACGACCGAGACGGCGATGGTGCCGCCGTCCAGGGCACGGTAGGTGCCCTCCGCGCCGAGGTGGTACTTCACGTCTCCCGAGCCCTGGACCGATCGGATGTCCACCGCGTCCTCGAACTCGTCGAATATCTGGCCGTAGGACTTGCCGATGATGTTGGCCAGGACGTTGAGCCGGCCGCGGTGCGCCATCCCGATGACGGCTTCTTGGACACCGTCTTCGATGGCGCGGAGCAGCAGGGCGTCGAGCAGCACGATGGCCGACTCGCCGCCTTCGAGCGAGTACCGCTTCTGGCCCACGTACTTGGTCTGCAGGAACGTCTCGAAGGCCTCCGCGGCCCCCAACCGGTAGAGGATCCGCAGCTGCCCGGCACGGTCCGGGCGGCGCTGCGGCCCCTCGACGCGCTGCTGGATCCAGTGGCGTTCCCGGGCGTCCTGGATGTGCATGTACTCGAACCCGGCGGTGCGGCAGTAGAACTCCCGCAACGCGCCGAGCACTTCGTCGAGTGTCATCGTGGCGCGCCCGGCGAACCCGTCCACGGCGAAGTCCTCCGCCCGGTCCGCGTCGTCCAGTCCGAACGCGGCGATGTCGAGCTCCGGATGTGCTGCGGCGGGCGGCGCCATGAGCGGGTCCGTTCCGGCCAACAAATGCCCGCGCACGCGATACGCGTGGATGAGCGCCGCGACCCGTACCGCCTTGAGCGCCGCCTCGTCGGTGCCCTTGTGGTGTTGGGCTGAGGCGGGCAGGGCGGCCGGGGACACCAGAGTGGCGAAGAAGTTCCTCCACGTCTGGTCGACCGAGCCGGGGTCGTGGAGGTAACGCCGTCGCTGCTCGTCCACGACCCATTCGTTGAGCCCGAAGTCCAGCCCGTGAGACGCTGCTCGAGCGGTGTCTGATTGCGACGCCATGGCGCGAACGCCTTCTTTCCTCTGTGAAGCCTTGGGATGGCGGACGCGGCTACGGCGGTCGTCCGCCTGCGTGTCAGGTGTTCGAGGACTTCGCAACCGTTGCGGAGACCGACCCGTTCGACCGCGTCGCACTGACGACGCTAGGACGCCGGGAGCGCGGAGACGGATGGCCGGGCGCGCCGCGACGGCCTCACATCAGGACATCGGACGGGTGACGGCCTGCTGCCTGCCGTCGTCGCATATTCGGAGTGCGGGCGGGTGACGCCGTCCTGATCCGAGGACTTCGTGTCCGTACGGCCCGGGATCGACGTCGTAGGGAATCTGGTTGTGATGCTGCGCCGCGGGCTTGTAGCCGGAGAACCGACCCCCTGGGAAGGAATATGATCGACTACGATTTGTCGGACACTACGCGGTGGGAGTTTCCAGGTGTCCTGCGGACCTTGGGTCTCGTGCACGGTGAGTTGCGGATGCGGCACGGTCTGTCGCTCCATGACTACCTCATTCTCGGCGCGCTCGCCGAGGCCGCGAGCGGATCTGTGCCCATTGCCAAGCTGGCGGCGTTCCTCCAGGAATCCGGGGACCGGATGTCCTACCTCCTCAGGGGTCTGCAGGCGGCCGGACTGATTGATCGCCATCGTCGTGCCGGAGACCGCAGGACGGTCGAGGCCACCCTGACCGACGCAGGACGCTCCAGATTCGCCGCCGCCGAGACGACCGCGCAGGCGCTGATGCGCCAGCACCTCGGTCCGGGACTGGACACCCAGGAGCCGTCCGGCCGATCGTGTGACGTCACTTGATCTGCTCGTTTTCCACGCCAACGGCTGTGGTCGGCGGACGACACCTGGGCGCGGCTTGTGCGGCGAATCCAGCCCGTGGCCCCGCCGCCCCGCAAGCGGTGTCAGCGCAGTGCGGCGACCGCCGTGCGATAGAGGACGTCCTCGGCACGGTCCCAGGACCAGCCGCTTTCGACCACCAGGGTGCGCCAGCGGGTGGGGCCGAACCAGTGCCAGAGCAGGTCGGCTGTCTCCTCCACCGGGTAGGAGGGCGGTGGAGTCAGGGTGTGCATATGGCGGGCGGTCGTGTGCAGCGCGTCGCGATAGTCCGCGGTGGCGCGCTCCCACAGGGCCTCGCCGTCCTCGTGGACGGGCAGCGCCTTGCGGATCGCCTCGTGCACGGTGAACTGACTCTCGTTGCCCATCCGCGTGCCATGAGCCAACGCTCGCGGCACCGACTCTGGTGTCTGTTCCTCAAGCAGCGTCTGCATCGCGCGTTCGTAACCTGATGCGTTCACGCCTTCGTCGACGATCCGATTCTGGATGTCGCTCTTGCTCCCGACGAACACGCCGCCGCGGTCGAGTCGGCGATCGCGGCCGGTGTGGACCGGGTCCTGTACGTGTCCCTTGCCGGCGCTTCGCCCACCGCCACCTACCTCAACGCCCGCGACCACCGGACGGCGGAACAGTTCCTGGCAGGGGCCGGGATTCGCTGCACGCTGCGACGGGCTTCTACACGTCGACGCCGGCCGCCCTCGCCGACGAGAATCGGGGACCCTCGTCGAGGGCGAAAGCCGTGATCACGTCGGCGATAGATGAGCCCGATTTCCAAGACTTGGGGCACTGGTCGACCGGTGCGCGACTGCGACTCCGCAGTGAAGAACGCCATCATTCGTCATTCGGAGTTGTCGGTGCGGGACGCGGTCGGACCGTCATCCGACTACGAGTTGAGCGACCACATCCCTTGTGGAGCGACGCCTTCGACCACGTCGCACCGACAACGCCAAGGCGCCGGGAGAGCTCCGATGGATAGGATCACGTGCCATAACTGCCGCATAGGCGCCGCCGGTGTCGTTCCACAGGTCCTGATGCCTAGGCTGTGGTGGCCCCAGTGTGGTAGAACTCGGCCGCGGTGACGCCGGCGGGAACGCCGAGTTCGGCGGCGACCGCGGTGATCGCCTTGTCGCCGACAGCGAGGTCGGCCTGGCCGTCCGTGGTGAAGTACGGCGCGATGAACGTGTCGTAGTGGGCTCGGGCCTCTTCCGCGGTCTGTCCGCCGAGGAACGTCTGCATGTGGCGCACCGTGGTGTCGGGGTCGTCGTGGATCACCTGAAGGGCGCGCCGGTGGGCTCGTACGACGGCCTGGACCGCAGGGTCGTCCGGTGAGATGTAGGTGGGGTCGACGGCCACGCCCACGGTGGGAATCTGGAAGTGGTCGCCGACCCAGGCCAGCACGTTCCAGCCGTGCTCGGCGGCCACCGCCTCCGGTGCCATGGTGCTGCCGACGTAGGCGGCGTCGATGCTGCCGTCGTTGAGCCGGCGCAGGTCCATGCCGTAGTCGCCGGGCGAGCGGACGATGGTCTTCACGTCGCGGTCCGGGTCGAGGCCGGCCTTTCGCAGCACGATCCGGGCGAATGCGCCGGGCGGGGTGTGCGGGGCGTGGACCGCCAGCCGTCGCCCGGCCAGGTCGGCCAGGGAGGTCAGGCCGGGGCGGGCGAGGAACCAGAACAGCGGGCGTTGGGTGTTGACACTGAGTGTGACCCACGGGGTGCCGTCGGTCAGTCGTGACAGCAGTGCCCGGCCGAGCCCGATGGTGGCGCAGCGGCGCAGCCGTTCCACGTCCCAGGTGCAGCCGTCGCGCAGTGCGACGTGGACACCCTCCTCGGCGTAGTAGTCCTGCTGGTCGGCGATGTAGGCGGCCAGCTCCTCGTGCAGGCCTCGTCCGACGTAGGCCAGGTCGATCGTGTGCATGAACGTCTTTCCTTGATCGTTTAAGGGCTCGGCCGCGTGTGCGGAGGTCAGCGGGGTGTCAGTACATGGCCATGCCGCCGTTGACCGCGGCCGTGGTGCCGGTCATGAAGGAGTTGTCCTCGGCGGCGTAGAAGGCGACCGCTTGGGCGACGTCGGCCGGGTGGGCCAGGCGGCCCAAGGGGGTGGCGGCCACCTGCCGCTGCCTCGTTGCGTCGTCGAGCACGGCATCGGCGGTGCGGGACTCCACCGGGCCGGGCGAGACGACGTTGACCGTGATGCCCTGCGGGCCGAGTTCCTGGGCGAGATACCGGGCGAACTGCTCGAGTGCGGCCTTGGAAACGCCCAGCGCGATCATGCCCGCCCGAGGCAGGCGGCTGAGTCCGGTGCCGATGTAGATGAGGCGTCCCCACCCTCGTTCGGTCATCGTGGGCAGTACGGCTTTGGTGACCGCGAACGCCGCGTGCATCTCGGCGTCGATCTTGCCGCCCAGTTCTTCCCACGTCATGTCCTGGAACGGCTTGACCGCATACGGGATGAGCGCGTTGTGCACGAGCACGTCGATGCCGCCCCAAGCTGCCTGGACCTGTCCGACCATGCTCTCGACGGCCGCCTCCTCGCGCACGTCGGCCTGCATGGCCATGGCCTGGCCGCCCGCAGCCTCGATGTCGGCCACGACCTCCTCGGCCGCCTTGGTGTTTCGGAGGTAGTTGACCACCACGCGCATTCCTCGCGCGGCCAGAAGTCGCGCCGTGGCCGCGCCGATTCCGCTGCTGGCCCCCGTCACCAATGCCACCCTGCCGGTCGTCCCGGTCATGGGCCCACCTCCGGATCGTCGTCGCGGGCCGTCGGGATGACCGCCCGGGGTTGTTCGTCGTCGATGCCCCGGCCTGTCGGGCGGATCGCCCCGTACAGCACGGTGTCGACGGTCGCCCGCAGCAGATCGGCCGCGGTCCAGTCCAGATCGCGCGGCAACTCCGACATGAGCAGCCGCTCCAACGCGCCGCGGGTGATCTCACTCAGCAGCTCGGGCGGCGCCGGCAGCAAGCCCTGCCGGTGTCCCTCCCGGAACAGCTCGTCGAGCCGCCGGTAGACCACCGCGTCCACACGCTGCTCCACGTACTGGCGCAGCATCGCGTCGCCCCGCCCCGTCGCGAGCTGAGGCGCGCCGATCCGCCCGAGCTCACTGCCCGCCGCGATCAGGAACCGCTGCACCCGCACGCCGAACGGCCGCTCTTCCGCCTCCTCGGTCGCCGCCTCCAACGTGCGCTCCACCGCGGCGAACTGGCGGTCCAGCACCGCGGCCAGCAGGCTGCGCTTGTCCGGGAAATGACGGTAGATCGTCTTCTTGCTCATCCCGAGCTCACGAGCGAGATCGTCCATGCTCACCCGGGCGAAACCCGACCCGAAGAACAGCCGGCCGGCCGCCTCCACGATCACGTCCGCACGCCGCTCGTCACTCGTGGAAACTCGAGAAACTGGATTAGTTTCCATAGTTCCCATCGTTGCCCTCCGTCTCTTCGCTGTCAAGGCATGCCGTACGTCCCAAGTGCCTGCCGGCGAGGTCTGGCCGGGGGCGCGCTACCCGGCGGTCGCGAGCCCGATGAGCAGCAGGGCGATGTCGTCCGTCCGGGGCGCGGTCTGCCGTGCATGGTCGATCAGGGTCGTGGCCAGCCGGTCCATGGGCTGGGCCGAGGCCCGGGCGAGCTGGGTGGCGAGCCCGGACATGGCGTCGTCCATGTCGACCCCGGGAGTCTCCACGAGGCCGTCGGTGTACAGGGCCAGGACGGTCCCGGGCGTCAGCGCGATCTCGGTGGGGGGATAGTCCACGTCGGGGTCGATGCCGAGCAGCACGCCGGGTCGGAGCGGAAGGACCTCGGCGTGGCCGTCCGGGTGACGCAGAACGGGCGGGGGATGGCCGGCGGTGGCGAGGACGGCTCGGTGGTGTGCGAGGTCGAGGTGGGCGTAGAGGCAACTGACGAAGCGGCCCGGGTCCATGGCGACCAGCTGGCGGTTGGCCTGCGCGAGGGCCTGTGACGGCGTGGCCCCCGAGGCGGCGTGGGAGCGGATGGCGGGGCGCACCCGGCCCATGAGCGCGGCGGCGGTGACGTTGTGGCCCTGGACGTCGCCGATGACCGCGGCTGCGGTGGTGTCGTCGACCCGGACCAGGTCGTAGAAGTCGCCGCCGATGTCCATGCCGCGGACGCTGGGCAGATAGCGGGCCGCCACATCCAGCCCAGGAAGGTCGGGCAGCGAGTCGGGGAGCAGGGCCGCCTGCAGGGTCTTGGCGAGTTCGTTGCTGGTGTCGTACAGGCGGGCCCGTTCCAGCGCCTGCGCGATCAGCCCCGCGAGCGCGATGAAGACGACCCGCTGCTGGTCGGGAAAGGGGTGGGGCCGGTCGAAGGCGAACACGCACGAGCCCACCGGACGCCCGGAGGCGATCAGCGGCAGAAACGCCCAGGCATGCAGACCCTTCTGGTGCGGGGCGGGCGGGTAGGCCCGGGACAGCTCGTCGAAGGAGGCGAAGAAGCTGGGCACGCCGGTGGCGAGGACCCGGACCGCGGGTGCCGGGTGGGTCAGCGGCACGCCGTCGAAGTGTTCGAGCAGCGAGGGGTTGTAGCCGCTGCGGCCGATGACCCGCATTCTGCCGTCCTCGGCTGCGAGCAGGGCGACGGTCCGGGCTCCGAACGCCGGCAGCATCTCCTCGGTGACCAGATCGACCACGTCCGAGACGCCCACGGTTTCCGACAGGGCGGCGGCCAGGTGCAGCACCCGGTAGACCTCGCCCAAGCGGATCGGCTCGCCCTGGAATGTCTCCGTCCTGGTGGGCCCCGGCTGCGAGTCCCCGCCTGGACCGGTCGGCGATATGCGGACGCTCACCCCCGAGTCGTCGGGATAGAGCTCGAACGCGAGCCACTGGTCCGGCGGGTGCAAGGCGGTGTAGGAGCCGGGCTTCCGGCTGACCACGGTGGCGCGGAAGTGGTCCTCGAAGGCCGGGTCGGTGCGCCAGGGCAAGGACTGCCAGGGACGCGTGCCGATCAGATCGTCGGGGCTGCTCGCGCCCAGAAGGGCGGCGGCGGTGGCGCTGACGTAGGTGAACCTGCCCTCGAGATCGAGGGAGCAACTGCCCCAGGGCAGCCGCTCGACGAGGTCGGCCGCGGCGAGCGCCTCGGCCGGCCCCCGCTTGCCGGCGGGCGGCTGCACCAGGGTGCGGGGTGCGGGCCCCGGGCCGACGGCGCGGCCGGTGCCGGCGGCGTCGCGCAGGAACCGGCCCAGGCGCCGACCGGCGGCACGGACCCGTTCAGGGCTCGGGCCGTCGGCACGGGTGGAGTCGGCGCCGGGCCAGAACAGCAGCAGCGCGCCCCAGACCGTGGTGCCGGTGAGGAGCGGTGCCGCGGCCACCGCATGGTGGTAGGGCAGGGCGATCGCCGTGCGCGGGTAGCGACGGGCGAGCTCCTCCGGGTCGCCGAGCCAGACGAGCCGCCGCTCGCGCACCGCATCGGCCACCGGAAAGCGGCTCGACAGCGGGACCCCGAACCAGGGCGCGAGATACTCCGCCGGCATGCCTGCGGCCACCTCCAGCCGCAGGGTCTGGCCGTCGGACGCCAGCAGGAAGACCGCTCCCGCGTGCACGCCGGTGTCGCGCACAGCGAGCTCCAGCAGCCGGTCCAGCTCGGCACGGCGCAGCGACCCGGCGGTGGGCGAAGGGGAGCGGGGCCCGTGGGGCTGCGCCGCGCCGCCTTCCCGCATGGCGCACATACCAGTACCGTACGTCCGCACCTGCCGACCCCGCGCGGATGCCGCTGCCGATTCCCGTCCCGGACGCTGTTCCCCACGACGGTCTGCTCGCCCCGTTCGTGTCAGCGTTCGAGGACGAGGGCGAGTCCCTGGCCCACGCCGATGCAGAGGGTGGCCACGCCCGTGCCGGAGCCGCGGCGGGCGAGCTGGTGGGCGACGGTGCCGGCGAGGCGGGCGCCGGAGGCGCCGAGGGGGTGGCCGAGCGCGATGGCGCCGCCCTGCGGGTTGAGGATCGCCGTGTCGAACTCGGGCCATTCGGCGAGGCAGCCGAGGACCTGGGCGGCGAAGGCCTCGTTCAACTCCAGTACGTCGAGATCGGCGAACGTCCGGGCGGCTTTGGCCAGGGCCCGGTTGACGGCTTCGACGGGGGCGAGGCCGAAGTAGTCGGGGTCGATCGCGGACACTCCGGTCGCACAGACGCGGGCCAGCGGCTCGCGGCCGATGGCCTTCACGCCCTCCTCGTCGGCCAGCAGCAGGGCGGCGGCTCCGTCGTTGAGCGGGGAGGCGTTACCAGCCGTCACTGTGCCGTCTTTGGTACGGAAGGCCGGCTTCAGCTTCGCCATCGCGGCGAGGGAGGCGTCGGGGCGTACGCACTCGTCGGCCGCGAACAGCTGGGGGTCGCCTTTGCGCTGCGGGACGGGGACGGCCGCCAACTCGGCTTCGAACAGGCCCTCTTCCTGGGCGGCGGCGGCCTTCTGGTGGCTGTGCAGGGCGAACCCGTCCTGCTGCTCACGGCCGATCTTGTGCTTCTCGGCGATCAGCTCGGCCGACTCCCCGAGAGGGATGGTCCATTGCGGGTTCATCACCGGGTTCACCATGCGCCAGCCCAGCGTGGTGGAGTACAGCTCGGCGTGGGCGGCCGGGAACGGCCTGTCGTTCTTGGGCTGGACGTAGGGGGCGCGGGTCATGGACTCGACGCCGCCGGCGATGGCGATGGAGGCGTCGCCGACGGCGATGGCGCGGGCGGCCTGGATCACGGCTTCGAGTCCGGAGGCGCACAGCCGGTTGACCGTCGCCCCGGGCACGCTGGTGGGCAGGCCGGCGAGCAGCGCTGCCATGCGGGCGACGTTGCGGTTCTCCTCGCCGGCGCCGTTGGCGTTGCCGAAGTACACGTCCTCGATACGCTTGGGATCCAACTGGGGTATGCGGGCCAGAAGTTCGCGGACGACTTGGGCGGCCAGGTCGTCGGGGCGTACGGAGGCCAGGCCGCCGTTGTAGCGTCCGATCGGCGTGCGCACGGCGTCGACGATGTAAACGGGGTTCATAGCAGGCCCTCCGTGACGGTCAGCTTGGCGTCGGTCCTGGCGATGATCTCCTCGACGTCGACGGCCGGTGCGCACTCGACCAGCACAAGCCCCTCGTCGGTGACGTCGAGGACACCGAGGTCGGTGATGATCCGGTTCACGCAGCGCCTCCCGGTCAGTGGCAGCGCGCACTCGGTGAGGATCTTCGGCGAGCCGTCCTTGGCGGTGTGCGTCATGACGACGATGACCGTGCGGGCACCGTGGACCAGGTCCATGGCGCCGCCGATCCCCGTGATCATCTTTCCGGGGATCGCCCAGTTCGCCAGGTCTCCTTGCTCGGAGACCTGCATGGCACCCAGCACCGCGACGTCGATGTGGCCGCCGCGGATCATCGAGAATGACAGCGCCGAGTCGAAGAAGGAAGCACCTGGCAGGACCGTGACGGTCTCCTTCCCGGCGTTGATGAGATCCGGGTCGACCTCGTCCTCACCCGGGTAGGAGCCGGTGCCCAGGATGCCGTTCTCCGACTCCAGGATCACCTCCACCCCTGGCGGCAGGTAGTTCGGGATCAGCGTGGGCAGGCCGATGCCGAGATTGACGTACTGGCCGTCGCACAGCTCACGCGCGGCGCGGGCAGCCATCTCCTCACGAGTCCAGGCCATCAGCTGCTCACCGTCCGCCGCTCGATCTTCTTGTCCGCCGCCTGCTCCGGGGTGAGGACCAGCACCCGCTGGACGAAGATGCCGGGCAGATGCACCGCGTCCGGATCGATCTCGCCGGGCTCGACCAGCTCCTCCACCTCCGCGATCGTGACCTTGCCGGCCATGGCCGCGAGGGGGTTGAAGTTGCGGGCGGACTTGCGGAACACCAGGTTCCCGTGCCGGTCGCCCTTCGCGGCCCGCACCAGTGCGAAATCGGTGCGGATGCCGTGCTCAAGCACGTACTCGGTGCCGTCGAAGTCCCGCACCTCCTTGGCCGGCGAGGCCAGTGCGACCCCGCCGGAGCCGTCGTAGCGCCAGGGCAGTCCGCCCTCGGCGACCTGCGTGCCCACCCCGGCCGGGGTGTAAAAGGCGGGGATGCCCGCGCCGCCGGCGCGCAGCCGTTCGGCGAGCGTGCCCTGCGGGATCAGCTCCACCTCCAGCTCACCGGACAGGTACTGCCGCGCGAACTCCTTGTTCGCCCCGACATACGATCCCGTCACCCGTCCGATCCGGCCCGCCGAGAGCAGTACCGCCAGGCCCGAATCCATTGCCCCGCAGTTGTTCGAGACGACCGACAGCCCGCCGACGCCTCGCTCGAACAGGGCCTGGATCAGCACGTTCGGCACACCACTCAATCCGAACCCGCCCACGGCCAACGACGCTCCATCCGGCACATCCGCCACGCCCTCCAGGGCCGTATTGACCAATTTCCCCATATCTTTCGGATCTCCAGATGCTCGCGTGAATTCTGTGTCCATCGCGGAGCGTTTTACGCCGCCGACATGTCCGCCCGATGTGCATTCAGCCTGCCGAGGCCGTCCGCGGAGACCTGGTTCCACGGTCCGATGCCACGGCGCGCTTGGCCATCCCGCAGATCGGCGATATTGGCTGCGATTCAAGGGTTGTGCTGTCGGCCGCTCTCGCACGAATCGGGTATTTCACATTCCTGCGGGAACGAGATGCTGACGTGACAGGCGGGCGACCCCGTACGCCACCAGCGCGAGCCCGAACACCTGGAGGGTCAGCCACCAGCCACCACGCAGTCTTTCTCCGTAGAGGGTGACGCCGAGCGCCAGGCTCACCAGTGTGTCCCCGAGGGTCAGGGCAGGCTGGGAGGCGACCAGCGGTCCGGACTGCATGGCGTTCTCCAGCAGGAACAGGGCGCACACGCCGAGGGCTGCGAACGCATAGGTCTGCCATGCGGTGAAGAAGGCACCCATACCCCGGCGGCCGAGGGCGGCGGTCGAGGACTTCATGAGCGCGGCCGTGAGGGAGTAGGAGACGGCGGCGGCCAGGCCCATGCACGCGGCGCGCGCCGCGCCGTTGGGCAGCCTAACCGCGACGCTGCACAACACCACCACGGCGAGCAGGCAGCAGGTCAGCACCGCTGTCCACCGAGCCGCGGGGATCCCGAGAGTGCCACCATTCGGCGCGGCCGCGAACAACGCCAGGCACAGGCCGCCCCCGATACTGCCGACGGGCACCCAGCCGGCCCGGGGCAACGGGCGCCCGAAGACGATGCTCGCGAGCAGCAGCACGAACGGCAACTCCAGCATGAAGAGCGGCTGTACGACCGCCAGGGCGCCGGTGGCCAGCGCGGCGCCCTGGAACATCGCCGAGAGGGCGACCCCACCTATGCCGAGCAGCCAGACCGGTGTGCGCAGCAGGTCCCACATCAGGCCGATGCGCAGACCGCCGGACTGCGGGACGCCGGTGGCGGCCCGGCGCTGCATCACGGTTCCCAGTGCGTTGGTTGCCGCTGCGAGGAGAGCGAAGATCGGCGACAGCACGGTCAACATCGTGGTCTCCTGTCCCGAGATCGCATTGATCGATGATCGATCGATCGTGGGTGTGGGTCAGTGCTCTGCGAGAAGATGCATCAGTTGGGCGTCCAGGTCGACATGCACGTGCTCGGTGCCCGGTGACACCACCGCATCGGTGCGTTGCAGGAACTCCGTCACCACCGGCCAGGGGAACATGAGGTCCGCCCGTCCTGCGGGCGGCGTGAGGACGATCTGCACCATGTGCTGTCCCTGGTGCCAAGCAGGGCGCAGGCGGACGTCGCCGATACCGACTGGCTGGAGCCGCCCCTCTCTCAGGAGCTCACGGGCGAAGAACCACTCGACCGCCCGGTCACCGCCGAGGCGGAAGGTCGCACGGACCACGTAGGGATCGTCGGCACGATAGCCCAGTCGCGTGGACACGGGCACCGCCGAGCCGTCCGGCATGACGAGGAGTGCACATAGCTCGGCATCGACGGCACCGGTGCTGGGTCTCGGCATCTCTTCCTCACTCACTCGGTACGAGAGTCGAGCCCGCCGGCCCGGGGCTGTCCCGGACACCGGGCCGGAGGGCTGTCAACGGGTGTTCCATGCGCTCTTGGAACACCGCTGCCCCCTGCGTGCATCCCGCCTTCCGCCGCCGTCCCGGGTGACCTCGCTCACCAGCCCGTGGTGCGGACCCATTGCCTCGAACGTGGCCCGCCGGGACGAGACAGTGCTCCTGGGCATAGCCCTCCAGCAGCGAGCGCAGCCGTCGGTGACCTCGGTGCAGTCGGGACAGCACGGTGCCGACGGGAGTCTGCATGATGTCGGCGATCTCACGGGTGGTGAAGCCCTCGACGTCGAAGAGGTACACCGCCGTCCGGAAGTATTCCGGGACGGCTTGCAGCGCCGCCTTGACGTCCGAGTCGGGCAAGTGGTCGAGCGCCTCGGCCTCGGCGGAGCGCAGTCCCGACGAGGTGTGCGAGGCCGCGCGGGCGATCTGCCAGTCCTCGATCGCCGTCGTGTCGTCGCGTTGCAGCCGCCTGCGTTGACTGCGGCGGTAGTTGAGGAACGTGGTGGTGAGGATGCGGTATAGCCAGGCCCGGAGATTCGTGCCCTCGCGGAACTGGTGGAACGAGGCGTAGGCCCGGGCGTACGTCTCCTGGAGCAGGTCCTCGGCGTCGGTCGGACTGCCGGTCATCCGCACGGCGGCCGCGAAAAGCCGGTCACGGTGTACCAGTGCCGGTTCGAAGCGGGCCTGCATGTCGTGGTCCGCCACGGCCTTGGCGTCCTCATCAGTCTTCCCCGTCGCCGCCGGACTCGGCGGGATGTCGGGGTCGGCCTCGCAGTCGGGTCCGGTTCCGGTCATGGTGCCTCCTGGGGTGGGGACGACGGCCGGATCTCAGCCGTCGATCAGGTGCGCGCCGGACCGGTCCGCGCCTAGTCCGGGAGACGCACGGACAGCGGTCGTATTCCTGGGTTCGGCACCCCCGACCTGAACCCTCGCCGCTCGTGAATGCGGACCGGTCGGACGCCGTTCCGGTGACCTCGACCGGCGTATCCGCCTGACAGAGGTCCGGATCCACGATCCAGCCCCTGGACACCCACCGCATCGCGCAGACGAGTGATGTCCGTCGAGAGCCGGAGGCCCCGGGCGCGGAGCCTGTCGCACGAACAAGGTATTTCAACGCCGGCGCCCGTTATCCCTCGCGGATTACGTTGACCCCCGTCATTCAGGCATCGAAAGTCTTGGTTCCAAGCAGACGGCGGGACTGGGGAATTCTCATGAAGACATTCGTGCATCGGGGACAGATCACCAAGGTGGTCTTCGGCAGCGGTACGCGCAGCCGTATTCCTGAAGAGGCTGATGGCCTCGGATGCCGTCGGGTGCTCATCCTGTGCACACCTGGTCAAGCGGGCCAGGCAGTGGAGGTACACGACGTACTGGGTACGGCGGCGGTGGGAACTTTCACGGAAGCGGCTCCGCACACCCCCGTCGAGGTCACGGAGAAGGCGGTCGCATATGCCAGGACCGTGGGAGCGGACTCGGTGCTCGCCATCGGCGGTGGCTCGACGATCGGCCTCGGCAAGGCGATCGCTCTGCGGACCGGGCTGCCACAGCTGGCGTTGCCCACCACGTACGCCGGCTCGGAGATGACGCCGATCCTCGGAGAGACCGAAGGGCGCCGGAAGACGACCCGCCGGCTGCCGGAAGTGCTGCCGAAGACCGTGGTGTACGACGTCGACCTGACGTTCACGTTTCCCGCGGCGGCATCGGTGGTCAGCGGCATCAACGCGATGGCGCACGCGGTGGAGGCCCTCTACGCACAGGACCGGGACCCGCTCGCCTTCCTGATGGCCGGTGAAGCGCTCGAATCCCTCATCCGCTCCCTCCCGGTCGTCGCACAACGTCCGGACGACGGCGAGGCGCGGGCCGATGCCCTGTACGGGGCGTGGCTGGCGGGCACGTGCCTCGGCACGGTCGGCATGGCCCTGCATCACAAGGTGTGCCATGTGCTGGGCGGCACGTTCGGGCTTCCGCACGCCGAAACCCACGCTGTCGTCCTGCCGCACGTGGTCGCCTACAACGCACCGGCGGCGCCCGAGGCCATGGCACGCATCGCGAAGGCGCTGTCGGCGGTTGATGCCGCTAGCGGTCTCTTCGACTTCGCGGGAAGGCTCGGCGTCCCCCGGGCACTGCGGGACCTCGGCATGCCGGAATCGGGCATCGAGCAGGCGGCCGAACTCATCGTGCGGGACGGCTACTGGAACCCGCGACCGGTCGAACGGACGGCGGTACGCGCCCTCCTGGCCCGCGCCTGGGCAGGGCAGCAGCCGTGCACATCACCCGGCGACGGACATCCCCGGACCATGTCCGCGACCCACCACCCAACCACCACGGGAGCGCGTCATGCGTGATCTGACCAGCGACACCATCACCGAGGCCGTGATCTCGACCATGCGGAACACCAAGGACTCCCGCGTCGCCGAGATCCTGGAATCACTGGTGCGGCACCTGCACGCCTTCGTCCGCGACGTCGAACTGACGCAGGACGAATGGGCCCGGGGAGTCGACTTCCTGACGCGCACCGGGCAGACGTGCACCCCGACGCGTCAGGAGTTCATCCTGCTGTCCGACGTGCTCGGCGTCACCATGCTGGTCGACGCCCTGACCAACCGACGCCCCAGCCAGGCCACGCAGAACAGCGTGCTGGGCCCGTACTTCAGGGAGGACCGGCCGCAGCAGGCCGACGCCGCCGACATCTCCGGAGGTCTGCCCGGTACCCCGCTGTTCTTCGAGGGACGGGTCGTGGACCACGAGGGAGCGCCGGTCGCAGATGCGGCGGTGGACGTCTGGCACAGCGACTCGGACGGCCACTACGACATGGAGGTACCCGGCTTGGACGAGCCGGCCATGCGCGCGCTGTTCCGTACCGACGGGACAGGGCACTTCGGCTTCCGTTCCATTCGCCCGTCCAGCTACCCGATCCCCGGTGACGGCCCGGTCGGCGAACTCATGAGCGCGACCAGCAGGTCGCTCATGCGTCCCGCCCATGTGCACCTGCTGATCGAGGCTTCGGGATTCCAGCGCGTGACCACCATGCTCTTCCTCTCGGACGACCCGTACCTGGACACCGATCCGGTGTTCGGCGTCAGGCAGTCGCTGATCGAGCGCTACGACACGTACGCGGCCGACTCCGGGCCCTACCGGGGAACGACCGAGGTCCCGTACACCCTGCTGCGCCACACCTTCGTCCTCGAACCCCTCGTCACGGACTGATCCCCACAGCGCCACCACGACGAGAGCCGGTCATCCACTAGGACGGCCGACGCCGAACACTCCATCACACCGCGGGGTTCGGCCCCGCATTCACGGAGGTCCTCAGATGAGTGAAACCCTCGACAAGGTCTTCGGCTTCCGCGCCACGATGAGCCGACTCGCCACAGGCGTCAGCGTGATCACCACACGCTCGGGCAGCACGGCCATAGGCATGACGGCGAGCGCCGTCTCCGCGCTGTCCCTCGAGCCGCTCCAACTGATCGTGTGTATCGGCAACCAGCTGTACACGCGAACCGCGATCGCGGAGCACGGTCGCTTCGCCGTCAACGTCCTCGGCGAGGACAGCGAGCACCTCGCGCGGAACTTCGCCGTTTCGAAGCCGGACAAGTTCGCGGGTGTGGAGATCATCGACGACCACGGCGTGCCGGTGCTGAAGGACGCCATCGCGGCTGTCGTGTGCGACGTCGCCGCGGCACTGCCCGGCGGCGATCACACCATCTTCGTGGGCGACGTCCGCCACTTCGAACACCGGGTGGAAGGCCGGCCGCTGCTCCACTTCGGCGGAGACTTCGGCACGCTCAGGCCCCCCTGCTAGCGCTGGTGAAAGCGGCGCGACGGAGGCTGCCGTACCCCTGACCCGGACCACTACGGCCCCCGGCGTCCGGCTCCTGCAGGCGAGCCACGGACGCCGGGGGCTCCACCAGTCCCGACGACTCCACCGAAGGTGCCATGACCAGTTCCGTGCCGACCTTCAAGCTGCGTCCTGGGGACCAGCCCCCGCACCAGCTGACCCGCCCCCGGCTGCTGCGCCGGCTGGACGCGTCGACCGAGCCCGTGGTGGTGGTCTCCGCGCCCGCCGGTGCCGGAAAGACGGTGCTCCTGACCGAGTGGTCGCGAAGCCTCGCAACTCGTGGAGCGTGCGCCTGGCTCAGCCTGGACGCGTACGACAACGCCCCGGGCCGGCTCTGGGCCGGCATCCTGCGGGCGTTGCAGCACGTACGGCCGGAACTGCCCGTCCGCCCCCACAGCGGCGAGTGGACACTCGACGCGTGGCTCGAGGAGATCCTGCCGAGCCTCGTGAGCGGACTGGACGGACAGGGACCGCTCGCGCTGATCCTCGACGGAGTGGAATCGATCACGGATATCGACGCGGTCCGCAGCCTTTCGGATTTCCTCACAAGGCTTCCGCAGGGCTTTCGCGTCGTTCTGTCGACCCGTCACGTACCGGGTGGACCCGTACCGATCCTGCACGTTCGGGGCGCGGTCGCTGAACTCGACCAGCACGACCTGGCCTTCACCCCCGAGGAGGCGCACGCCGTGCTCACCGATCTGCTCGGGTCCGCTCCGGCCCCGGACACGTCGAGCGCGCTGTACGAGGCCACCGAGGGGTGGGCGGCGGGAGTGTGCATCATGGGCCGTACCCTCGCCCGCTCGTCGAACGACGCCGATACGAAGGCCGGCCTGGCCCGTGGCAGGCGAGCGGTCACCGAGTACCTGGCCGCCGAAGTGCTCCACCGGCTCACCACCGAACAGCGCCGGTTCCTGCTCCGCACCAGTGTGCTCGACGAGCTGAGCGCCGGGCCGTGCCGGGCCCTCGCCGGGGACCGGGCGGGTGTACTGCTGCGTGAGCTCGCACGGACCGTCCAACTGCTCGTACCCGTCGCCGCAGATCCCTCGGCATACCGGCGTCACCGCGCACTGTCCGCGCTGCTCTGCGACCTCCTCGGATCCGAAGGGCCGGAGACCGCCGTACCGTTGCACCGATCGGCGGCTCGGTGGTACTCACGGCATGGCGAGACGACCGCGGCCGTACGGCACTGGGTGCGGGGCGGTGACGTGGCCGCCGCCGTCGCGTCGATACTCCAGGACTGGGAACAGGCGATCTCGGCAGGCCGCAGCCGGGAGGTCGCGCAATGGCTTGAGCTCTTGCCGCCCCGCACGGTCGCCGCCGACGCAAGACTGTGCGTGGTGGCGGCGATGGCGGCCCTCTCGAGGGGCGCTCCGGAAACGGCCCGGCGCTGGCTGGACGTGGTCCGGCTCAGGGAGCCGGGAGCGGAGACGGTCGGCGAGGGCAGCACGGTGTCTGATGCGGCAGCCGTCGCCCAGGCCGTGGCCTGCTGGCTCCAGGGGGAGATCCTGACCGGCGACCGACTCGCCGAAACCGTCTTCGCCGGCACCGTCCCGTTGACTTCCTGGCGTGCCCTGGCCTGTACGGCCCGCGGTACCGCTCTGCTGTGGACCTCGCGGTACGAGGAGGCCGAGGCGCTGCTCGGCGAGGCGACCCGTGACGCGCATGCCGCCGGGCACGGGCTGACGCTCGTCCGCGCGCTGGGCCTGCGGGCGCTGTGCGCCCTGCTGGCCGGACGCCATGGGCCGGCGCGCATGCTGAGCGACGAAGCCCTGGACGCGGCCGGGGCGGCCGGCCTGCGGCGGCACTTCGTCGCGGCGGCCGCCTACATCGGCAGGGCCGGCCTGCTCCTCGATGAGGGACGGGCCGACGAGGCCGAACGGACCCTGGCCGACGCGGAAGCGGCGCTGGCGGACTCGTCCGGGACCGGCAGCGAACCCCAGATGCACGCCTGGTACCACGTCACACGGGCACGACTTGCCACTGCTCAGCACAACACGGCCGCCGCCGGGGAGGCCCGTGCGGCGGCCGAGCGGGCAGCGGCCCGGTGCGAGTCACCAGGAGCACTGACGAAACTGCTCGGGCGAGTCGGCGAGGACACCGTCGTGCCGCTGGTCGTGTCCGGCCCCCAGGAGCTGTCGCTCGGGGAGCGCCGGGTGCTCCGCGCCCTGTGCGGTCCGCTGACACTGCGTGAGATCGCCGCCGAGTTCTATGTGTCCCACAACACCGTCAAGACACAGGTACGGGCGATCTTCCGCAAACTCGGCGCACACGACCGGAGCGCAGCGGTCGCCAGGGCCCGGGAGTGCGGCATGCTCTGACCCGGGCCCCGGCATCCTGCTACGAGGCGTTCTGACGAGAGGCGTCCTGGCGTCGGGCGTAGTCCGCCTGGGCCAGGTACGCGGTCTCCTGCTCCCCGTCGCTGCTCACGCTCTCGATGCCGCAGACCTTGCGCGCGAGGTCCGCCATGCTGCCGGTGGGGGACATCTCGGCACGTTTCATCGTGAGGCTTCGAATGGCCAGCAGGGGTGTGCCGTTGAAGTTCTCGAAGGTGCTGATGCGGTCGCCCCAGTCGGACAGGAACATGTCGCGGATCACGCGGCTGATCTTCAGCCGGTCGTGCGGCCTGCCGACCGGTCCGGTCTGCAGCGCCGCCAGCCACGGCCGCAGTTCGGGCCGCTCCCACTGCCCCTCGGTGGGATAGATGAGCGCGGCACGACCGGACAGGTCGATGAGCTCGTGGGTCAGGTCGGTGATGTGCTCGATGTAGTACGCCCGCCCGAAGTCGAACATCAGGACGTTCGGCTTGTAGATGCCGCCGGGAGTGAAGAACCCTTCGTCCTCCGAGGCGATCACATGCGCCTTGAGCGTCTGGAGGAAGCCGGCGAACCGGGCGATCCGGGCCTGGACGGGGGGCAGTTGGTAGGTGCCGATGTGCTGGGTGATCAGCAGGGCCAGACCGAGCATCAGCTCGGCCTTCACCATGGCACGCACCAGCGAGTGGTAGTGCAGCCAGTCGAAGACGCGCTGCGGGTACAGCGAGGCGTGCTCGGGGTTGCCGATGTGGAAGACGCGGTTCCAGGGGATGAGTACGTCCTCGAACACGATGATGCTGTCCAACTCGTCACCCTGCGAGGCGAGCGGGTGCTCCACCTCCTCGCCGTCGCGGACGTTGCTCTCGCGGCAGATGATGGTGACCCCGGGGGTGTTGGGCTTCACCGCCCCGTAGATGATCTGCTCCGACACGATGCCGGGGCGGTAGAAGACGCCGATGTGGATCCAGTCCCCGAAGGCCGCGCCGGTGCTGATCGCCTTCACACCCCGCACGGTGATGCCCTCGTCCGAGGTGGCGACCACCCGCAGCGCGGGGGACTGGGCCTGTGCGGAATCGCGCGAGCGGTCCGCCTGCGGGTCGACGAAGGCCGGCGTCGCGTTGAGGTCGCCGTCCCGCATCACGTTCCAGAAGTCGAGGATCCCCCCGGTGAGGTCCCGCCCGTCGGTCCCGACGGACTGGCTGCTCCAGGGCTCGGGGTCGTCGACGTAGGTCAGCAGGACGTAGTTGTTGACGTCCGGTGTGCGCGGGATCGCACCGCCGCCCAGTTCCCGCTGCACCGTCTCCATGTAGCGCCGCTTGCGCAGCAGATCCTCCTTGGAGCGGTGCTGGAACCATGTCATGGACCGCCGGACACCCTCTTCGTCCAGGAACGTCATGACGTCCTCAAGGTCCGGGCGGTGGTGCAGATCGTAGAAGTCGGCGATGCTCCGGGCGTACGCCCTCGTCCTGGGGTGCGTGGCCACGTTGTCGACGAGCTCGTCACCCACCCACACCGTGCGGCCGTCGTTCAGCGCCACCAGGTATTCCTTGCCTGTACGCACGTCATGCTCCTCTCGGGGGCAAGAGATCTGGACGCCCCGGAGCATGCGTCGCGACGGGGTGAGCGGACGGCGCGGAACCGACAATCACCCGGGTGAAAGCGCCGGGCACACGGGAACCGGCGTTGAGGTGGATGTGGCCGTGCGGCATGCTGGGCCCCATGCGCAGCACAGACCCCGCGGGCGACCGGCCCGGTGGGCGTGGGAACCAGGCCATGAACGGGCTGCGCCTCAGGGGACGGGGCCGCGAGATGGCCGCTGTCCGTGAGGCCCTGGACGCGGTGCGTGGCGGACGGGGCGCCTGCGTCGTCGTGGAAGGCGCACCCGGTGTCGGCAAGAGCCGGCTGCTCGCGGAGCTGGACGATCTGGCACGGCGGTCGGGGTTCGACGTGGTGTCCGTACGGGCCGACGAACTCGACCAGTACGCCGCCGGAGCCGCCCTGCAGTCCGCCCTGCAGTTCTCCGACGGTTCCGAACGAGCGGCCGCGGCCACCGACGACCAGCGGCTGTGGCTGCTGGACAGCATCACGGACGCTCTGGAGGACCGTGCCCAGCGCGCCCCGGTGGCCGTGCTGGTGGACGATGCGCAGTGGGCGGATCCGGCCACGCTCCTGGTGCTGCGCACCCTGCCCCGGAGACTGGCGGCCTCGCGGATCCTGTGGGTGCTGGCGGTACGGTCGGAGACCGAGCGGCCGACCGTTGCCAGGGTGCGGGAGGACCTCGAACGACTCGGAGCCCGGTGGCTGACCCTCGGCCCCCTGCCGCAGCAGGAGCTGCAGCACATCGCGGCCGACGTCCTCGGGGCCAAACCGTCACCCGGGCTGGCCCGGCTTCTGGGAGGCGTCGCGGGCAATCCGTTCCTGGCGATCGAACTGGTGCGCGCCTTCGCCGACACGGACGCCGTCAAAGTGGAGGCGGGCGTGGCGAGCCTGCTGCACGACGGCATTCCCGTCGGCTTTCGGCGGAGCGTCGCCGCGCGTCTGGACCGGCTCCCGGAGGATGCCGTGCGCCTGCTCCAGATCGGGTCCGTCCTGGGCCGGGAGTTCGATCTCGGTACCGCCGCCCGCATGCTCGGCAGGCAGGCCGGCAGCCTGCTGTCGGGCGTCGAGGCGGCGCTGAACGCCGGTCTGCTCTCCGGCGACGGGCCGCGACTGGCGTTCCGCCACGACCTCATGCGGCAGGCCGTCCACGAGAATCTGGCGCCGGCCGTACGGACCGCTCTGCACCGGGAGGCCGCCGACATTCTGCGTGGCATCGGGGCACGATCGGCCGAGGTGGCCTGGCACGTCGTCCTGTCGGGCGGACCGGTCGACGACGACGCCGTGACCACATTGACCACCGCGGTACGGGAACTGTCCTCGTCGGCCCCTGACGCGGCCGCGGACCTGGCCCAGCAGATCGCCGGACTGCTGCCCATGCACGACCGGCGGCGCATCGCCCTGCTGACCGACGCCGCCGAGTACCTCGGCCGGACCCGCCGGGTGCACCAGGCGCTCAACCTGGTCGACGCCACCCTGTCGGACCGGCTCGAGCCGCTCCAGGAGGCGCGTCTGCGCCTGGTGGCCGCCGAGATCCACCAGGCCGCGGGGGACGACGCCGCCGCGATGACGCATCTCCAGCAGGCTCTGGCCCTTCCCGGGCTGCCGGCCGACCTGCGGGTCCGGCTGCTCAAGACCAAGGCGACGGGCCACGTGTACCTCGGGGACATCACCGCTGCCGAGCAGACCGACGTCGGACTGGTCGAGGCCTCCTACCGCAGCGAGGACCCGGCCGTCGTCGTCAGCGCCATGGTGTTCCAGTCGCAGACGTTCTTCTACCGTGGGCGTCTCGCCCGCGCCCTCGAGCTCGCCGGGGAGGCCACGGCACGCGCCGGCACGGAGTCCGGCGTACTCCACCTGCGGCCGCCGCGGATTCCCGCGCTGTGGCTGGCCACGGTGCTGACCGCCACCGACCGGCTCGCGGACACCGAGCGGGTGCTGCGGGAGGGGCAGCGCGAAGCGGAGGCGCTGGGCCTGGGCTGGTCACTTCCCCACTGGCATGCGAGCCGTGCCTGCGCGCTGTTCGAACAGGGGGCGCTGGACGACGCGGCGGTGGAGGCCGAGTCCAGTCTGATGGTGGCCGACGAACTTGAGATCACCCAGCTGAATCCCCAGGCCCTCTCTGTGCTGGCGTTGGTGGAGATCAGACGCGGTGACCTCGCCAAAGCCAGGGACCAGCTCCGTGCCGCCGAAGCCGCTTCCGGCACGAGTACCCAGAGGTTCGGCCTGTGGGTGTCGCTCGCGCGCGCCTGCCTGGCCGACTCGGAGGGCCGGGACGCCGCAGCGGCAGCGGCGCTGGGCGGCAGCTTCGCGGACGCCGAGCCGACACAGCTGCTTGCGGTGCCGCCGTCCCACTGGCCCGGGATCGCGCGCATGGCGCTCCGCGGCGAGGACCTGTCGCTCGCGCAGGCCGTGTCCGGCGCGTTGCGCACCCTCGCCGAACAGGACGACAGCCAGCAGATCATCGGGACCGTCCGTGCCCATGTGGACGGCCTGCTCCACAACGACCGGGGTGCACTTGCGTCCGCCGTCACCGGTTACCGGAGCACCGGCAGGCGGCTGGCCCTGGCCGCGGTCTGCGAGGACCTCGGGGATCTCGTGGCCGCGTCGGGCGACACCACGTCGGCGATCCCGTACTTCGAAGAGGCGGGTGAGCTGGCGTCGGCTTCCGGAGCCCTGCGCGATTACGAACGGATCATGCGGCGCCTCAGACAGTTCGGCGTGCGCACAGCTGCCCCACGGCACCACACGACCGGCGCACCGGGATGGGAGAGCCTGACCGAGTCCGAGCGTAAGCTCATTCCGCTCGTCGTGGAGGGCCTGACCAACCGGGCCATCGCCGACCGGCTCTACGTGTCCGTGCACACCGTCAACACGCATATGAAGCACATCTTCACCAAGCTCGGCATCAACACACGCGTCGAGCTGACCCGGCTGGCGATCGAACGGGGCGGCATCTCCGACGGGGCGCACTGAGCGACGCCTGCGGCGGCGGGGCGCGGCGGCGAGGATCCCGTGAATGGGCGATGCCAGCGCCTGACGCACGGGTGATGCTGGTCGCGACGGCGCCACAGGCACGGCGCCGTCAGCGATCCGATCACAAGCGGACGGCTGAGCCCGGAGAGCGACCGGGCCGCGTACCAGGCGCTCGAGAAGGAGTACCGGCGTGGCAGGACTTTCCCCCGTGTCGCGGACGGATGGTCAACCGCGGCCCGCGTCATTCGGCACCGGCACGTGGATATGGGCCGCCTTCCGCCCATGGCGGCTCTAGCTGCGCTGGCCAGCCTGTTGCTCGCGCGGTGCTGTTCCGGTCCCCTCCTGTGGGGGTTCGTCGGGACGACCACGACGGCTGTCTATCTGCTCGCTGCGAGTGCCCAGTTCCTCTGCTTCGCAGTTCGCCGAATCACCTAGATGCCAAAGCCGTACAACCGTAAGAGGTTCACCATGTCACTCGCACTCGACCCCGTAGCCCAGGACCTTCTGTTCCGGGAGGCTCGTACCGCCAACACCTTCACCGACGACCCGGTGACGGACGAGCAGACGAAGGCCATCTATGAACTGATCAAGTACGGCCCCACCAGCATGAACCAGCAGCCGCTGCGAATCCTGCTGGTTCGTTCCGCCGAGGCGCGTGAACGCTTGATCGGACACCTGTCCGAGGGGAACCGCAAGAAGACCGCGGCCGCCCCTCTCGTCGCCGTCCTCGCCGCAGACAACGAGTTCCACGAGGAACTGCCCAGCCAGTTCCCCCACTTCCCGCAGGCAATGGATCTCTTCGCCGAGCGTGCGGTGCGTGAGCGTTCCGCAAGGCTCAATGCGCTCCTCCAGGTCGGCTACTTCATCATCGGCGTCCGCGCGGCCGGCCTGGCCGCGGGACCGATGACCGGCTTCGACGCCGAGGGTATCGACAAGGAGTTCTTCAGCGATGGCGAGCATTCTGTTCTCGCCGTCGTCAACATCGGCAGGCCGGGCGAGAATGCCTGGTTCCCGCGCTCCCCACGCCTGACATACGCCCAGGTGGTCACGACCGTCTGATCCACTGCCAGGCATCTGCGCTCCGGAACCCCTCCGGTCATCCACGCGTCCGCAGGCCCGGGGGGAGGGTCTCCCCCTCCGGGACCGGTTCCGTCGAGCTCCCGGCGGTGTCGCCGATGGCGGTGTGCGCGGGCGGCCATGGCAGCAGGGCGATCAGGGAGTGTGCCCGATGGATGAGGAAGGCGGCGAGCGGCAGTTCGGTGGCCAGGGCAAGGCCCCCCGCCATCCAGACGTCCTCAGTTCCGAGGTCGAGCGAGATGTCGAACCAGGTGTCGCAGATCAGCAGGACCGCTGTGGCGTGCGCGTACAGAATGACCGAACGGCTGCGGCGCCAGGCCAGGAACGCCGTGGACGCCAACGCCATGATGAGCAGCACGTCGAATCCGACCCAGGTCAGGCGCCACTCGTGCACGTGGTGGGACGGCGGCAGCGTCAGACCCAGCATCACGGTCCACGGTATGAGACAGGCGGCGCATGTGGCGAGCAGCTCAGCGGTGTGCCTCCTGCGGCGGTCCGGCGTGAGGCTGCGGCGGCCGGTGTGTTCCTTGGTCACTTGCGGTCCGTCCTCACGCACTTCCTCCGACACCGGCAGGTTTCCCGGATTCCACATGGGCACAGCCGTATACGTCGTTCCGGGTATTCCCGCGGTGTGCCACCGAACCTCTCGGGTCGCGGGCGATGCCGGTGTCACCCACTACGGGCGTGCCAACCCAAACGTCTTCAGCTGCTCCCAGATCCACGGGTAGAAGCGGTCGTACGTTGAACAGTCCCAGACGTGTCCGCGACGTCCGTCGTGGTGCCCACCGACGGTTCCCGTCTCGGCCACCGCACCCGCTCGGGCAGGGACGCGCGCGTCGGCCGGAAGAGCAGCCGCGTTCGCGGAACCCCCGGCGACGAGGAGGGTGCCTCCGGCGAATGCCAGTGCGGCGGCGGTCGCTATACGCCGTACGAGCTTGTTCTTGGTGCGCAAAACAATCACTCTCTGGTTTCCGGAGAGTAGAAACTGCTAACGTGGCCAGTTTCGATCAGGAAGGTGCGTAGTGCATCGCATGATCTAGTGATTGACTGCTGCCCAGCTGGAGTCATGCTGCAGGTATGTATTGTGGGCTTGAGTCGAGACCTGATAGTCACATGAATAGCTAGATTGTGCGATGTTCTCAGTTCCTTTCCGGTCCACTCTGCCCAGAGAGCTGACATCGCTCGAGTTCTCTTGGCTCGGCGGTCGTCTGCAGAAGAAAAGTGGCACACGAAACCCTCTCTGACATCGTCGGGTGAGACGCCCCGAAATGATCAGATATTGTGGGCGGGTGCGGGCTGAGGAGTTGATCCGTGAGGCGATCGACCGCAACGGGATCGTGCCGCACACCGTGCACGCCGACCGGGGCACCTCGATGACCTCCAAGCAGGTCTCTCAGCTCCTCCTCGATCTCGGCGTGACAAGGAGCCATTCCCGGCCCCGGGTCAGCAACGACAACCCGTTCAGCGAGAGCCAGTTCCGCACCACGAAGTACCAGCCGGACTATCCGGAACGTTTCGACTCCCTCGCCCACACACGGGAGTGGATGGACGCGTTCATCTCGCACTACAACCACGTGCACAGGCATTCCGGGATCGGCTACCACACCCCCGCCAGCGTCCACTTCGGCACCGCCGAACTGGTCCGCGAACAGCGGGCTGCCACCCTCACCGCCGCTTTCGAGCAGCATCCCGAACGATTCAACCGCCGCCCCGTGCCGCCGAAGATCCCCCGCCATGCGTGGATCAACGACCCCGCCCGACGGCGCGAACCACAGCAACATAACTCATAGCCATACATTCGTTTCATTTGACTTGACAGCTACCGAAACCAGATCGGGGTCGGGGGCGTGGAGGCAGGGCGGTTTCAAAGTCTTACCGGTGGTGCGTCCGTGCTGGTCAGCAGAGTCCGAGGAGAGACAGGGGGCGGGTGAACGGCTCGTAGGACATCTCGCGGAGTCCGGCGGCGATGTTGTGGTGGCCGGCGGTACGGAGGCAGTTGATCGCCAAGCTGCGCGGGGTGGCCATGTTCTCGGGGCCGTGCTCGGTGTGGACCTTGGAGGAGTCCTCGCGGAAGGCAGTGTCTCTCACGAAGTGGAGCCGGTTTTCAATCACCCACTGCGAGCGAATGATCTTCGCGAGCCGCTGTGGGGAGGCTTCCTGGCTTGTCAGGTCGGTGATGACGTAGACCGTCTCGCGGCTGCGTCTGCCGGTCTTCAGGCAGGTGCGGTGGCGTACGACCCGGGCGACCTGCGCGGCGTGCGGGAAGTCGAGGTCATCGACGGTCAGGACCTGCACCACGCGGGTTTCCTTGCGGCCGTGCCCCTCTGTACGGTCGTAGAACTTCGCGGTCACCTCCTTCCAGGGCAGCATGTGCAGCCGCTCGTAGAGACCGGGCTGGTTCTTCTTCACGCACAGCGCGTAGTGCGCCTTCTTGTCCTCGACGAGGAAGCGGGCGTGGCCGCGCTGGGCATGCAGGGCATCGGCCGTCACAGTCACTCCGGTCAGGTCGAACGGGGTCAACAGGCTGGCGAAGCAAATGATTTCATTCGTCTTGTCCGGCGCGCGCAGCTGCGTGACGGTCAGCCCGCCACCGGTCATGGCGGCAAGCAGGTGTGCAGCCGGGGTGTCGCCGTGGCGGGAGCCGCGGGCGTTCTTGCCGTCCACGGCCAGGGTGTCGGCACCGGACGGGTCACATCCCAGCAGGTCGGCAAGGCCACTGGGGCAGACTCGGTTGACGATCCGACGGATTGTCGCGGTGCTCGGCGCGATGCACACCGCGAAGACCGACACCCTCCGGGCGCCGAGCCGGGCCAGGGTGTCCTGGAGCGTTTCTCCCGATCGCGGCGAAGGACCGGGCCCCGCACATGACCGCGGAGCAGGCCATCAGCAGTACGCTCACGAACGGGTGACGCCTTCCGCGCCGGTCACGTGGATCGGGCAAGGTCGCCAGCCGGGACGGCAGATCGCCGATCACGCGGTGCTGACGCGAGGGCGACTTGACCAGACACACGGTGGCAGACTGACGACACATCGAAGCAGTGATGATGGTGCCGTGGTCCTCCGCCGGGTCTGACCCACATCGAAGCTGACGCCCAAGGGCTGTCATGTCGGAGAACTGTCGACTCGCTGCGGAGGGCCACCATGCACACAGCCGATCGGGCGCTCGTGACCTGATAGGAGCTTGGGCTAGAAGCCCCCGTCACTGCTTTGTCCGCCGCCCGACCGGCGTGTGCTGCCCCTCCTGGCAACCCGGAAGGACAGCACCTCCATCATGACCGATCAGCGCCCGGACGTCTTCGGAGGCGTGGACACCCACGCCGACACCCACCACGCCGCCGCCGTCGACCCCATCGGCCGGCACCTGGGCGACGCTCAGTTCCCCACCACGAACGACGGCTACCGCGCCCTGCTGGCCTGGCTGCGCTCATTCGGGACCGTGCTCGCCGTCGGCGTCGAGAGCACCGGGTCCTACGGCACCCAGCTCGCACGCGTCCTGGCCGCTTCCGGCCTACAAGTATTCGACATCTAGCGGCCTGACCGGCGCATGCGCCGCCAGTTGGGCAAGTACGATCCCATCGACGCCTATGCCGCCGCCGAGGCAGTCGCCTCCGGACGCGCGGGCGTCATCCCCAAGACGCACGCCGGTGCCGCCGAGGGGCTGCGGGTCCTGCACAACGCCCGCGCCTCGGCCATGAAGGCCCGCACGCAGGCCATCAACCAGATCCGCAGCCTTCTGGTCACCGCGCCCGACACCCTGCGCGGTCAACTGCGCGGTCTGGCAGCAGCAGACCTGATAAGCGTGTGCGCCCGGCTCCGACCGACACCAGACCTGGCCGACCCCACCGCCGCGACCAAGTTCACCCTGCGTCGCCTTGCCCGCCGTTACCAGGCCCTCGGGCGCGAAATCAGCGAGTACGACGCGGAGTTGACCGCGCTGGCGGCTCAGGCCGCGCCGATGCTATTGGCCGTGAACGGCGTCGGGCCCGAGACCGCCCCACGCCTCCTGGCGGCAGTCGGCGACAATCCCGAGCGCCTGCACTCCGAGGCGGCCTTCGCACATCTGTGCGGCGCCGCACCTCTGCCCGCCTCCTCCGGCCGCCGGGACCGCCACCGGCTGAACCGGGGAGGCAACAGGTCAGCCAACGCAGCCCTCTCCCGCATTGCGGTCGTCCGTATGCAACACGACCACCGCACCCGCGAGTACGTGGCCCGACGCACTACGCAGGGACTGCAGAAGAAGGACATCATCCGCTGCCTCAAACGCTGCATAGCCCGCGAGGTCTTCAGGGTCTTGACCTGCACAAACATCACAAAGGCCGACCTCGCGCAGGCTGCCTGACAAGAGATAGGAGCTTCTCCGGGCGATACAGGCGACTTGGTAGGTCACCGGCATCAACCGGAGCTTCGTTGCACCTGTGGCGGCCCACCACCACATTGTCATGATGCCGTGACCAGCACAGATCCTTGATCGAAAAGACTTTGAAGCCGCCCTGGCTACGCTCCCCAGTTCTGACTGGCTCACCGCTACTGCGCCATGCCCGGTTTGGCGCTGCCATGCTGGGCCGTGGCGGACGACGTTCAGCGGGAATGCTCCGCGAGCTCAAATTTCCATCTGCCGATGGAGTCACAGTGCAGGCACCGTATTTCGGTCCAAGCCTGGTCAAGAATGAGGTGCTTGCGTCGTCCACGTTCGGCGGGTGTCTCCGCCCGTTCGGCGGCGATCTGCCGAGCCTGTTGCTGGTCCCTGGCGTTGTCGACCAGGTAGAAGCACCGAATTATACGATCGGGGGCAATTCGGTAGCGGAACCCGATCAACCAGATGACGGTGTCATTCATTGTCGGCTCATCAGCTTCAACGAGGGGATGGGGGAATGGCATTTTCTGTCAGTGATTCTCCTGGCCGACTGCCAGCCACGCTGAAAGCCAGGGCTCCAGTCCATCTGTGAATGTTTGGCCTGCCTCATACTTCGGAGAGTCGAGATCGGTGGCGGCGCACTCCGGGATGCGCGTGTGACAAGACGAGGAAGGTTGGGACCCAGCTGACGTAGAGCTCAGGGAACTGTCAGTACCGCTCATCGTGCAAAACACCCCCGACTTCTATCAGGAACTAAATACCAACACCATCAGTGTTCGCTGTGCATCGCATAATCTAGTGAGCGGTCCTTGCGCAGTCAGCACTCCCGACGCGGAGCTCTTTGTGGGCATCGCGACAGATCTAATGACGCAGGGTGATGCTCTCACCAATTAGTCGTCAAGACCGTGTGCCCAGCTTCATCAAGTCGTGAGCTGGGCTTTCTCCCTGGTGTGCCGCGTCGAGTTCGCGCAGCACGCGGTTGCGTCGATGAGGAGCTTGCGGCCCACCGCAAGCGGGTGGCACTCCTCCAGCCTCAATGACGGAGACGAGGTTCTGGCCACGATGAGACTCCCTCTCCTCCGCATGGGAGTCGGCAGTGACCGGGTCTACGCGCCGGCGCAGCGTGTGCCGGCACAATCAGCGGGTTCACATGCGGCCGGCGAAGCGATGATCTTGCGCCGTGGCGGACTGGAAGCGGTGGACCCGAGCCGATGTTTCGTGGACGTTCAATGCCCTGGCGCGGCGCGGGTCCTGGGTGGCGAGGCCGACGGGGCAGGCGTTGGTGTCGCAGATATGCGCTTGATGCGTTCGACGGCGAGGGGTGCAGGGCTGGGCGGCTTTTGGCGCTGCCGGTTGCTCGGGCTGTGATGCCGGGGCGGGAGGTTCGCGTTGACGGACACCCCGGGTCAGTTGACGTGTCCAAGCTCCGTGAGCTGGTCCCAGACCCAGGGGTAGAACCGGTCGAAGCGGTCGTAGGCGTAGCGGCCACAGTGCCCGTCCGAGGGCTTCCCGTGGTGGCGGTAGCCCTCACTCCTGACTCCGCCGTACCCGCCGTGGTTCCAGCCGGTGGCTCCCGTCCCCGCAACCACACCTGATTGGGCGGGGGTGGGCGTGTCCGCCGAAAAGGTGGCCGCACTCGCGGAACCGCCGGCAGAGAAGAGGGCACCTGTGGCGAATGCAAGAGACGCAGTCACAATCCCGATGCGATGTGCGAGCTTTTCCATGGTCATTTCTCCTTGTTTTATCGATCGCTAACAGGAATCACTATGGATCGGAAAGGGGCGGGGAACATCGCACGATCGAGTGATTGGTCGGCGTGCGACCCGCCGCCCTTCTTCAGGGCGTCCCTTTCGGGCTTGACCGCAGAAAGATCGACTCAGGGCGAACCCTGTGCGCGTCGTCGAGTATCTCGTCGCCATCGCACGGTCACCAGTAAGGAGGAGTTACTCGCGACAGGGGAGGGAACGGTCGGACCGATCACCAGATCATGTGATGCGCCTCAGTTCCTTGCCGTGCCATTCTGGCCAGGCAGAAAACCAGTAGCCACATTCCCCTCGCCCGCGCGGATGTCGGGTGTGTCCGGCAGGTCTTGCGGGCCTGCAGTGCGGGCGACGGCCGGCTCGCTGTCCGGGCCGTCAAGGACTCCGAGTCGCCGGTAGGAACCGAGCCCTCCGCACGAAGGAACAGCCGCAGATGAGCGATCAGACGAAAGTGATGGTCCTGGGAGTGATCGCACTCGTACTCGGTGTCAGCCTTGTTCTCGTACTGCAGCATGCCTGCACGCACTGATGGACATCGCTCCCGAGGCTCGGCCGGGCCTTCCTGAGGGGCCGCCTTGGGCGTACGCCATATTCGCCCCTGCTTTTTACGTGCAGCAGTGAATGAATCGCCCCGGGTTTGATGGAGACATCGGAGACCCGGAAGGATGCCGATCATGGCTGCTCCCCGTAAGTACCCCGACGAACTGCGCCAGCGTGCGACGCGTCTGGTGGTCGAGGCCCGCAAGGATCCGGCCGGTCGGGCCGGTGCGATCAAGCGGATCGCCGACCAGCTGGACGTGCACCCCGAGGCTCTGCGCGGCTGGGTCAAGCGGGCCGAGACCGATGAGGGCGTCGTGCCCGGGACCACCAGCGGTGACGCCGCTCGGATCGCGGAGCTGGAGCGGGAGGTGAAGGAACCGCGGCGGGCAAACGCGATATTGAGGTCTGCCTCGGCTTTCTTCGCCGCGGAGCTGTGCGCCACGAGGCGCGATGTTGATCGAGAGGCGGTGAAAGACCGCATCCATTGGGCCGTCGCAGCGGCCTGATCGAAGCTTGGGGGCAG
>NZ_JBIARC010000071.1:0-35779 GCF_042889625.1 Streptomyces sp. NPDC002573 | reverse complement strand
TCCAACTCGCAGCCGGACAACGGGTGGAACGGGTGAGTGACCACCAGCGAACCCAACGATTGCCTGGACGATGCGGCCCTATGCGAGGACCGTCGGGATGCCCAGCGACCGTGTCTTGCCGTTCGCCTTCGGGATCATCCGCTCCGAGGCAGTCCTCGACGCCGACGCCGACGAGGCATCCCGGCTGCTCGATGAGCATGTCGCGAAGATCGTCGGGGACGCAGCAGCGGCACTGCAGAAGGCTGCCGTCATCAAGTGCGCGCTCGGCAACGTGCCCGGTCTGCCGATTGCGGCGCTGAAGGGGCCGGTGCTGGCGGATGCGGTCGAGCAGGTCCTGACCGCGACCGCCCCTGAGCCGGGGATGCCGGTACTCGCCGGCCTGCACATCGAGGCAAGTCATGAGGCGGTCGCCCTGACTGCGACTGACCGGTACCGGCTCTCCACCCGAACCCTGGTACCGACGGAACCACCGGGGCAGACGTGGGCCGGCACGGTCAACGGAGACGATCTGCGGCCGCGGCCGCCGAGATCCGCCGCAGCGCGCTGGTCCGACTCGAAGCGGTACCACACGGGATCTGGCTCCGCATGGCCGAACGGGAGGACCGGCATTGCCGGTTGCTGTCCGAGGAATTCCCCGACTATCGGCTGATGCTCGCGTCATTGGGCGAGGTCACCACCCGCGCAACGGTCTCGAAGGACCTGCTCCTGCGCGCCCTGGAAGAACCCCCTGGTGAACGCATCGCGCTGCACGTTGCCGACCACGGAGTGAACGTCCGGTCAGCGGACGACGAACACCCCGGCATCCCGCTCCCAGCTACCGCGACGGGCGAGGCCCTCCAGATCTGGTTCGAGCTGACCACGCTCTATCCCGCCGTGAGCACTGCGATCGGCCCCGACGTGATGCTCGACCTGAGAGGAACCGATCAGCCCGTCACGATCCGCCCCGCCGACCGCGGCGATCTCACCACTCTGGCCATGCCCGTCAAATCCGACCACTCAGTCTGAGAACGACGACGAGGAACATCCATGACCACCGCACCCGCCAGCCCCGACCCGACCATGGAAGCCATCGGCCAAGCCGTCACCGAAGGCCGAACCGGTGACATCGCTTCCGCCCGCGACAAGCTCCTGAGCCTGTGGTCGGCGATCGGCGTCACCGGCGACCCGCTGCACCGTTGCTCCCTCGCCCACTACCTGGCGGATCTCTACGAAGATCCCGCCCAGGCCCTCGCCTGGGACGTCCGGGCCCTGGACGCTGCCGACGCCGTGACCGAGCAGCGTGTCCAGGAGCACCACGAAAGCCTCCACATAGCCGGCTTCTACCCCTCCCTCCACCTCAACCTTGCCGACAACTACCGCCGACTGGGCTCCTTCGAAGCCGCCACCAAACACATCAACGCGGCCAAAGCAACCGTCCCCAGCCTTCCTCAGGATCCCTACGGTGACCTGATTCGGGGCGCTATCCAAGAGGTCGCCGAGGCCATCGCCGGGCAGGACCGCACACAGCGAGCGTCTGCACCCGGTTCCGCTGCATGACGCATCAGAACGCGCCCCTTACCGTGGAAGGGCGACGCCGCCTCATCGAACCTTGTCGCACGAGACCCATCGCCCACGTCGCAGCCGAGATGGGAATTTCCCGTGCGACCCGGATCGCTGCCGGGCTGGCCGACTGGCCGGGCCGCGCAGAGGGGTGGTCTGGGTGCTGGGGCTGTCCGCGGCGCTGATGCTGCCGGTGGACCTCCTCGGCATGGTGGACACCGGTCGCACGCTGGTGCTCGCCTTGGTCACGGCGGTGCTCACCATGGCGGCCGGGGCCGCGGTGGGCGAGCCGCGCCGGTTGCTCATCGATACCCGGGAGTCGAGTTGCGCAGCGGAGCCGCTTGCACCACGGTGTCCTGGTCGTCGGTCATCCGCGTTGCCGCCACCCAGCGATCCGGATGTTCCTCACCGGTTCGGCGGCCCGCCGTGGTGGTGTGGTTCAAGGAAGGCGCACCGGTGCCCGACAGGTGGCGGCTCGCGCCAGTGCTTCGCCTCGTACGCCGGAGGGCGGCGGTGGTGGAGTTCCGGGCGTTCGACGGCGTCCGGGGCGACCAGCGGGGACTCGTCGCCGCGCTGTTGCGTTTCGCCGGGCCGGAGCGCGCCCGGAGCGCGGCGACCGGACGTGTGAACTGCGGGTGGTGCGCGCAGGGGATGCCGTAGGCACCCGCTGCAGTGCCCGCAGGCCGGTTCGGAGCCAGTGAGCCAGCCACCGGTCCTGCACCGCTTGGAGGACGGCTCGCTCCCGGCCTGCACTTCGAATGATCGGCCAGCGCGGTCGTGGCGCTGGCATGGAGGCGCTCACCGCAACGTCGACCTGTGAGACGACCGTCGTCCGCGCGGCCAGGAGCAGTCGCTCCGCCGACATCGTGGAGGAGGCCGTTTCGGCAGGAGCCGAGCAGGTACGGAAAATTGTTCTACGGGTGTGCCCGACAGGCTGAGGAAAGGGCATCATCGGACGGATACCTGCGACTACTGGGCTCGTTGCCGTGAAGTCCTTGCGCGCCCTCCCCGCGATCGCCATGATCGTGGGCATGTCTGGGGGGCCGAGCGACCTGATCTTGACCGATGACGGTCTTCCGTCCATGTTCCGCTCCGCGGACGCTGCTTCTCTGGCCGGTCAGTCGGATACAGTCCGATGGTCCGCTCTCCAGCTGTCCATGCTGGTCGCCGGAGCCGTGCTGGGCGGCGTCAACGTCCAGCTCAGCAACGGCCTCGACTTGGGCGCACTCATTGCGTCAATTGCGCTCTTGGCCTCGCTTGCACCCGCCTTGTGGCTGACCGCGAAGAACCCTCAGCGTGCCTGGTACCGAGGGCGTGCGGCGGCCGAATCGCTACGCACTCTGTCGTGGAAGTACGCGGTGCGGGCGGAGCCCTTCACGGGTACCGAGCATGCGGCAAGCGAGCGGCTGCTGCAGGACATGTCGAGTATCCTGCGCGACCTCCGTGACGTCGGCTGGCTCATCGATGCTGGCGGCGAGGCGGAGATCACCCATCAGATGCGACTCCTGCGCAGCCAACCTCTCCGTCTTCGGCAACAGGCCTACATCCAAGGACGCTTGGACGCCGAGTACACCTGGTACACCTCCAAAGCCGCCACGTTCACGCGCATGGCCCGCCGGTGGGCGGCTGCGGCGTTTATCGCGACGTCGCTCGGCCTGGCGGGAGGGTTCCTGCGTGCCTTCGGCCTGCTCGACTACGACGGGCTGGGCAGTGCCTCGGCCATTGCGGCTGCCGCTACCGCATGGACGCAGCTCAAGCAGTACCGTCCCCTGGCGGCCGCCTACTCGCTTACCGCGCACGAACTGCTCTTGGTGAAAGCTGGCTTGGAGACCTTGGCCGATGACGAGCTCCAATGGTCACGACGATGCAGCGAGGCCGAGGAGGCCATCTCACGGGAGCACACCATGTGGCTTGCCCGCCGGGAGGCCGCCTGAACTCCGTCACCGTGCTCGCTCGTACTCAGTCACCGCCTTAACCAGGAGGAACACGCCCGTGCCCTACCGGCTTGACGCCCAAGACGGCAACCACACCGATGAAGCACTGCGTGCGAGTCTGGAGGAATTGCTTGCCGACAACACCCTGTTCTCCCTCGCGACGACGGGGCCCGGCGGTGCGCACATCAACACTGCGTTCTTCGCCCATGACGGGGAGCTGAACCTGTACTTCGTCAGCGAGCGATCCACCCAGCACAGCCGAAACACCGCGAGTGATCCGCGCGCCGCAGCCACCGTGACGCGCCAGCCGCCCGAGTACGGCGAGCACCTTCAAGGCGTCCAGTTGTCCGGCGTCGTGCACGAAGCACGGGATACGGAGACTGGCGCAAGTGCTGCCCTGGCTTGCTACCAAGGGCGGTTCCCGACGTTCGCGCAGGACACGGCGACTCAGCAGCGTTTCCTCACCGGCGAAGGCTCGTTGGCGCTGTACGGGTTCCGTGTCGAGTCGCTGACGCTGCTGGACGAGCCTCGGTTCGGACGCCGCGTGTACATCAAGGCGGCCGTCGTCAGGTAGCGGGAGGGATGGTCGGCCCGGCGTCGTCCGCGATATCGATTTCTGGCACGTCGACGTTCGCGAAGACGGCCAGACTGTCCGCAGGGTCCAAATCAGCTGCCAGCCGGTGCAGTTCCTCAAGGGGGTCGATGCTGTGAGGAAGGGTGCCGTCCTGGAGCTGCTGCACCCAGTCCGTACGCCGTGGTCCACGCACCGCGTCCATGCGATCGTCCTCCCGGTCGGTCGTCGGTCCGCCGCCTGCCACGGTACCGGCCAACACGCCATTCCTCAGCCCCGCGCTGACCATGAAGGACCCGAGAGGAGACCCCGTGACTTCCATGGGCAAGACAGTCAGGCTCGCTCGTATCATCCCCGGTGTCCGGACGGTGATGGTGCCCTTCGACGACGACCTCATCAACGGGCCCTACGCCGGTCTCGCCGATCCTGTGACACGTGCGCGAGAGGTGGCCTTAGGCGGGGCCGACGCCATACTCGGCTTCCCGCGCCTCCTCACACAGTGCACAGAGAGAGGCATACGCCTCCCCTTCGTCGCCAACCTCACCGCGAGCACCGTCCTCGGAGTCCACACCCGCAAGGTCGCGGTGAGCTCTGTGGAGCGCGCCGTACGTAACGGATGCGACGGAGTTGCGGTACACGTGAATGTGTCGGACCGTCGGGAGCCCGACATGCTCTCGACTCTGGGCGCGGTCGCCGAGGACTGTGAACGGTGGGGGATGCCGCTCCTGGCCATCATGTACCCACGACGCACCCATAACGGAGCGGATGACAACTACCTCGAACTCAAAGACCACGAGCGTGCCCGATACGCGGATCTTGTGCGCCACTGCGTGCGCATCGCGGTGGAGCTCGGCGCGGACATGGTGAAGACGCAGTACACCGGCGACCCTGAATCCTTCGCCTCGGTCACCACCGCGTCCATGGGGGTACCCGTGATCGTCGCAGGTGGGCCTCGTACGTCGATTCGGGAGGCCCTGACCAACGCACACGGCGCGATCACGGCGGGGGCCACCGGCGTCTGCTTTGGGAGGCAGACCTACAACCGCCCCGACATCCCCGGCTTCGTAGGCATGCTGCGTGCGGTGGTTCACGACGGACGCGCACCGGATGACGTGCTGGCCGACCGACCGGGCGTCACCGCCACCAGCGCGCAGTGACCGCCGCGTCCACGGCGTCCCTGCGCCGTTACAGCCCGGCGTTGGGTACAGCGGGCGTGGCGGTCCTGTGGGGCACCAGCGGCGTCCTGGTCCGCGAAAGTGCGCTGCCCGCCGTAGCGATCGCGTTCGGGCGCGCCGCGGTGGGTGCGGCGGCTTTGTGGCTGTGGGAAGCGGTCACGCCGCGAGGGCGAGGCCGGGCGAGCATCCGCAGCTACGGGAAACCAGCAGTGCGCTCGCTGCTGTGGTCCGGAGCGCTCCTGGCTGTGCACTGGCTGACGTTCGTGATGGCCTTGCAGCGGGCGCCGATCGGTACGGTCCTACTCGGTATCTATCTCGCACCGCTCGCCATCGCAGGGCTGGCCCACCGCACTCTCCAGGAACGTGTCACGCGTGGCCAGCTGGCATCGCTGGCGCTGGCCCTGGTCGGCAGCGTCCTCGTCCTCCAACCGGGGCAAACCGGCGGCCTCGACGGACTGACGTTAATCGCAGTTTCGGCGCTTGCCTACGCCGGATCCACACTGGCCAGCAAGAAGGCGCTCAGTACCGTCCCGACCGTACGGGTCGCCACAGGCCAACTGGCGGTCGCCGCAGTGCTCTTGATGCCCTGGCTCGCCATCCACCCGAAGCTGCCGAGCCGCGTCGACGTCTTGGTCATCACCAGTCTTGGCCTGGTCTACAGCGCGATGGCGCTCCTGGCCTACCTCGCCTTCCTCAAGCGCTTGCCGGTGACGACGGCGGGAATCCTGCTGTACCTCGAACCGGTATCGGCACTGGTCTCCGGCTGGATCTTCCTGGGCGAACATCCCGCGCCACTCACCTGGCTCGGCGCATGTCTCGTACTCGTCGCCGGCATCATGGTCAGCAAGGAATCCGTGTCCAACACCAAGGCAGAAGCAGGCTAGTTGAGCGTTGATCCGATACGGTGACCTTACCGTGCGAGATCACTGATTCACGATCAGCGAAGGACAGATCATGCCGCTCTCCGGTCAGGTTGCCGTCGTCACCGGTTCCTCGCGTGGAATCGGGCACTCTGTAGCGCTTGCCTTCGCTGAGCGCGGCGCGAAGGTCGTGGTCAACTCCCACAGCGACGTCACAGGAGGGGAGGCGCTCGTCCAGACAATCAAGGAGAACGGCGGCAGCGCGCTGTACGTGCAGGCCGACGTCGCCGACACCACCGACGTCGAGCGGCTCTTTACGGCCTCCGAGGAAGCGTTCGGCCCGGTCGACATCCTGGTGAACAACGCGGGCCTCACCGAAGGCATGCCCATCCTTGACTCCACCAAGGAGCACTGGCTGCGCATGCTGAACATCAACTTCCTCTCCACCGTGCTTTGCTCCGTGCGGGCGGCCAGGACCATGAAGGAGCGAGGCACCGGCGCCATCATCAACACCTCCTCCATCCGCGGCTTCGACGCGACGGGCCGGGAAGGGGTGATGGCTTACTCCGCCGCCAAGGCAGCGGTCAACAACTTCACGCGCACGCTGGCCAAGGAACTTGCCCCGAACGTACGGGTGAATGCAATCACTCCCGGCTTCGTCGAGACCTCGTACATGGACCGGGTCGATGACGCGCTGAAGGAGTCCTGGCTGGACGTCATCCCACTGCGCCAGTTCATCGCCCCCGACGACATCGCAGGTGCGTACGTCTTCCTCGCCGAGTCGCCGTACATGACCGGAACCCTCCTGACCGCCGACGCGGGGTTCACCCTGGGCCGTGGCTGAAGAGAGCAGGTAGTCGGGGGAAGGTGTGACAGTGGTCCGGGAGAAGATTTTCATCTCCTACCAGCGGGACTCTGCTGCCCTCGCGCAGCGTATCCACGATGCACTGGAAGCCGCGGGCTTCGACGCCTGGGTGGATACCGAGCGCATCCGGCACACCGATCGATGGGCCACCTCTATCGACCAGGCGCTACGGTCAGCCGACCGCCTCGTCGTGCTCCTCACTGAGAAGGCAACGGAGTCCCGCGAGGTCTTCAACGAGTGGTTCTTCTTCTACGATCACCGCAAGCCCATCCACGTGGTGCGCATTGACGGCTGCGAACTGCACTACCAACTGGTCCCGTTTCAGCGATTGGAATGGACCGCCCAGGCCGACGAGAGCGAATGGGCGGCACGCACGAGCGCCCTCGTCACCGCGCTGCGCGGCTCATTCTCATGGCCGCACGCGGCCTCGGCGGACGACGCTGTGGTCACCACCCCATTCGCCCCGCCCCGCACCCTGCTCGGCGCGTTCGCCGCGCTCGAAGAAGCTATCCGCAACCCCGACCGCTCCGTGGCCCTCACCGACCAGCAGCTCCACGACATCCGCGACCACCCTTCGCGCAGCGTCCGCGAGTACCTGCTGTCCTGCTACGCCCGATGGTGCACCCCGCGCTACCAACTCGACCGCCGCTTCGTCCGCCTCGCCCTGGTCTACGACGAAGGCACCGATGCTTCCGACCGCTGGGTTACCGCGCCAAGCAGCCGCCGCACCGACGACCTCCAAACCATCCTCGCCGGCAGCGACTCCTTCGCGTACGTACTGCTGGGAGCGCCGGGGTCCGGGAAGACGACACTGCTGCGCCGCCTCGAACTCGACGTGGCCGCGGAAGGAATGACCCACCCCGCCGACCCGGTCATCCCGTTCAGCATCTCGCTGGCCGAATACGGTCTCAACGCCGGCGAACCGCCTGCCCCACGCCGCTGGCTGGAGGACCGCTGGAGGGCACGCAACCCGCACCTGCCCGAGCTGGCGCACTTCCTGGAGTCCGGTCGCCTCCTGCTGCTTCTGGACGGCCTCAACGAACTCGCCCACCTCGATGCCTCCGACCTGCGCCGCCGCATCGACGCGTGGAAGGCATTCCTCTACGAATGCGTCCGCGACGTCCCCGGAAACCGGGCCGTGTTCACCTGCCGCACCCTCGACTACGGCGCCATGCTCAGCAGCAAGGACGTCGGTGTCCCGCACATCCGCCTCGAACCCATGACCCGCGCCCAGGTCCTGGAGTACATAGCCCTCCACCTGCCCGAACAGGCCGACGTTGTCCACGATGCTCTGAACCGCGACCCGCGAGCCCTGTCGTTCTACCGCACCCCATACATGCTGCGCCTGCTGGTCAACCAGGTCCGCGCCGTGGGTACGGTCCCCGTCGGGCGTGTCGACGCGTTCGCCGGCATGGTCCGCGAACTACTCCGCCGCGAGATCCTCTCCGGCAACCCGCGGACCGCCGACCCGGAGCTCCTCACCGATCGGGAACAACGCCGCCTGCGTGACGGAGTCCGCGACCCGCTGTGGCTCCCGGACCGCGGCCACCTCGTTCCCGCCCTGACCCGCCTCGCCTACCAGATGCAGGAGACCAAGCGCGGCGAGGACAAAGGAAGCGTCGTCGTCGACTACGACACGGCCCTCGACCTCCTCAACGGGCTGGCCCGACTCGCGGAGGCCTCCCTGCGCGTCGGCTGCGACACCGGCATCCTCGACGAGGATGAAGAAGCCATCCGCTTCTTCCACCAGCTCCTCCAGGAATTCTTCGCCGCACGCCAACTTGCAGCAGCCCCCGACTTCTCCCGCCTCGCCGTCCCCGACACGGCCACTGCCGTAACCCCGCCCCTTGCGGAGGTCCTGACGCAACTCGCCCCCGGCGAGCCGCTACCGCCGCTGCCGACCACCGGCTGGGAGGAGACGGCAGTCATGGCCGCTGCCCTCGCCGAGGACCCCGACGCGTACGTCCGCAACGTCCTCGCCGTCAATCCTGCCCTGGCAGGCCGCTGCCTGGCCGCCCCCGACGTACACGTCGACACAGCCGTGCGCACCGAGGTGACGCACACGCTCGTCGCCCGCAGCACCGATCAGGCGACGGACCTAAGGGCCCGCATCCACTACGGCCGCATCCTCGGCGTCCTGGGCGATCCTCGCCTGACGCGCATCGAGAGCGCTCACGGTGCTGCGCTCCTTCCAGAGTTCGCGCGCATCCCAGCCGGCAACCACCGCATCGGAGCCGAAGGCACCCCGTACGTCCTCGAACGACCCGTCCACGAGGTGCAACTACCGACGTTCGACCTGGCCCGCCGCCCTGTCACCAACGCCGAGTACGCTCACTTCATAGCCGCCGGCGGCTATGAAGACGATCGGTGGTGGCACTCCGCCCACGCCCGCAGATGGCGCTCCGGCGAAGGCATCCAGGACCTCATCACCGCAGAGTGGCGCAAGAAGCGCGACAACCTGCGCCGCCGCCCCACCCTCGCCGTCGACATGCTCCGCACCGGCACTGCCACCCTGCAACAGGCCGTCAGCATGGTGAAGCTCACGACCATGACCGACGAGGCCATCCAAAAGGCCCTGACAGACATCTACGGCACGGAAGCCCCGTCCACACCGGCGTACTGGTACGACAGCCTCCTCGCCCACCCCAGCGCCCCCGTAGTCGGCGTCTCCGTCTACGAGGCGGAGGCCTACTGCGCCTGGCTCAGCGCGGTGACCGGCATGCTGATCCGTCTGCCCACCGAATACGAATGGGAGGCCGCTGCCTCGGCCGGAGGACGAGCCTTCCCCTACGGGGACGATTTCGAGGCGCTCGCGTCGAACACCTTCGAATTCCACGCACGCAGCACGCTCCCCGTCGGCATTTTCACCGAGGGGCGGAGCCCCGCAGGCATCGACGATCTGTCCGGCAACGTCTTTGAGTGGACGGCGAGCGCCCCGGAACCGTATCCCTACGACCGGGACGCCCGTCCGTCGGACGCGCCCAGCGATGCCCGTGTATGCCGTGGGGGGTCGTGGCGCCACCGCCGCAACAGGGCTCGGGCGGCGTACCGGGGACGAGGACAGTGCTTCGTACGCAATGACGATCTCGGCTTCCGGCTCGCGAGGGGGTAGGGACGACGAGCAGGACGTCTGCGTCCGCCCCAAGCACCGTCCCGGAACCTACTCGACCCAGGTGCAGGGCGTGCCGATGCGACCTGCCCCGACGGAGGCGCCGTCAGTGTGCGCCGGGCGGTCACTCGTTTCGGTGAGCAGAACCCGTCGGACACGCGACAGCTGTCAGGTCGCGACGCGCCGTCGGCCGGAAGCTCGAGCTGAAGCTCGTAGCCGCCGTCGGGTATGGGGCCGGCGGTGGCGATGCCGTCGAGGAGGCGGAGCGAGTCGGCGTTTGCCAGCTTGCGGTTGTAGGCGTGGTGGGGGCAGGTGCAGCGGTGCACGAGCAGGATTCCGTCGCTGTGAGGCAGCGGGACATCCTCGGTCCGGCTGCATTGACGGTGCAGGTCTGTGTAGCCCGGGCGCTGAGCCAAGGCGCACTCGGCGGACATGGTCGAGGCGTCGACGACCTTCGTGCTCATCGGAAGATCCCCCCGCTGCTGGCCGCGTTGAGCGCGCGGGTACGCTCTCGCATCGCCGTCAGCCGCTCGGAGTCCGTGGCGGGGCGGACGCGAGTGGGGTCGGCGCCCCACTCGCGTCCGCCGGTCACTGGGCGGAGCTGGACATACGGGCCCTCGTGTCCCGTCACGTAGCCCAGCTTGCTGATTCGGGTGTCGATGACCAGGGCACCTTCTGGGTGCTCTTCCTCTGTCCTCACTCGCGGCCCCCTCGCCGAAGCGTTTTCGCCAGTAGGTCTGCCACATCGGCGCGGACCCGCCCGAGTTCGATGAGCTTCAGCTCGGGCGACGCAGGGTCGACCCTCAGCGAAGGAAAGACGATCCCTGCGTCATCCAGCGCGGCCCTGAGGCTCTCCACCACCGTGTACGGATCAACGTCCAGTTTCTTCTTCGCGGCCATGAACGGGACAGTAGAGAGAGGGAGTTGGTTGGTGCGAGCAAGATTTCCCGTTATTTCTCCCGATCCATCGTGTGTAGCTTAGAATTTCTCGCAAGAGTGGCAGGAGGGGGTGGTCCCGGCCGACGCACCTGGCGATGCTTGGTGGATCAATCCCCGACGAAGGGAACGAGCATGGCCCGACGGCTGCGCTTCAACGGCACCGGTAGCGGCGAGGGAGGCTGCCCCGCGGTGCACGAGGATCTCGACTCCGGCGAGGTCATCGTCCAGGGGCGCCCCATCACCGACCCCGGCGACCTGCGACAGCTCCAGTACTTCGATCCCGAGCGCGAAGTCGCAGTCGTCGTGCCGCGCAATACGCTCGTCGACTTCGGCCCGCGCGACGAGACGCCGCGGATCATCGGCCTGGACGCCTTCGGCAAGCTCTTCGAGAACTTCAGGCACACGGCGAGGCGTATCGAGTCCCGCCGCCGTTACGCCTCCGACGAGGCCGACGAGACCTACGCTCAGTTCGTTCGCGGCGAGCAACCGGCATGGGACATGGACACGGCCTGGTGCCGCACGATCCGGAACCAGGTCGCGCAGGGCGCCCGCATCGAACGCGTCCGCATCGTCGACCGCCCGGCGACGGTCGGGCAGCGCTACCTCCTGGCGTACGCCGAGAAGAACAGCGCGCTCGGCGAGAAGATCCACAGCCTGTGGCGCGGGGATGCCGAGCGCCTGCATCTGCCACAAGCGGACTTCTGGGTCTTCGACTCGCGGCTTGTCGCCCGCCTCATTTTCGATGAAGCCGACAACCTGACCGGGGCCGAACTCATCACCGAGCCCGCGGCCGTGAACCGCTACCTCCAAGCCTGGGACGCGGCATGGCACTATGCCGTCCCGTACGAGCAGTTCGCGGCCGTGGTGGCGGCCGAGGAGTAGGCAGGGACGTCCGTTGAGTACCGACTACCAGCAGGCACGCGAGGGCCTGGGGCTGCGGCTGCGGGAACTGCGGCTGACGGCGCCTGCTGGTCGGCTCACCGGAGCGCAGCTCGCCGAGCGTCTGGGCTGGCCCGCTTCCAAGGTCTCCAAGCTTGAGCTGGGCAAGCAGACGGCCACGCCGGAAGACCTTCGCATGTATACGGAGGCGGTCGGCCGGCCTGAGGCGTACGAGGAAGTCCTCGCCAGACTCCGCGGGTTCGAGTCTCAGATCCGTTCGTGGAAGCGTCAGCTGGCCGCAGGCCATCGCCCGGTGCAGGCGGCTCATAACCAGGCGCAGTCCAGGGCGTCGGTGCTGAAGGCGTGGGAGTCGTCCTGGGTCGTTGGCATCCTTCAGACCCCGGGCTACGCCCGCGCCATCCTGCGACATTTCGCCGGGCTGCACGGCTCTCGGCTCGACGACCTTGAGGATGCCGTGAACGCCCGCATGGAGCGGCAACGTCTGCTGTACGAGCCGGGCCGCAAGTACCACATCATCCTGTCGGAGGCGGTCCTGCGGCACATGGTCTGCCCGCCGGCCGACCTTGCGGCCCAGCTCTCCTACCTGTCCGGTGTGATCGGCCTCAAGACCGTCGAGCTGGGAATCGTCCCGTTCACGGCCTCGATGAAGCTGCCGCCTGGCGCGGGCTTCTGGATCTACGACGACCGACAAGTGGTTACCGAGACCTGGCACGCGGAGCTGTGGATGGACGACGACGCCACGGTAGCCACGTACCAGAAGGTCTGGACGACCTTGCAGGAGTCCGCGGTCTACGGCGCCGACGCCCAGAATGTGATCAACGCGGCGCTGCGGGCGCTGAACTCGCACTGAGCTGCGCTCCTCGAAGACGCCCCGCCCTTGTCGAATGGTTCCGCCAACGGGCCGATCATCTCTGGAAACGCTCAGTGCCACCCCACTCGAAATACCCGGAAAATACTGGTTAGAGCCGTATTCCGCTCTTCGTGGACCCACGGTGTGGTGGTCGCGTTCCAATCGCGATCGCCGGGAGGTCCCTGACGTGGCGCCGATTCTGTTCACCGCTGTGCTGCTGTTGCCGTCCGTGACGGTGGCCGGCCCGTTCGCCTTTCTTGAAGCGTGCGATTGCGTACGGCCAGGCCGCGGTCGCCACCGGCGCGTCGTACGAGGGCGTCACGCGGCTCGGGGAGGGCAACGATGACCTCACGCTATCCCCTGGGTGTCACGACGTGGGTTGTGTGGCGCTGGGCGACCTGCACCCCCGACGGTCCGGCGCAGGCCCGGGCTGCTCTGCGCTGCGCTCTCGACCAGCTCGGCTTCGAGGGCGAGGTGGTCAGTGATGTGGTGCTGGCCGTCTCCGAGTTCATCGCCAATGCCACCGAGCACGCTGTGGGCCCGTACGAGATGCGGCTTCTCCGCACCGCCGCGGAAGTCATCTGCGAAGTCGAGGACCATGATCCGCGACTCCCGGAACTTCCCACATTCCCGGTCACGGCACCGTACGCCCCGGTCGAGGAGAACCGCGGGGGCGGCCTGGAAGCGCTGTGCGTGCTGGTGTCCGAGCGTGGGCGCGGCTTGCACATTGTCCATGAACTCACCAAGGGCGCTTGGGGGTTCCGAATCGAAAGGAAGACGAAGACGGCGTGGCTGGCTGTACCCGCGAAATTACTTCAGACGCAACGTGGCACCGAGGAGAGGGAGGCGAAGGCGGTGCGGAGAAGGAGCCCTGGAGATGATCACGGGTGACGGCGCGGGGCCCGGTGCAGCTGCGGCTGCGTGGACAGTGCCGCCCGGACTCCCGGCCGCTTCCCGCACACGTGTGGGACCACGTAGGGCTCTGGCTTCCTTTGCGGCAGAGGATTGAGCGTGGGCTAGTTCATCGGGCTTGCAGATGAGCATTTAAAAGTGGGGCTTGTCGCTCATTCGAGCGACAAGCCCCACTTTTCATTCTCGAAGTGGTATCAATGCGGAGCATTGTCAAGTAACGGGACGGAAGCCAGGTGGAATTGGCCCCTCCTGCCGTGATTGACCGACGCATCAACGGGTAACTCCAGCGGCACATGAACGCTGAACGTAACTGTGTGGGTGTGCTGGGTGACGGAAGGCGGGGGATGGTGAAGGCACACTGGCGAACCAATGCGCTCCTTGCAGGTGTGAGCGGGGCGCTCGCGGGACTCTTGCTGGTCGGCTGCTCGGAGAGTCCGTCGGACGCGAAACCGCTGCCGGAGGGGACGGCCGAGACCACAGCGTCCCGTACTCCCGGAACGGAACATGCCGGAGCGGTCGCCGCCTACAGGGCTATGTGGCATGACGTGACAGTCGCGTCGAGAACCTCGGACGCGTCCTCGCCGTTGCTGGATGATCACGCGCGTGGCGGTGCGCTGGAGTTGCTGAAGTACGGGTTGCAGAAGTCCAAGAAGGATGGGCTCGTTAGCAAGGGGGCGCCGAAAGCGGATCCGAAAGTGGTGACAGCGGGCCCCACCAGGGTGGTGCTTACGGACTGCGTGGATGACACTGGCTGGCTGCTGTACAAGCGCAATGGTGAGCTGAAGGACGACGTCCCCGGCGGGCATATGAAGGCGGACGCGACCGTCCAGCTTGCTGACGGGGTATGGAAGGTCACTGACCTCTATATGCACGAGGCCGGTTCATGCTGATCCGCCGCTGTGGAGTGGCTCGACGGTGCACAGTCACAGGCGTCTACGTGGTGCTCGCGGCGGCCACGATCCCCCTCGCCTGGGCGGATGGTACGGGTGGTTCGCAGTTCGCCGGCATTGCCTGTGTTCCAGGTTCCTGCAATGTGGAGGCGCAGAGCGTAAGGAAGAGCGCAAGCAGCTCGGGGACCCAGCCGGTTCGTCACGGAGGTCGCGGCGCTGGTGATGGGCCGGAGGGGCCGGGAGGGCCGCCGACGGTTACGTCGAGTGGCTGGGAGTACGACTTGGGTGGTGGTGCAGGGATCTTGCCGCGCTTTGACGGTGAGGAGGCGAAGAAGCCGAAGGCGGGCGGTGGGCACCAGGTTCCGGTGGAAGTGGTCGTTCAGCGGGCGGTGAAGCAATTGAAGTTGCCGAAGCCGGTGATCCGGACGAGTCCGCGTGAGGATTTCGTGCAGGTGGTTCACGTGCCCACGTGGATGTGGCTGGAGCGCTCCACGTGGGGGCCGGTGTCGGCGTCGGCTTCGGTGGAGGGCGTGACGGTGACGGCGACGGCCCGGCCGCGCAAGGCGGTGTGGTCGATGGGGGAGGGCGGGCAGGTGGTGTGCCTGGGGCCGGGGACGCCGTACTCGGATGCGTATGACGCCAAGGTGTCGTCGCCGGACTGTGGTTACACCTATCGGCGGGCGTCGGTGTCGTCGCCGGGTGGGGCGTTCACGGTGTCGGTGCAGGTGACCTGGGATGTCGAGTGGCATGGGGGTGGGCAGGCCGGGGTGGTGCCGGGGCTGGTGATGACCGCGCAGCGGCAGCTGGTGGTGGATGAGGTCCAGGCCGTGGTCACGCGCTGACCGGTGAGATACGGCGCGGCCGGCGTGGGCGGCCGGGTCGCTGGTTGTCGGAGCTCTTTGTTGATCGCGAGGTGAATGGTGGGTACCCCCATGTCTTCTTCGGCCCTGCAGGGCGGCCGTGTCAGGGTTCCGGGTGCGCGTCGTCCGGGTCCGGAGCAGCCGCCGGTGGTGATGGGTGGCCGGCGGCGCAGGCTGGGCTGGGTGTGGGCCGGGCTGGGGGCGGTGGTGGTCTCGGCGGTCGGCTTCACTTTGGTCGCGCAGGCGGTGGGGGAGCGGGATCGGGTCCTGGTGCTCGTCCGGGATGTGCCGGCCGGTCAGGTGCTGAAGCCGGGCGATCTGCGCGCGGTGGAGGTGGCGGCGGACACGGGCGTGGTGCCGGTGGCGGACCGGGACAGTGTGCTGGGGCGGCAGGCTCGGGTTCCGCTGGTGGCCGGGTCGCTGCTTGCGCCCGGTCAGGTGGGCGCGAGTGCCGCGTTTCCTCCTCAGGGGTTGTCGCAGGTGGCGCTTGCGGTGGAGTCGGGCGGTGCGCCGCCGGATCTTGCGCGCGGGGAACGTGTCGCGGTCCTTCCTGGCCCGGCAGGCGGCGCAGCGGTGGGCAACGAGGCGGAGGAGAAGCCTGCCTCGGCGGTGGTGGGGACGGTTGCGGGGGTGCGGGCGCCGGAGGCGGCGGGCGGGCCGCGGGTGGTGACGGTGCTGGTCGAGACCGCGGCCGCGCGGCGGGCGGCGCAGCTGGAGCATCCGCGCGTGGTGGTGCTGTCCGCGGAAGGGCGTGATGCTCCGTGAGGCGGCTCGTGGTGGTCGCTTCGGTGACCGGCGCGCCAGGGGTGACAACGACGGCGCTGGCCGTTGCTGCCGCCTGGCCGGCGGACGCCGGTGGCGGGGTGCGGCCGGTGGTGGTGGAGGCGGATGTCTCCGGCGGGGATCTCATGATCCGTTTCGGTCTGCCGGCGGCGCCCTCCCTGCTGGATGTCGCGGCGGCGGCCGGGCAGCCCTACCCGGGTTCGTTGCTGGGGGCGGTGAGGGAACTGCCCTTCGGGGTGCGGGCGGTGATTGCGGTGCCGGGCCGTGGTCCGTGTCGGGAGGCTGTGCGGCTGCTGGCTGGTGAGGGCGGGCGGCGGGTGCTGCTGGGGGATGATCATGATGGGGGCACGGTGCTGCTGGATGTGGGGCGCCTGAGTGGGGATGTCGAGCCGCTGCTGGCGGCGGCCGACCGGATGGTGCTGGTGACGCGGGGCGGAGCGGAGTCCCTGACGCATGTGTCGGCCTGTGGTCTGGACGCTGAGGCGTGTGCCGGGCGGCTGACACTCGCTGTGGTCGGGCCGTGCCCCTACCCGGCAGTGGAGATCGCGGACACGCTCGGGATCCAGCGGGTGCTGATGGTGCCGTGGGACACCAAGAGCGTGACCGCGATGAACAATTCCCGGCCCGGTGCGCTGCGTACCTCTGGGCTTCGGCTCCCGCCGCTGATGGCCGCCGCGCGGACGCTGGCCTGTCAGTTGGCCGGGCTGCGGCAGGACGGAACCACGGTCGGGGACACGGCCAGCGATCGCCCGGACGAGAGCAACGGGTCGCCGTTGGTGGGCTGGAGCCGGACAGGCCGCGTGCCCGTGCTGGGAGTTGAGGAGAGCGGGTCGTGAGCGAGCAGCTGATGGCGCCGATGGCGGTGTCTGACGGTGGTGAGCGGGAGCTGGCGCATGTGGTGCGGCAGCGGGTGGCGGCCCGGCTGGCGGCGTACGCGGGTGAGCGTGAGCAGGTCGGCCTACCGGCAGAGGATGAGGCTGCGCGGCGCGCCACGATGGGTCGTCTGCTGATGGAGGAACTGGGCGCGCATCGGCGTCAGGCTCTGTCCGAGGGCAGGGCGGTGATCGATGCCGCGGTTGAGGAGCGGATCGGACGGGCGGTCACGGATGCGCTGTTCGGCACGGGGAGCCTGGAGCGGCTGCTGGCCGACGCCGCGATCGAGAACATCTGCGTCAACGGCTGCGACAACGTGTGGGTCAAGGACGCGACCGGTGCATGGCGTCGCGAGAGTCCGGTGGCCGCTTCGGATGAGGAACTGGTGGAGCTGGTCCGCACGCTCGCGGCCCGCACAGGTGGCGAGGAGCGGCGCTTCGACCGGGGCATGCCTCGCCTGAACCTGCAACTGCCCGAGGGCTCACGGTTGTTCGCGGTGATGGCGGTGACGGGACGGGTATCGCTGACGATCCGCCGCCACCGCTTCCCGGCCGCCTCGATGGCGGAGCTGGTGCGGCTGGAGGTGTGCGACGAGCAGCTCGCCGCCTTCCTTCGGGCGTTGGTGCGGGCACACAAGAACATCGTGATCGGCGGCGGGACCAATGTCGGCAAGACCACGGTACTGCGGGCCTTCGCCCACGAGATCCCACCGCATGAGCGGCTGGTGACCATCGAGGACACCTTCGAGCTCGGCCTGGACGCAGACCCGGTGGCGCACCCAAACGTAGTGGCGATGCAGGCCCGGGAGGCGAACATCGAAGGCCAGGGTGGCATCGACCAGGCAGAACTGGTGCGCTGGGGACTGCGCATGTCCCCGGACCGGGTCATCGTCGGCGAGATCCGCGGAGCTGAGGTCATCCCCATGTGCAACGCCATGTCGCAGGGCAACGATGGCTCACTGTCGACCATCCACGCCTCCACCTCGCGCGGGGTGTTCACCAAACTCGCCTCCTACGCCGCCCAGGCACCGGAGCGGCTGTCGTTGGAGGCGACGAACCTGATGGTGGCCTCCGCCGTTCACTTCGTTGTCCATCTGGGCTGGGCGAGCGACGGCTGCCGGGTGATCGATTCGGTGCGCGAGGTCATCGACGCCGACGGAGCCCAGGTCGTCTCCAACGAGGTCTACCGTCCCGGCCCCGACGGACGAGCCGTCCCTGCCACCCCACTGCGCAGCGAGACCCTCGACGACCTGATCGCCGCTGGCTTGGATCACCGAGGCGCCGCGTTGCAGTGGTGGGGTGCGGCGCGATGAGCACGACGCTTGCGCCCGGTGTCCTGCCCGGATTGGCAGTGGCATGCGGCGCCGTATTCGGGGGCGGCCTGGTGGCCATCGGTTACGGCGCGGTGCGGCGCGCGGCTCGCGAGGAGCGGCCCGGGCTGCGGCGTGCGTTGACGGCGCGGCTGCCTGCGGACTGGACCGCGCGGCGGGTCGTGATCGCGGTGATGACCGGTGTGGTGACGGGGGCGCTGACGACGTGGCCGGTGGCGGCAGTGCTGACCACGGTCGGCATGCTCACCTTGCCTGGCCTCCTGGGCCCCGACCGGCAGACGGCGCGGCGGACGGAGCGGATGGAGGCTCTGGCGCTGTGGACGGAGATGCTGCGCGACACCCTGTCCGCAGCGGCCGGCCTGGAGCAGGCGGTGCTGGCCACGGCGGACATCGCCCCGGCCGCCCTCGAAACGGAGCTGCACGCATTGGCAACCGCAGTGCGCGCGGGGCGCCCTCTGCCGCCAGCGCTGCGGGCGTTCGCCGACGACGTGGAGGACCCGCTGGCCGACGTGGTCGTGGCCGCGCTGGTCATGGCGGCCGAACAACAGGCGAGCCAGCTCGCGCCGCTGCTCGGCGAGCTGGCTGAATCGGTGCGCGAGCAGGTGGCGATGCGGCAGCGCATCGACGCCGGACGGGCCAGCGTGCGCACCGGTGTGCGGGTCACGGTGATCACCACACTGGGCATGGCGGTCGGGCTCGTGGTCTTCAACCGGCCTTATCTGGACCCGCTCAACACGCCGACCGGGCAGATGGTGCTCGCGGTGGTCGGTGTTCTGTTCGCCGTGAGTTTCACCTATCTGACCGTGATCGGCCGCATCGAGGAGCCCGTCCGCCTCGTCACTGCGTCGCCTGGCCGTGTTGAGTCGGGTATCGAACCGGGAGGCGCGCGGTGATTGTCATGTTGCTCGGCGCGCTGTTCGGCGCGGGAGTGACCGCTCTCGTCTACGGGCTGCGTCCGCCCCGTCCTGCTCTCGCGGATGTCCTTACCGCCCTCAACGCCCCCGCACCAGCAACGGGTTCGAGCACTCGGCAGGCGGATGAGGGGGAGTGGGCCACGCGGCTGGGCCGGCGGGCCGTGCCGCTGGTGCGGGCGCTCGGCTTCCCCACCGCCTCGCTGCGCGCCGACCTGGCCGTGTGCGGTACGGACGAGGACCAGCACCTGGCCGGCAAGGCGGTCTGCGCGGCAGCCGGACTTGGCGCGCCCTGGGCTGCCGGATTGCTGCTGCGCCTGGGTGCCGGGGTCGTGTCGGGCTGGTGGGTGCCGTTGGCCGGCTCGCTGGCCCTGGCCGTGGTGCTGTTCTTCGCGCCTGACCTCAGCGTGCACCAGCAGGCCGCCAGGCGACGCCGCGAGATGCGCCACACCCTCAGCCTCGTGCTGGACCTGACCGTGATCGCCCTCGCCGGTGGAGCCGGCATCCATCAGGCCCTCACCCAGGCCGTCGCCGCACCGCAGGGGTGGGCCGCCGGCAAGCTGCGCCACGCCCTCCACATCGCGCAGCTCACCCGGACCAGCCCCTGGACCCACCTGGGCGAGCTGGGACGGCAACTCAACGTGAGCGATCTGACCGAACTGGCCTCGACGCTGAACCTTGCGGGCAGCGAGGGCGCCAAGATCCGCAGCTCGCTCGCAGCGAAGGCGCGGGCGATGCGACGCCGCCGCATCTCGGAAGTCGACGGAGCCGCGCAGGCAGCCACTGAGCGGATGTCGCTCCCCGTAGTCGGACTGTTCGCGGCATTCCTGCTGCTGATCGGCTATCCCGCCCTCGCCCACGTCCTGTCCATGGACTGAACGCTTCCCCCATCGCACGAGATCAGAGAAAGAGCACCCTTCATGTTCCACCTCCACACCCTGGCCCGCCTGGCGCGCACCCACATGGCCGAAGCCCGCCGGAAGCACCGCTCGGATGCCGGCTACACCACCGAGACCATCGTGGTCACCGCGCTGCTGGCCATCCTGGCCCTGACCGTGGTGGGCATCATCGCGGCCAAGGTGCTGGGCAAGGCCAACGGCATCGACCTGGGCGGCTAAATGGCCGTCCTCCGCCGCCGACGGCGCCAGGATCGGGGAGCGGTGAGCACGCAGCTGGTGCTGGTCGTCCCGGCGCTGCTGCTGATCGCGCTGCTGGTGGTGCAGTTCGCCCTGGTCTGGCACGCACGGCACATCGCCCAGTACGCCGCTGAGCGGGCCCTGGCCGCCGCCCGCGTCGAACACGGCACAGCGGCAGACGGCCAGGCCCAGGCACGGCGCAGCCTCGCCGCGCTCGGCAGCCGAGTCCTGACCAGCCCCTCCGTGGCCGTCGAACGCACCGCCACCCAGACCACGGTGCGGGTGAGCGGCAGTCATCCGCGTGGTCCCTGGTCTGACGCTGCACGCCTTGGGCACGGCCTCGGGTCCCACCGAGAGGACCACGACACCGACCGGAGGCCAGCCGTGATCCGAAAGTCTGACCTCGGGCAAGATGATGGGGAGCGGGGTTCGGCGGCGGTGGAGCTCGTGCTGGTCACGCCCCTGCTCCTGCTCGTGCTGCTGGTCGTGGTCGCATTCGGCAGGCTCGCCGATGCCCGCCTGATCGTGGCGGACGCCGCCCACCAGGCCGCCCGCGCCGCCTCCCTGGCTCGCACCGACAAGGACGCCCGCGCCCTGGCCGAGGGCGCGGCGAGTGCGGCCCTGCGCGAGGCGGGAGCCTCCTGCACCCGGCCGAGCATCCGTCTGTCCACCGGCGGCCTCACACCGGGCGCCACCGTGACAGCCCAGGTCTCCTGCACCACGGAATTGGGCGATCTGACCCGTACCGGGCTACCCGGCCATGTGCGCCTGGCCGACTCCGCCTTCTCTGTCGTCGACACCTTCAGGAGCACGCCGTGAACAAACGCGTGCGAGCACGTCTCACCTCCGGCGTCGCCCAGATGGCGGCTCGGGATGACCGCGGGCAGGTCACCGTGTTCGTGGTCTGTGTCTTCGCGGCACTGTGGCTGTTCGCCGGAATCGTCGTCGACGGCGGGCTCGCCCTGGCCGCCAAAACCCAGGCCCTGGATGCGGCGGGGGAAGCTGCCCGAATCGGCACACAGCAGCTGGACATCGGCCAGCTGCGCCGCGCCAACCAGGTACGACTGCTGCGTGAGAAAGCCGCGGCTGCCGCCCGCACCTACATCGCCTCCACCGGTGATACCGGAACCGCGTCGGTCCAGGGTGATGCCGTCACCGTGCACGTCACCCATCACCAGCGCACCCAGATCCTGCAGCTGATCGGCCTGCGCACCCTCTCCGTCCACGCCACCGGCACCGCACACGCCGAACGCCCCACCCCCTGAACACCGGATCCCTTGGCCGAGGAGAGCGAAGGCGGCGATGACTCACCCTCCCCACTGGCGCCAGCGCCTGACTGCGGCCGCCACGGCCGCAGGCACCCTGGCCCTCACGCTCGCCCTGCTGGCCGGGATGCCGTATGTGCTGTGGCAGGCCGCCGGCGTCCCCTGGCCCGACTACGTCTCCTCCCTCAACGAGTTCGCCCAGCGGCTCTCGCAGCCGGTCAGTGATCCCTTGATGATCGACCTGCTGGCCGTGGTGGGCTGGGTGTGCTGGGCCGCCTTCGCCTCCACCGTGGTCCGCGAGACCATCTGGTACACCACCCACCTCCCGCAACTGATCCGCAACCGCCACGCGCACCACGAGCACGTAGCCACCCTGTCCATGAAGGGCTCGCTGGCCGCGCTGTGCATCGGCACCCTCGTCCTCGCCCTGATCGGACTGTGCCGCCCCCAGCCAGCCAGCGCCCAGCAGCCCCCTCCGCGGGCGATCTACGAGCGCACATTGCGGCGACAGCCCCTCTCACTCCCTACTCGGCTGCACAGTCCGCCCGTCCCGCCGAAGCCGCCACGGTCTCCGCTCAAGTCACGACCGGCGGGCTCAGTCCGGCACCTTCCACGCAACCTGGACAAGCCCAGGAAGTCCGGCACATCGAGTACACCGTTAATGAGGGCGACACCCTCTGGGACATCGCGCACCAGCACCTGGGCGACGGCATCAACTGGCCGCGCATCTACGCGCTCAACAAGGACCGCCTCCAAAGCGACGGCACCCAACTCACCGACCCGGACCTCATCAGACCCGGGTGGCAACTGACCATCCCCGCCACCCAAGCCGCCACACCGCCGCCACCCGCCCCCGCGCCATCGAATCCGGCACCGGATACAACACCAACGAGCCCCACAAAGACGCCGCCGACGCCGTCAAACCCCCACCAACACACCGACGCCGGCCGCCCACAGACAGACACACACGCTCCCGCGGAGACCAGTCGGCCGAGCGAGGCCACCGCCTCCAAGGCAGACACAAAGACAGGCCCGGCGGCGATCAGCCTTGGCGCGGCAAGCCTGATCGGCATCACCGCGGCGGCCGGCCTGCTGGCCGCACGCCGCTACTGGTACTGGCATCAACGTCGCCTGCGAGAGCCCGACCGGGAGGCAGTGGCAACGGCCTTGAGCCCGCTGGTGGCCAAGGCCGCCCAAGCAGCCCACGCGGCCACCCAACCCCGCCGACCACAGGATCCCGACGCTCTGATCACCCGCCGCACCCCGCCCCGACCACCCCAGCCTTTGCACACGGTCACCATCGGTGTCCGAGACGACGCCGAAGTCCAGCTCGACGAGCTCGCCACGCCCGGAGGCTGCGCCTGGGCCGGTCCTGGCGCAGAAGGCGCGGCCCGGGCCCTGCTGGTGGGCATCCTCACCGCCGCCGAACGCCAGCGCCCCAAGCCCCCGCACATCACGGCGATCGTCCCCGAAGACCTGGCCGACACGCTGCTCCCCGGCCTACCCGCCCAGTTCACGGCCCTGACCCAGAGCGCCGATCTCACCGACGCCATCCAAGCCGCCGAGCAGCACCTCATCGCCCACGCCCGCACCCGGGACGAACAGGACACCGCGCCCCCGGCCACCGGACCGACGCACACCGACCCCGCTGCGCAGACCGGCCCCGGCACCCTTGTGCTGCTGGCCGTGCCGGACGCCGCCCACACCGGACAACTACAGGCACTGGCCACTCGCAGCCGCCCTGAAACGCTGATCGTCCTCACCTGGGGTGCTGCCCTGCCCGGCGCCGCACGCTGGCACATCGCCACCGACGGCACCACCACCCCCGGCACTCCCGGCCAAGGCGCCAGCCCCCTGCGGCTGTTCCACCTCACGCCCGAGGCAGGACGGGACATGACCGACGTCCTGCTCACCGCCCACGGCCAGCGCCCCCGCCTGCGGATCCTCCCCATCCCCAGCCAGAGCGCCCACAGCAAGCACCCCGATCCGCCCGCAGAACCCGTACCCGATGACCCGCCTGCTCGGCCGCACCCGGTACAGACGTCACGCCCGACGCAGAGCAAGCCCGTACGGCTCCACGTGCTCGGGCCCATCACCCTCTACGCCCGCGGCAACCCCGATCCCATCGGCACCAACCTGCGCAGCGAAGCCCACGAATTCCTCGCCCTGCTCGCCACCCACCCCACGGGCCTCCTCGCCTCGGACATCGCCGACAAACTCCACCTCGCTCCGGGCAGCGATCAGAACGCACTGAAAAACCTGCGCCGCGCCGTACGACGCGCCCTGCGCGCCGCCACCGGAATCACCGCACAAGAATTCATCCTCCTCCAAGGAGAACTCCACAAACTCCACCCCGACCTCGTCGAAACCGACCTCGCCGACTTCACCCGCTGCCTGAAAGAAGCCTTCTCCGCCCACAGTAGGGAAGCGACGAAAAACGCTGCTCTGTCCGCCGTACGCGACGCCCTGACCCACTACCGCGGACCCTTCGCCCAAGGAAGCGACTACCTATGGTCCGACACCACCCGTGAACACCTCGCCACCCAAGCCACCGACGCCGCCCTGCGCGTGGCCCGCCAAGCCGAACGAGCCGACGCCACTGAGAGGGAACGAGAAGAAGTCCTCGAGCTCCTGGAACACCTCGCCGCCCTGCACCCGGACCACGAACGGCTCGCCCAGCACACCATCCGCCTCTACCAGACCGCAGGCCGCCACGACGCCGCCCGGCACACCTACACACGCCTCGAGCGGCACCTCGCCGACCTCGGCCTTGAACCCGAGCCCGCCACCCAAGCCCTGATCACCCCCAGGACTCAGGCCCGAAACATGCGGTAGAGCCAACTCGTCTCCCGATTCTGGACGGTATAGAGCGTTGTTCAACCCGAATCCGCTGTCCTGGGCGACGAGACCTCGACGGTGAGGCCACGTATGCATCCAGACCGAGAGTGCGTCCGCCGCCCGTCCGAAACGCGGGCACCATGAACCGGGCCAGGCCAATACAACCCTGCGCCGTGGTGCTCGTTGGCGACGTGCACGGGGGCATGGCCGGTGGCCACCCCAAGGGCTGTCCCGCATTGCCGGGGGCGGTGAGTGGCCGGTTCGGCCGGGGCCGTACCGTTCGCTCGTTGATCAGTCACGCTGGTCGAGGCGCGGGCCCCGGCTGGCGCCGACAGGCTGTAGGCCGGTTCGATCCAGGCCAGGCTCATGGAGGTCGAGTCAACTATGTGGTCTGAAGTCGTTGCGGCCCTGCCCAGCACGGTCGTCTTCCAGGCCCCTGCATCGGAGTCGTCGCTGATCCGCTGCACCACGATCCTCGGCCATCCACTGTCTACGGACCGTGCTGCTCTCCTCCGCGAGAGCAACGGCATCGAGGGCGAGTACGGAGACGGACTCATCTGGTCTGCCGAGCGCATCGCCTCTGAGAACCAAAGCCTTCGCGAGGACGCTGAGCTCGCCACCCTCTACATGCCCTTCGATCCCCTGCTCTTCTTCGCGGACGCGGGAAACGGAGACCTGTTCGTGTTCCTCTCCAGGATCGACCGGCCCGATGTCTTCGTCTGGAACCACGAGGACGACAGCCGCACCTGGGTAGCACCGAGCCTGGCCAAACACCTCGAATGGTGGCTGACAGGGCAGATCAAGCTGTAACGCCACGCCTCACGATCCAATCGCTCGCGATGAGATGATCTTGGTGTGTCTGGTGTGATCACGGCATCGAAACCGTCCTGGATAGTCGCCCGTTCACCGAGCTGAGCCCGCGCGACTGCCGCAAGCTGATCACCAGTCTGCGACGGGAAGGAGCCGAACGAACTCGTCCGGGGCGGCCCTGGGTCGCTGCCGCTGAAGGACCGAGTGCTCCTGGTCGCCGCATTCTGGCGAACCAACTTGACACCGCGGCAACTGGCACCCCTGGGGCGATGCGACCGCTGGGACGGACGAAGGATCGCCCGGAAGGGACGCTCGGCGCGTGTAGGCGACCATGAGGGGCGTCGACCCCGCCGCGTTGAGCTACTCCCGACCCTCTGGTTCGATGAGGACCACGAATTGGAGCAATACTGACGGTCACACACCGACAAGCAGCAGCGCGCAACACCGCAGCCTGGAACGGAGCCGAAGGAGCACCTCTGGTGATCGACGAACCCACATTCCGGACTTTCGGTCCGGCCGGCGACCACGAGTCCGGTGACTCCCCCGTGCACCGCCTATCCGGGATCTCGGTACCGCGCAAGGTCGGCCCGTATTTCACCACTCTCGACCGCGACCCAGTGGCGCTGGGCGCGTACGCCGCCGCAGCCGGGCGCCGTGTCGCCCGCGAAGAGTGCGCCTCGTGGGCGCGGCTGGGCAGCGACGGCGGTTTCGAACTGTGCGCAGACCCGCGTGGCGCCGTATGGGCGGTGCTGTTGGACTACGACGAGGAGCGGCGGTTCGTGGGCTCCTCCCCCGAGGCCTTCGCCTCCTGTCTCGTGGAACTGGCTGACGCCTTGCGCGTCATCGTCACCACTGACCAACCTGCCGTCGCATCCTCGGCGTTCGAGACCCTTCGGGAACGCCTGCAGGCCTGCGACCCGTCGGCTTTCGGCGACCGGGAGGACTGGTGGCCCCGGGTCCTGGACGACGTCCGCGACACCGCGAGCGCGGAGAATTACGCGGCCTTCGAGTATGTCGACGCCGAGCACGGCAAGCGGATCGTCACTCAGGCCGGCGCGATCGCCGCCCATCCCGAAGAGCGGTTGTGGGACAGGCTGCACGCCGCCGGCGTCCGTCCGGAGCAGGTCCTGCGCATCCACACCGACCTGCAGCCCTGCTTCATGCCGGGCCACTATTGCTCTATGTGGCTGGCCGAGGTCTTCCCGCACGTAGAGATGACGCACACCTTCCCCTACGGGGAGTCGGCCGACTCCCGCGCGGAGGGCATCCGCCTGATGCGCGAGAACGCCGGCACTGCGGACGACGGCACGGCGGCGGAACAGTGAGTCCCGCCCCGGCGTCCGCGAGTCCGGACATCACGCAATGGCCACCGCTCGACGGGGTCGCCACCACCCACGCATCGACCCTGCTCGATTGGGCGGCCAGCGCCCCGCCGGAGAAGTCCAAGCTCTGCCTGGTCCGCGGGGCACGGGGCAGCGGCAAAAGCCAGCTGCTGGCCTGGTTCCTCGCCGGCTCCGCGAGCCATCCATCGACCACGGTCCACGCGACGGTCCTGGCCGAGGGACTCTTCACGGACGCTGTCGCCTGGGAACTCGGGCGCCAACTCGGCTACGGGCCGCTCCCGCCCGAGCGGCTGCTGGAGCGGCTGGCCGTGGACCAAAGGCCACTGTTGGTGTTGGTGGTGGATCTGCACCGATCCGGCCGTGGTCCGGCCGACCGCCCGGCGGCCGACCCAGCGACCCCGGTCCGTGATCTTCTTGCCCCTCTTCTGGACCTGCCGCAGACCCGCGCCGTCGTCGAGGTCGGCGACACGGACTTACTCGACGTCCTGGCAGCCGTCGGGCCCGTCACGACCATCGACGTCGGCGATAAGCCGTTCACGGACGCGGGCGAGGCTCCGACCACGGAAGACGACTCTCCACTTCCACGCACTCCTGACGGTCGCGTGCGCTGGGACGAGGCTTCCGAGACCATCCGTGAACATGCCCTGGACTGGGCACTGACCGCGCCCGATCCTGAGCCCGCCATCGCGGCGCTCGTCAGCGACCCCGGATTCCTGCTCCACGGGTCGACCGTCTCCATCGCTGCATCTCTGGCCGATGAGCGGATCCCCGCCCCGCGAGGCCTTCGGCAGACATGGAGGCTGGCCGCGCCCCACCTCTCGGACCTCGAGTACCAGACCTCCGAGCGGGCCGCCGTACTCCACACAGCCGCCCTGGGACCCAGCCCCCTCCTCGCCCGCTACCTGCAGTCCCTCCTCGCAGACCACGCCTACGCGGCTGCCTGGGCCCGGCAGGACACGGCCGTGAGTGCCCTGACAGCCGTCCCCGGCAAACCGGGAACGATCCTGGCCGCCGATCCTTTGGGAAGCCTCTTTGAGATCGAGGCTGCTACCGGCAGGCACGGCGTCCCCATCCCGCAGACCGCAGCCGGAATGCCCAGCCTCGACGGTATGGCCGCCTGCGCTGAGCACGGCGCACTTCTACTCAGTGACACGCGCGCCCTTCACCACACCGGGGAAGAGCCGGGCAGCGTCCTCGACCGCATCGCGGCTCACCACGGCCGGGCAAGTCTCGGACATCCGGACCTGCGGCCCAGTGCCCTCGGACACAGCCCTTGCGGCAGGGTCGTCGTGATCGGTGACGAGCAGGGAAGTGTCCACGTATGGAACCTGGAGGCTTCAGAAGCTGCCCCCCTCTCACGTGTCCTTCACTCCGCTCCCGTCACTGCCGTCACGTGCTTGGTCCTTCCCGGCGAAGAACAATCGCTGGTGATGAGCACGGCTATGGACGGCACCGTCCGACTCTGGAAAACCTCGCAGGACCCCATGCCCCGTCCCGCCGAGCAGCGGCCCGCCCTCGCCACTGCCATGACCACCCAGCAGACTTCCGCCGGCCCTCTCCTCGCCGTCGCCTGGAATGACGCCTCACTCCACCTGTGGCATCTTCCTTCGGGCAGGGTTCGTACCCTCCCGCTCCTCCTCCCGTGCTCCTCTCTCGCCTGCACCACTGCGCCAGCTGTCCCGAACCATCCGGCCCCTTCCGGTTCCCCGCTCTGCCTTACGATCGGGGGCAGCGAAGGCTCCTACGCACTCAGCCTCAACCCCGGGCGGCTGTGGAGTGATGAGTGAGACCAAGCCCGACCCCCGGAGAGTAGGACAGCATCGCGGCGTGTATGAGCCGCCCTTGGATGACGTCTCAGCAGCGCGTCGAGCGAGGGGAAGACATGCGGCAGGCGAACGTGGACCAATCGGAAGCCGTCTCGCAGTTCGCGGACGGCGATGTACTGACCCACCGCAGACGCGCCCGGCGCCCTCCCTCCCTCTGATACGGCGTTGGTTGCACGGGACGGTAGCGCGTTTCATGGTCGAACCTTTGCCCTACCGTGGCGTCGAACGCAGAGATCCGCGCGAACCTGGTTGAGTCGTGGTCGACTTGACGGGGGAGCAGTAACCGTGGCACTTGAACTACCGGAAGAAGCCGTCTCGTTACTCCAGTTCATCGGCGTCAACTGGCCGAACGTGAACGAGGACAAGGTTCGGGAGTTCGCTGAACACATACGCGACTTCGCCACGAAAGTTGACGAGACACACCAGGACTCCACGGCCACCATCAAGAAGATGGCTGACGTGTACCAGGGTCCCTCATACGACGCGCTGCTCGCCAAGTGGGGGCAGATGTCGAACAGCCACATGTCCGAGCTGCTGACCGCCTGCCACGCCGTAGCGACCGCGCTGGACATAGCTGCCGACGTCATCGTGGCCATGAAGGAGGCCGCCATTGCAGAACTCGTGGCCCTGGCTGCATCGTTCGTGGCGGATCAGGCGGCCGCCGTCGCCACCCTCGGACTCGCGGAGGCGGCCGAGGCGCTGATCGTGGAGGCGGCGGAGAAGGCCGTTGACTACCTTGAGCAACAGTTGGAGCAATACATCATCGGTGAGGTCATCGAAGCCGCCGTCAATCCGCTGATCGAGGTCGTCGGGCGGGCGGCGAGCGGCTTGATGTTCAGGTCCACCGAGTCCGCGCTCGGTGTGACGGCCGATGGCGGGGGAGCCGGGACCGGCTTCTCCGCCCATCCGGAGGAACTCCAGGCCCGTGCGGAGCTGATGAAGACCCACGCAGGCACCGTCGCCTTGCACGCAGAGGAGTTCAGGGTCCGGGCCGCCGGGATGTCGTTCGAATGACCAACAAGATCACGGCGGCCCTGGAGGACGGTGCCAAGAAGCTGGGCAAGACGCTCGGTGAGGACGCCGGCAAGGCCATCAAAGCCCTCTACCACGATACGCATGCCCGCCTCAAGAAGGTCTCGCACAACTATCTTGAGGCGGACGCCAAGCACGCGGCGGAAATACAGAAGATCGCCAAGGGTGAGACGCCGGTCTACCATATGGCCGACGACGGCAGTATCCGCCGACTACACCCCGACGGTAGTCATTCCGCTCTTACGGCGGAAGACAAAGATCGTCTTGGACTTGACGAAGCCAACATTGGGCGCCCAAGGCAGGGTGAACAGAACGCCAAGCTCAAATCGGATAACGAAGGCAAGGAAACCCCGCGACCGCAGGCGTCGTCGCAACAGGTGACGGCGGGGAGCACTGATCTCTCCGTGGCCACACAGCTCGCCCGCCACGCAGACCAGAGTTACGGCGGTCTGGACAGGAAGGGAGAATTCCTAAGTAACAACTACGCGGCAGCCAGAGTGACTGGCGCGAACGGCAAGAACGACTTCATATTGGTCGCGCGCAGCAATGGATTCCGACACTCGGAACGCATGATCGGAATCCCATTCCTCAGACAGGGGGAAGAAAATCGAATAACCCACCTCTACACAGAACGGGCGCCATGCGTCAACGGAGTCAACTGCAGTGCTTGGATGGCTGAGAGATTACCGAACACTACGGTCACGCACAGTTTCGGTGCCGGGAACGACGAGATGAAATTCTATCTCCCCGAACTGCAGGCCAATAGATGATATCCTTGCATTCCCGAATGCCAGCTATGAATGACAGGAAAACAGTATGAGCCGCCCCCCCGCCCTCACTCGTGAAATGCTGGAGACTGTGTTCGATCCGGCTGAATTGATTGTTGTGCCGGAAGAAGGCCTGACTGCTGTCGGTGACCCTGACGCCAGGGAAGTCCTGGGAACACTGGGAATCCCGGTCTGGGACAATCCTTGGTTCGACATGGATGCCGAGCTTGCAGAGCGGTTCGAGCGCGTCGAGGATTGGGATGGCAAACTCGCCGACCGTTACTCCATCGTCCCCACGGGAGCGGACAAGTGGATTAGCTTGGGCATGATCCCCTATGACGGTCTCGCCTTCGATCCGGTCACCGGCACGGTCTACTGCCTGCCCGACGACTCCGAGATCTACCTGTGGAACACCTCGCTCCGGTCCTTCGTCCACTTCCTGTACATCCTCCAACTGGAACGCCCGCACTTCGACGCGCAATGGGAAAGCGAGATCGAGGTGCCTTACGACCCCGAGTCCGCACAGGTCCGAGTCCGCAAGGCGATGATGTCCGTGGATCCCGCCGCCCTGGAGAACCCCGATTCCCGCTGGCACGGGGTCCTCACCTACATCGTGGATCCCGAGCACCACTTCCTTTGAGCACCACGTGTCGGCGACCCGGCGCTGGGTGAGGATGCTGCCGGCGCGCTCCATCGCGGCCAGGAGCACCACCGCGGACTGGTCGGCGGTGCGCGCACCGTCTTGCCGTCCACCGCGATCGGCCACAGTGCGCCCTCGCCGGGTGCCGTCCGGGCAGGAAGCCGGCGGCCGGATAGCCGTTGGCCCACTGCACCAAGCCCTGAGCTTCCCGGATCCCGGGGAAGGCGCAGAACTGCGGCCAGAGCCCCCAAAACGGCCGGGGCCGCTTCTCACTCGCTTGGTTGCTCCTTGAAGTGAGTAGGGAGGGTGAGCAGCGAAGAGCTTGTCTTGATCACCTGCGGGTAGCCTCGCGCCATGACCGGTGACTGGCGGATGGACCGGATCGGGGCTGCTCTGCGGGGCGAGAATCCGACTGTGATGCGGCGGCTTGAGTCTGGCTTCGCGGTGATCGGAGACGTTCAGTTCCTGCCCGGGTACTCAGTTCTCCTCGCGGACGAACCGGGTGTTGAAAGGCTGTCTGACCTGCCGAGGGCCAAGCGGCTGTCGTTTCTGTCCGACATGGACCAACTCGGAGAAGCGGTTGAGCGGGCCTGCCAGTGGTTGGACCCCGCTTTCCGCCGGGTCAACCTGGAGATCCTCGGCAACACGGACCCGTTCTTGCATGCCCATGCCTGGCCGCGGTTCGAGTGGGAGCCGGCCGAGCTGGTGGGCAAGCCGGTGTGGCTGTATCCGCGTGACCGGTGGAGTGACGAGCGGTTCAGGCTCGGCCCCCAGCACGATGTGCTGCGGGATGCGATCGGCAGCGAACTGGACCGGCTGCGTCGGATGGGCTGATGGTGCGGGGCGCCGACAGTCGGGTCGGCGGGCCCGGTCATCAGTGACAGTCAGCGCACGTGTCGTGAGTCCATGACGGGGACCGACACCTCTAGGACATCGAGCGCATCCTGCACTACGACGGGCACCCGGACGCCTATCCGGATCCACTGCGGCCGCGGTCGCGGTCGCCGAGACACCGGCCCGGCCACCCGTCGCTCAGGTACGCCGAGGCACCCGACCGCCGAAACCAGAACGCTCCCTACAGCGCGTGCCCGAAGAGCCTGCGCGGCTCGACTCGATGGCGTTCGCCCCGTCGCATCCGGTGTCGTATCCGCCGTCGCTTCCGTGTACGCGCTTGGATGCGACATCCCTAGACGGCCCGTCCATACAGGCCAGGAGGCCTACGAGCCACCGTCAGGCGAGGGCGACTGTATATCGGTGCAGCAACGCGTCCCGGTCTACTAACAGCCGGCCTCCGCCCCGCAGCCCGCGCGAATCCCCGTGTGACCACTCTCCGCCCTGCTGCATTGTCTCGCTCGTTGATTCCTTACTCCCAACAACAGCCAGGGAATGCGGGCCGGCTTGGCGTTCACCGTGCAGGGCGACGGCACCCAGGCGCAACCGAGGGCGCCGCGGCGCCGGGGCCCGCACTATCGAGTGCTTACTCGATTTCGATGAAATTCCCGCGCGGCTGACAGCTTGCAATCGGTCGTGTGGGCCGTCGATCACGACGCCTTGCGTCGCACTGCGGGGAATTCCCCTGAAAACAAGTCGTGAATTCACGAGAATTCCAGCATTTCCAAGCCGGAATGCGTCTTCAGCTGGTGTGCGGATCGAGCTATATTTGAATTGTTCCCGGGAGGGGTTGGGAATAGAAATACCCCGGTGGGCTTCATTCGAAAACGGATTACGGGTGGAGTGCGCCCAAAAAGGACTGGGGTTCTCGCATTAGGAATATGGTCGCGCTTGCAGCGCAGAAGGGTTTCATGAGATGACAGCTACCGCCGCACCGACGCCCCCGCCGTCCGGGACCACCCCACAGGCGCCCACCTCCAGTACGCCGAACACCCCGGCAGTGCCTGCGATTTCACTGCCCGGCCCGGGCGGGAAGGCGCGCCCGGGCCAGTTGCGGGCCATGGTCGCGCAGCTGCTGGCGGCTGATCCGGCGGCGATGTTTACCGTCACGGAGCTGGCGAGGATGCTGGGCCATTCCGGCGGGGCGGTCGGCAACGCGTGCGAGACCTTGGCGCGGCGGGGCGAGGCGGAACGGGTCGGCTCCAAACCGCGCATGTACCGGGCGACATCGGCCACCTCCACCGCAGCCCAGCGTGCCTCAGGCCCTCCGCCCACCCCGAGTCCCAAGCCCCAAGTGCCGCATCCGACCACCGGTCCGGCGCCTGCGGCTGCCCCGCCGGGCGGTCGGCCGGAGCCGATCACTCGCCCGAACGGGCAGCCCTACCACCCGAGGGCCTTGGCGCAGTTGCCGGATGTGGAGGCGCTGCGGCGGCTGCGCCAGGCGCGGGTGCCGGTGTTGCTGTATGGGCCGCCGGGGACGGGGGAAGACATCGCTGATCGAGGCGGCCTTCCCGGACCTGATCACGGTGGCCGGGGACGGCGACACCACGGTCGGCGACCTGATCGGCGAGTACACCCAGGGCGCGAACGGCGGCTACGAGTTCGTCTATGGGCCGCTGGTCACGGCCATGCAGGAAGGCCGGGCCCTGCTCCTGGACGACGCCACGCTGATCTCACCGAAGGTGCTGGCCGCCCTGTATCCCGCAATGGACGGGCGCAGGCAGATCCAGGTCAAGGCACACAAAGGCGAGACGATCGCCGCCGCCGACGGCTTCTACGTGATCGCCGGACACAACCCGGGCGTGCACGGAGCGGTCCTCACCGAGGCTCTCGCCTCACGGTTCAGCGTGCAGATCCAGGTCGGCTCCGACTACGACCTGGCCGCCTCCCTTCAGATCAACCGTACGGCGGTGCGCATTGCCCGCAACCTCTCAACCATCCAGCAAGCAGGCGACGTCGGATGGGCCCCGCAACTTCGGGAATTGATCGCCTTTCAGAAGATCGCCGATGTGCTCGGCGCCGAGGCCGCCTTCGCCAACCTGGTCGGCATCGCCCCCTTGGAGGACCGGGACACGGTCGCGGAGATCGTCACCAGGGCCATCGGCCGCCCGGTCACCGCCCTGGCCCTGGGCCGCCAGCTCTGACGTGCCCGCCCGGACCCGCACGCGCCGGGCCCAGGACCGCCAGCCCACCACCCTCACCAGACCGATTCTTGGAAGGGACCGCATCTGCCATGCCCGCACTCGCCCACGTGCTGCCTGCCCCACCCGCCCTGACCGCGACCGACCAGGCCCTGGCCCGCTGGGAGGACGACGGCGGCCCCACCTACGAGCTCGCCCCCGGACCCCAGGCCGGACACTGGCTGCGGATCGCCGCCGCCCTGACCGAACGCCTCCCCGAACTTGCGGGACGCGAGGACGTGATCGTCACCTGCGAAGAGCAGACCCGCTCCGGGGTCCCAGCCGCCTTCTTCCCCACCCAGGCCGCCCTTGAGATCGACCGGGCACTCTTCGCCCCGCTCCACCCGGCCACCATCGACCCCACCCGAACCGGAGACGAGCACAACTACCCCGTGGCCTGGGGCGCGTTCACCCACGAGGCCGCACACGCCGCCCACAGCCGGTGGACCACCCCATCCCCGCTACGCGGCACCGCCCTCGACGCGGCGGCCCAAATGCTGGAGGAATCCCGCGCCGAACACGCCCACCTCTCCCGACGCCCCGACGACCGAACCTTCCTGCGGTCCGCCGTCCACACCCTGATCCTTGCCGACTTCACCGCCCAGACGCCCGGTGACCGGTGGCAGGCCGGGCTGGCCGCCGCGTTGATCCTCGCCCGCCGCGACGCCGGAATCCTCGATGCGGACGAGACCCAGCCCGTCGAACAGGCCGTCACCAGCATCCTCGGCCCCGACCTGCTGAACACCCTCACGGCGATCTGGACGGCCGCGCACACCACCGCCGACGAGGACACCCAGGCGATGATGGCCCACGCCGAGGCATGGTGCCAGGCCCTCGGCGCGGCCGGCCACCAGCCGGAACCGGCCCCGGACGCGCGCTGTGGGCGCGTCGGGAACTGGCCGAGGCGGTCGGCAAAGTCGCCGCCCACGTGGCCGGGAACGAGGCCACCCAGCGCGCGGCCCAGGCCCGCATCGCAGCCGCCCGCACCGCCCGGGCCAAGGCGAAGGCCGCCCAGGCCGCCCACGCCCGGCAGGCGGCCCAGATCGCCGAGAAGGTCTTCGCCCCCGGCGCCCGGCCCTTCACCCCCGACAGCCAGCGCGAGCGGACCCTGGGCCACCGCGCCCCCTCCCCGGTCACCGGCACCCGGCCGCCCACCCCCTCGGAGAAGGCGGCGGCCGGGCACCTCGCCCGGGCCCTGCGCGCGGCCGCCTACCGCGAACGCACGGTCACCGTCACCGCCTCAGCCGTCCCGCCCGGACGCCTGAACATGCGCGGCGCGCTCGCCAGGGACGCGCAGAAGGCGGCGGGAGCCCTCCCCACCGCCCAGCCCTGGATCCGCACCCAGCGCCGCCAAGGCCCCACCCCGCCGCTGCGGGTCGGCATCGCGGTGGACGTCTCCGGCTCCATGCGCGCCGCCGCCCACCCGATCGCCTCGGCCGCCTGGATCCTCGCCAAGGCCGCCGCCCTGACCGGACCCGGACTCGCGTACCGCGACCATCGCCTACCGCCGCTCCATCACCGCGATCACCGTCCCCGGGCGGGTCCCGACGCGGGTGACCGAGTTCGACGCGGACGGCGGCGGCCACAGCCTCGCCGAGGCCACCGACGCCCTGACCGCAGGACTGGGCCTCACCACACCAGGCGCAGGCCGCCTGCACTGACCAGCCAGGACGGCAATACCTCGGTCGCGGACGACGACGCGCTGGCCGGACAGGGCTTCGAGACCGACACCTACACCAGCGCCACCGCC
>NZ_JBIARC010000070.1:0-36495 GCF_042889625.1 Streptomyces sp. NPDC002573 | reverse complement strand
TCTTCGAGCCGAACACGAGGACGATCACCAGAACCAGGAGCACCAGGTGCCACGGCTCAAGTGCGTTGCGGAACATAGTCTTCACCTTCTCACTGAGGCGGGGCAGCAGTGCATGTGACCGGTCGGACAGGTGTCTGACCATCGTGCTGGCAGCGATCGTATCGTCAAGGGATGAACACGGGACCATCCCTGTGCGTACTTCCGCTTCTACGGACCGTGCCTTGTTCTCCGGACCACGAGTAGCAGAGTACCCAGCCGCGAGGGCGAAGTGCCCTATAGCGCACGACGTTCGGAAGCTCACAGGAGTTCCCGGTGTGGCTCACAGGGAGTCTGCCGCCCGGGTCGCGCTCACGGTCGCCTGCTCCAGGTCCTCGGCCGCCCTGTTGATACGGCGCGCCGCGTCCGAGACCTGCCTGCCCAGGCGCTGCGTCTCCAGGAAGACGCGGACGGCGAGCACACCGAGGACGGCAAGTCCCACGAAACCCAGAGCTACTGCGAACATCGGCCAGAACATGACGCCGAGCCTAGACGGTCCTGGACGGTTCCGTTCGATCAGCGGACGGACCGGAGGGAGAGAGACCCGCGCCGTGGAGTCCGGCCAAACAGATGGCGGCGGTCTTCTCGAACAACTGATCTTGACAGGCGACATTGATCTCCGTTTAGTATCGGCTCGACCTGAGGCCGGGGGAACGCCGATAACTGTCGTCCATGAAATGGATCGACGGCCAATCCGTTGTGTTTCCCTTGGCTTTCATCCATACAATTTCATGGGGGAAACATGAAGCTCAAGCAGCGCTTCAGCCTCATCGCTGCCAGCTCTGTCGCAATTCTCAGCATAACCGCCGCCACGCCGGCGAGCGCGGCCACCATGTCGGCGGATTCCGTGCACCGTGGCAGCGTGGGTTGCTTCAACTATTCCTGGGGGGACGGAAGCGCGACCTACACGATCTACTACCACAACACCTGCACCGTGAAGTCGGCGATCGCCGGCACCACCAACGCGCTGTTCGACAACAAGTGGTGCGCCGATGTGGCTGCGGACGGCAAGGGCCACACCGTGGTGTACAACAAGCCCATGACCTTCTCGTCCTCCAGGGGCGGTCACTGCTGACCTGCCGCAAGGCAAAATTCCCGTCGGTCAGGCAATTTCGTTCGGACCAGCACGGGTGATAATGTCTCGCCACTGCTCGGGGGCCGGGTCACAGCAATGTGGCGCGGCCCCCTCACGTTTGGGGCTTCGAATGCAATAAAAAGCCTACGGCTGATCCGCGCTGAATATCATCGCCGACATGAGCCGCCATGCCACCGATAACCGGTCAGTGCAGCCGCAGGGTCCTGACCCCGCCTCCGGTGAGCAATTCGATGATGCGCTCCCCCGCCGGCTTGCGCACGGACGAGGCGCACTCGGGGCAGGTGAAGGAGTAGAACGTCGTCTTGCTGCTGGCGCCGATCACCAGTCGCAGCGCGCTCGCACCCAGTTCGAAACGGGCCCGGCAGTCCGGGCAGCCGGCTCTGAACACAACGTCGGCCACGCGGCGCATGCCGGCGAACGCCGTCCGCACCGACATCTCCGCCACCCCGGGCGCCTGCGGCGCACCCGCCGCGGCACCCGACTGCTCCGACGCACCAGACATCGCCGACATGCTCACAGACCCTGCTCCTGCCTGTCGTACAGCCCGTCCTGAACTCCGTCCGGCTCGTCGTACGCCGCGAGCGCCTCACGGGCCGCCCGGCGGGCGCTCTCCGCGAGGTCCGGCGGCGACACGATCCGGCCGTCCCGCCCGAGCCGCAGCGCCAGCCGTCGCAGCGATGCCGGGTCCGGGGTCCGCAAGGTGATACGCAGCCCGCCGTCCGGCAGCTCATCCGCCCGGTCGTGCGGGTAGTACTCGGCGACCCAGCGCCCGGCCGGGCCGACCTCGACGACCACCTCGGGGTCCTCGGCGGCGGGCTGGACGAGCCCCGCCGACAGATCCCGCAGCTCGACCTCCGGCGGCGCCGACGGCTCGTCCAGGATCCTGATCTCGGCGACCCGGTCGAGCCGGAAGGTTCGGCGCGCCTCGGAGCGGCGGCACCACGCCTCCACATAGGTGTGCCCGACGCTGACCAGACGGATCGGGTCGATCTCGCGCTCGGTGACCTCGTCACGGGCCGGCGAGTAGTAGCGGATCCACAGCCGGCGGCGCTCGGAGATCGCACGGTCGACGTCCGCGAAGACGCCGCCCTCCGACTCGAACGTCACCGACAGGCGTGAGCTGGCGCCCGCGGCCTCACCGGCGGCGGTCTCCACCTTGGCGGTGGCCCGCAGCAGCGCCTGCCGGTCGCCCTCGCGCAGTCCGGGCAGGGTGGCCACGGCCCGCGCGGCGACGAGCAGTGCGGTCGCCTCGTCGGCCGCCAGCCGCAGCGGCTCGGCGGCCTCCGCGCCGAGAGCGGCGGGGTTGTGCCACCAGATGCGCTCACCGTCGGTGTCGATGTCCAGCAGATCGCCCCCGCGGAAGCTGGTGCCGCACATGGGCAGCACATCGAGGTCCGAGACCAGCTCGTCCTCGGTGATCCCGAACGCCCGGGCGACGTCCTCGATGCGCGCACCGGGACGCTCCCGCAGATACGTCACCAGGGAAAGCATCCGCCGGGTCTGGTCGATGGCGTTCGCGGGCCTGGCCGGCTTGGCTGCCACTGTGCTTCGTCCCCCTTCTCAGCCCTTGGCCACGGCACGCAGCCGGTCCACCACGTCGGCCCGCAGCTCGGCGGGGTCCAGGACCACCACATCGGGCCCGAACTCGACCAGCCAGGCATCGAGGCCGTGCCCGTACGGAATCTCCAACTCGTCCCATCCGTCGCCGAGTTCCCGCACGGCGGTGGCTTTCGCCCGAAGGGGGTACCCGGCGCCGGTACGCAGCCGGATGCGGGCCGAGCGGTCCGCGGTCTCCCCCGCCCAGCTCGCCACGGTCTCCCGGACCGTGACCACGTCGGGCACCGGCGCGGTGAAACCGCCGCTGCGGCTGCGCACCTTGCCGGTGATCCGGGACAGCCGGAAGACACGCTCCGCGCCCCGGTCCCGGTCCCAGCCGGCCAGATACCAGTGGCCGCGCCAGCACTCCAGCGCCCAGGGCTCCACCTGCCGGGGCTCGGGGCGCGCGGCGGTGGCCTTGCGGTACTCGAAGACGACGGGGCGGCGGTCCCGGCAGGCCAGCATCAGCGGCTCGAAGGCGGCCTCGTGCACGGGGATACGGGGTTCCAGGGCGCCATGGACCTCGTACGGGTCGACGTCCTCGGGCAGACCCGCGGCGCGCAGCTTCTGCAGCGCACCGCTCGCCGCACCGGCGAGCCGGGCCTGCTGCCACACCTTGGCGGCCAGGCCGAGCGCGGCGGCCTCCTCGGCGTCGAGCGTGATGGGCGGGAGCCGGTTGCTGTCGTGGCGGGCGAGATAGCCGATCTCGCCGTCCAGGTTCTCCACGGTCTCGATGACCAGGCCCAGCTCGCGCAGATCGTCCTTGTCGCGCTCGAACATCCGGTTGAAGGAGTCGTCCGACCCCGCCTCGAGATAGGCCTCGATGGACTCGCGCAGTTCGCGCTTGCTGAGCGGCCGCCGCGTCCCGAGCAGACACAGCGCCAGGTTCATCAGCCGCTCGGCCTTGGCAATGGCCATCGACGCCCTTCGCCTCCCTATGGTGCTTACGATCGACGACCGTACCGCTCGCAGCGGGCACGGCAAAAGCCGAGCGCCCATGCCCGCACGGGCATGGGCGCAAGATGATCGGTTCCGATCACCCCTGTCACACCGGACGCATCCCACTCGAGCCGTGGCGCGTGGGCGCGAGGCCGGCCCGAGCGGGCGCCGGTGGCCGGGGATCGGATCAGACCGCGACCAGGTCGCAGACGAAGATCAGCGTCTCGCCGGGCTTGATGCGGGCGCCGGCGCCACGGTCACCGTAGGCGAGGTGCGGAGGGATGGTCAGCTGGCGGCGGCCGCCGACCTTCATGCCCTGCACGCCCTGGTCCCAGCCCTTGATGACCTGGCCGACGCCGAGCTGGAAGTTCAGCGGGGCGCCACGGTTCCAGGACGCGTCGAACTCTTCACCGGTGGAGAAGGCCACGCCCACGTAGTGGACGGAGACGGTGTCGCCCGCCTTCGCCTCCGGACCGTCACCCTCCCAGATGTCCTTGATCTCGAGGTCGGCCGGCGGCTCGCCGCCCGGGAAGTCGATCTCGGGCTTCTCGATGCTCACGTCAAAAGCTCCTGCTTGTTGGGGTTGAGGCCATTACGGCAAGACCGACATTCTCACATCGCCCCGAGGGTTTACATCTTCGCCAGGATGTCCACCGAGAACACCAGCGTGGAGTCCTTCTTGATGCCGCTGCCCTGGGGCGGGTTGTCGCCGTAGCCCAGCTTCGGCGGGATGACGATCAGGACCCGGCTGCCCACCTTCTTGCCGGTGAGTCCCTCGGCCCAGCCCTTGACGACCTGCTGCAACGAGAACGACGTCAGCTGCCCGCGGCCGTAGGTGGAGTCGAACTCCTTGCCGGTGTCCCACAGCACACCCTTGTACTGCACCAGGACGGTGCTGTCCGCAGCGACCTGGTCGCCGCTGCCCTCGATCACGTAGTTCGCGACCAGGCCTGTCGGCGGCTTCACCTTCGGGACGTCGATGGACGGGGCCTTGCCGTCGGTGTTGGTACCGACCTTCGGCAGCTTCGCGTCGTTCTGCGCCACGTCCTTGCCCTTGGCCGAGCTCTTCGCGTTGAACGAGTTCTGGATGTCCACCACGAACACCAGCGTGTCGCTGCCCTTGATACCCGCCTGGGTGTTGCCCTGCGAGCCGTAGCCCCAGGTCGGGGGCACGGCCATCAGCACGCGGCTGCCGACCTTCTTGCCCTGGAGCGCATACCGCCAGCCGTCGATGATGCCGCCCTGGGCGAGCTGGATGACCAGCGGCGTCTTGCGGTCGTAGGAGTTGTCGAAGACCTTCGCCGTGTCCCAGATCTGGCCCAGGTAGTGGGCCTGGATGTAGTCGTTCTCCGCGACGATCTGGCCGCCGCCCGCGATCACCGACTTGACCGCCAGGTCCTTGGACGGTGCACCCGGCCCCTTCGCCACGGTCGGTTTCTCGCCGAACTTGGTCCCGGCGGTGATCGCCGGCAGCGGCGCCTCCACGATCTTCGGCGGCGGGGCGGCGGACGGAGCCGTTGCCGGGGCCGAGGGGGACGGACTGGTGCCGGTCTTGCTCTTGCCGGATCCACTGTCGCCGCATCCGGCGAGCGTGACCAGTCCGGCGGGCAGAGTCGCAAGGAGCAGCGAGCGTCGGCGCACGATGGGGCCTCGTATCGATCGATCTTGACGGTTGTCGTGCGCGCAACTCTACGGCGTGACAAGGGCGCCGGACGGCAAACGTACGGCGCCCGCGTTGCGTCCGGCTACCCGCCCGAACGAAACCTCACATACCGGCGATCAGCTTCTCCACCCGGTCGTCCACCGAACGGAACGGGTCCTTGCACAACACGGTCCGCTGCGCCTGGTCGTTCAGCTTGAGATGCACCCAGTCGACCGTGAAATCACGCCGCTGTTCCTGGGCCCGCCGGATGAAGTCGCCGCGCAGCCGCGCCCGAGTGGTCTGCGGGGGAACCGACTTGCCCTCGAAGATCTTCAAGTCATTGCAGATCCGGGTGGCTTGACCCTTCTTTTCCAGCAGGTAGTACAGACCACGACGACGATGGATGTCGTGATAGGCGAGGTCTATCTGCGCGACTCGCGGATGCGACATCGTCATGTTGTGCTTGGCGCGATACCGCTCGATGAGCTTGTACTTCATCACCCAGTCGATTTCGGTACCGATCCGGTCGAGGTCCTCCGACTCGATCGCGTCCAGCGTACGGCCCCACAGCTCCAGGACCTGTTCGACCGTGCCCGTACGGATGCCGCGGCGCTCGCAGAAGTCCACGGCCTTCTCGTAGTACTCGCGCTGGACCTCCAGCGCGGAGGCCTCGCGCCCGCTCGCCAGGCGCACCTTGCGGCGGCCCGTGATGTCATGGCTGACCTCGCGGATGGCCCGGATGGGGTTCTCCAGGGTGAGGTCCCGCATCACCGTGCCCGCCTCGATCATGCGCAGCACCAGGTCGGTGGCGCCCACCTTGAGCAGCATCGTCGTCTCGGACATGTTCGAGTCACCGACGATGACGTGCAGCCGGCGGTAGCGCTCGGCGTCTGCGTGCGGCTCGTCCCGGGTGTTGATGATCGGCCGGGAACGCGTGGTCGCCGAGCTGACGCCCTCCCAGATGTGCTCGGCGCGCTGGCTCACGCAGTACACCGCGCCCCGAGGTGTCTGCAGCACCTTGCCGGCGCCGCACAGCAGCTGCCGTGTGACCAGGAACGGAATCAGGATGTCCGCGAGCCGGGAGAACTCCCCGTGCCGCGCCACCAGATAGTTCTCATGGCAACCGTAGGAGTTGCCGGCCGAGTCCGTGTTGTTCTTGAAGAGATAGACGTCGCCCGCGATTCCCTCCTCGTGCAGGCGGCGCTCGGCGTCGACCAGCAGCCCCTCGAGAATGCGCTCACCGGCCTTGTCGTGGGTGACCAGTTCGATCACATTGTCACACTCGGGTGTCGCGTATTCCGGATGTGAGCCCACGTCGAGATAGAGGCGGGCACCGTTGCGCAGAAAGACATTGCTGCTACGGCCCCATGACACGACACGGCGGAAGAGGTACCGCGCCACCTCGTCAGGCGACAGGCGGCGCTGTCCCCTGAACGTGCACGTGACGCCGTACTCGTTCTCCAGCCCGAAAATGCGGCGGTCCATGACTGAACATTACGCCCGATCCCCCGAGCTGAAACGGGGTTCGACAGCACGGTTTGGATCATTTTCCGATGAAGCCGCAACCACCGCGCCCTCCCCGGGAGCTGCCAGGACCCGTCCGGTGGCCAGCAGGACCAGCAACGACACGGCCCCCGCGACACCCGGCACCGCGAACCCCCACCGGGCCCCGCCCGCCTCCACGACCGGCCCCGCCACCCCCGTACCGACCGACGCACCCACGGTGAACGTCGTCACAAGCCAGGAGAACGCCTCGGTGACCGTCCCCGTCGGCGCATGCCGGTCCACGATGATGAACGCGCAGGCGATGCACGGTGCGAGGAAGACTCCCGCCAGCACCGTCAGCAGCACCATGGCCACGGCGCCCGGCACCAGCGTCAGCGGCAGATAACACACCGCCAGAAGCCCCACCAGCACACGCAGTCGCCGCTCCGGCGCACCGCGCCACTGCCGCGCGCCGTACAGCGTGCCCCCGGCGAGCGCGCCGAGCCCCAGCCCGGCCATCAGCCACCCGTACACCGTGTCCCCGCCGTGCCCGTCGGCGTACGACACCGACGCCACCGTGATGGAACCGAGCGCGATCCCGACGGACAGGAACGCCCCGAGCAGCACCAGCAGCCCCGGCGAGCGCAGGGCGCCGAGCCAGTGCGCGGCGCGCGGCGCCGACCGCCACGCGCGCGACGGCGGCGAGACGACCACCGACAGGGCGCCCAGCACCCCCAAAGCGCTCAGCACCACGAGCGCGACCCGGGCCGACCACAGGGACGCGCAGAGCGTCACCAGCAGCGGTCCGACGGTGAACATCACCTCCTGCGCGACCGCGTCCATCGCATACGCGGTGTGCATCTGCTCCTCGCGGCGCAGCACGGACGGCCACAGCGCCCGCAGGCCGCCCTCCAGGGGCGGCGTGAACAGCCCGGCGACCGCCATCGCGGCATACGCCACCACGCGCGGCTCCAGGCCCGTCAGCGCGAAGGCGGTCATGGCGAGGGCCGAGACCAGCGCGGCGGGCAGCTGGACACGCGGCTGGCCGTGCAGATCGACCAGCCGGCCGAGCAGTGGCTGCCCCGCGGCGTTGGCCACCCCGTACACCGCCGCGAGCGCACCCGCGAGGCTGTACGTGCCGCCCTCGGCGCGCACGAAGAGCACCACCGCGATCGCCGCGGTGGCGTTCGGCAGCCGGCCCACGAGCGTCCCGACGAGCAGACGCGCGGCGTGCCTCGCCCTCAGGATCTCCAGATAACCCGCGGCCATCCCGCCCTCTCTCATGTCGTTCTCTCATGTCGTTCACACGGGACGTTGTACGTATAACGTCCGTCGTCATACGTACCATGTGCGCTGTCCACGAGTCCAGACGAAAGAGCAGGCCCACGGTGGCATCAGGTAGCACGCGACCCACGAGCCGCGATGTCGCCCAGGCCGCCGGAGTCTCCCAGGCCGCGGTCTCCCTGGTCCTCGGCGACAAATGGCGCGGGCGCGTCTCCGCGGCCACCGCCGAACGGGTACGCGAGGCCGCCCGGGACCTCGGCTACCGGCCCAACCTCGCCGCACGCAACCTCCGCCTCGGCCGCACCCGCACCGTCCTCCTCGTCGTCCCCGCCCTCACCACCGAGTTCTTCGCGGGCGTCTACACCGGAGCCGCCCGCGTCGCCGCCGAGCACGGCTTCGGCGTCGTGCTCTACCCCTCACCCGAAGGCGTCGGCCCCGCCAGGGACCCCTTCCACTCCGCACAGGCGGCCCTCGACGGCGTGATCGCCTCCTCCATGGCCGCCGACGCCCTCACCGCCATCCGCGGCGACCAGCTCCCCCTCGTGATGCTGGACAGCGACCCGCACGGCAGCCTCGGCGCCGCCACCGTCAACCTCGACATCGCCGACGGCGTGCGCCAGGTGGCCGACCATCTGCTCGCGCTCGGCCACCGCCGCTTCCTCCACCTCGCCGCCGACGTCCCCTCCTGGACCTTCCGCATCCGCGCGCAGGAGCTGGCCGCACGCCTCGACGGCACACCCGGCGCCACCCTGCGCACCACCCGCGCGCCCATCTCCATCGAGGACGCCCTCGCCGCCGCCGAAGCCGCCCTCGCCGCCCCCGGCCCCCGGCCCACCGCCCTCGTCTGCGACGACGACAAACTCGCCGCCGGCGCCTACAAGGCCGCCCGGCGCCTCGGTCTGCGCGTCCCCGAGGACCTCTCCGTCACCGGCCTCGACGACCTCGCCCTCGCCAGCGCCCTGGACCCGGAGCTGACCACCGTCCGGCTCGACGCGGAACTCTTCGGCGAACGCGGCATGGAGGTCCTCCTCGCCGTCCTGGACGGCCGTACGCCGGAACAGGGAGACATCCCCGTCGAGCTTGTCGTACGGGGCTCCACGGCCCCGCCCCGCCCCTGAGACACACCCCGGCACAACGCCGCGCGCCCGGGCCGGAAAGGGCCGGGGCGCGCGGCGTTGTGCCGGGGTGGGCGTCACGCCCCTCGCGAGGCGCGACGCGGGATCACTCCTCGTCCTCCGCGGAGTCGGCCTCCGCCTCGGCGACGGTCCTCGCGCCGTCGGCCTGCAGCAGCCGGGAGAGCTGCCGGCCCACGATCCGCTTGAACTTCCGCGCCTGCGGACGCGTACGGTCCAGCACCGCGACCTCCAGGCGCTCGGCGGGGATCTCCCGCTCGCTGCCGTTGGTGTCCCGGGACAGCGCCTGCACCGCCAGCTTCAGCGCCTCCGCCAGGGTCATGCCGTCCCGGTGGCGCTGGTCCAGGAAGCTGCTGATCTGCTCCGCGTTGCCACCGACCGCCACCGAGCCGTGCTCGTCCACGATCGATCCGTCGTGCGGCAGACGGTAGATCTGGTCGCCCTCCGGGGTCTCCCCCACCTCGGCGACCACCAGTTCCACCTCGTACGGCTTCTCCGCCGCACTCGAGAAGATCGTGCCCAGCGTCTGGGCGTACACGTTCGCCAGACCCCGGGCGGTCACATCGTCCCGGTCGTAGGTGTAGCCCCGCAGGTCGGCATAGCGGACCCCGCCGATGCGGAGGTTCTCGTACTCGTTGTACTTACCGGCCGCCGCGAAACCGATCCGGTCGTAGATCTCGCTGAACTTGTGCAGCGCACGGGACGGGTTCTCGCCGACGAACACGATGCCGTCGGCGTACTGCATCACGACCAGGCTGCGGCCGCGCGCGATGCCCTTGCGGGCGTACTCCGCCCGGTCGGCCATGGCCTGCTGCGGGGAGACATAGAACGGCGTCGACACCGGTTATCCGTCCCTTTCTGTCAAAGTCACACGATCACCTTCACCACAACCAGCCCCGGCGTCAGAGCAAGGCGGCCTTCGGGCCGTCCGGCTGGTCCAGACGGTGCTGCAGGACCGCACGGGCGATGTCACCCGCCTCGTCCTCGGTGAGCCGGCGGAAGCCGTCCTCGGTGATCACGGTGACGATCGGATAGATCCGGCGGGCGACATCGGGACCACCGGTCGCCGAGTCGTCGTCTGCCGCGTCGTACAGAGCCTGGACCACCAACGTAGTGGCCTGCTCCTCGGTCAGACCATCACGGTAGAGCTTCTTCATGGCCCCGCGCGCGAAGATCGATCCGGAACCCGTGGCCGCGTAGCCGTACTCCTCGGAGCGGCCGCCCGTCACGTCATAGGAGAAGATGCGGCCCCTCTCCCGGTCCAGGTCGTACCCGGCGAAGAGGGGCACCACGGCCAGGCCCTGCATGGCCATGCCGAGGTTGGAGCGGATCATGGTCGACAGGCGGTTCGCCTTGCCCTCCAGGGAGAGCTGGGTGCCCTCGACCTTCTCGAAGTGCTCCAGCTCCAGCTGGAACAGCTTCACCATCTCCACGGCGAGACCCGCGGTGCCGGCGATGCCGACCGCCGAGTACTCGTCCGCCGGGAACACCTTTTCGATGTCCCGCTGGGCGATCACATTGCCCATGGTCGCGCGGCGGTCACCCGCGAGCACGACGCCCCCCGGGAACGCCGTGGCCACGATGGTGGTGCCGTGCGGGGCCTCGATCACGCCCTGGGTGGGCGGCAGCTGCCGTTTGCCGGGCAGCAGCTCGGGCTGGTGCTCGGAGAGGAAGTCCATGAAGGACGCCGACCCGGGCGTCAGGAAGGCGGCCGGTAGACGCCCGGTGCTACGAGGGTTGGCTTCCACGCGTTTCCTTCCAGGTAGTCGGCAGCTCGGTGCATCGCTTCGGGGTCGTCCCCCAACAGGCCGAGGCCGGAATTGCAGTTGAAGCACAGTACGCCACGGACCCTACCCGTCTCATGACTCTGATCAACCTGGGTCGCAGGGGCCGCCCGACGGACACGGCGGACACCCCCGCGGGAAGCCGTCAGCCGGTCACGCTCGGCCGCGCGGCTCCGTCTCTCCGCGGCACTGGCGGTACGTGTGAGCTTGCGGGACAGCGGCGGACGGCGGAAGCGTCCCGCCCTGGCCCGCCGGCGCTCGAGCCCCGGTGCCGCGAGCCGTCGAGGTTCGTCCGCCCGACGGAGAAGGCTGCGGGCGGCATGACCTCGCCGCACCGCCCGCAGCACTGCACCTACAACCTGGTCGCCACCCCTACCCCTCGTTCACCTTCAATGCGAAGGGAAGAGAGGCTTACTGCCCACCCTTTTGAACGAAGGAGCGCACGAAATCCTCGGCGTTTTCCTCGAGGACGTCGTCGATCTCGTCCAGAACCGAGTCCACGTCGTCGCTCAGCTTCTCGTGTCGCTCCTTGAGGTCGTCGGAGGCCTGCGCGTCCTGCGCCTGCTCCTCGACCTCCTCCGTGGAGCGCGTGGCCTTCTGCTGTCCGCCGCCGGTGTCCTTGGTCGCCATAACCCTCACCCCGCTCAGTTCGCCCGACATGGTCGGCATTCCTGCCGATCGGTGATGATCAGACCCTACAAGCCCGGTCCGACATCGGCCCCGTGGTTGCTCCAAGTACAGGGACCGCCTCGATGATTCCCGGACGCCGGGATTTACTACCCTGCCCGGCCGAGGCGCCCGCACACCCGCTCAGCCGCCGGAAAGCACCCTGACCAGGTCCTCCGCCGTACGGCAGCGGTCCAGGAGCTCCTTGACGTGATTACGCGTTCCGCGAAGCGGTTCGAGGGTTGGGACGCGCTGCAGGGAGTCCCGGCCCGGGAGGTCGAAGATCACCGAGTCCCAGGAGGCCGCCGCGACGTCGTCCGCGTACTGCTCCAGGCAGCGGCCGCGGAAGTACGCGCGTGTGTCCTCCGGCGGCTTTGTGCGGGCCCGCTCGACCTCGTCCTCGTCCAGGAGGCGCTTGATGCGACCCCGGGCCGCCAGACGGTTGTAGAGGCCCTTCTCGGCGCGTACGTCGGCGTACTGGAGGTCCACCAGGTGCAGCCGGGCGGCGTCCCAGTCGAGGCCGTCGCGGCGCCGGTAGCCCTCCATCAGCTCCCGCTTGGCGACCCAGTCCAGTTCGCCGGCCAGGCTCATCGGGTCCCGCTCCAGACGGTTGAGCGTGTCCTCCCAGCGGGCCAGGACGTCCTTGGTCTGGTCGTCGGCGTCGGTCCCGTAGCGCTCCTCCACGTATTTGCGCGACAGCTCGTAGTACTCCATCTGGAGTTGGACGGCGGTGAGCGTCCGGCCGCTGCGGAGCGTGACGAGGCGCTTCAGTCCGGGGTCGTGGGAGACCTGGTGGAGGGTGCGTACGGGCTGGTCGACGGCGAGGTCGACGGCGATGAAGCCGTCCTCGATCATCGACAGGACCAGGGCGGTCGTGCCCAGCTTGAGATAGGTCGAGATCTCCGACAGGTTCGCGTCGCCGATGATCACGTGGAGCCGGCGGTACTTCTCGGCGTCCGCGTGCGGTTCGTCCCGTGTGTTGATGATGGGCCGTTTGAGTGTCGTCTCGAGGCCGACCTCGACCTCGAAGTAGTCCGCGCGCTGGCTGAGCTGGAAGCCGTGCTCGTGGCCGTCCTGGCCGATGCCGACGCGGCCGGCGCCGGCGACGACCTGGCGGGAGACGAAGAAGGGCGTGAGGTGGCGCACGATGTCCGAGAAGGGGGTCTCCCGCTTCATCAGGTAGTTCTCGTGCGTGCCGTAGGAGGCGCCCTTGTTGTCGGTGTTGTTCTTGTAGAGGTGGATCGGCTGGGCCCCGGGAAGCTGGGCGGCGCGTTCCGCGGCCTCGGCCATGATCCGCTCGCCGGCCTTGTCCCAGAGGACGGCGTCGCGGGGGTTGGTCACCTCGGGAGCGCTGTACTCGGGGTGTGCGTGGTCGACGTACAGTCGCGCGCCGTTGGTGAGGATCACATTGGCCAGGCCGATGTCCTCGTCGGTGAGCTGGCTGGCGTCGGCGGCCTCGCGGGCGAGGTCGAAGCCTCGCGCGTCCCGCAGCGGGTTCTCCTCCTCGAAGTCCCAGCGGGCCCGGCGGGCCCGGTGCATCGCCGCCGCGTAGGCGTTGACGATCTGGGATGAGGTGAGCATGGCATTGGCGTTGGGGTGGCCGGGGACGGAGATGCCGTACTCCGTCTCGATGCCCATTACTCGCCGTACGGTCATGCGGCCCTCCTTGCCAGGCGGCGCCCTCGGTCGGGGGCGGCGCTCAAGTACCGCTGGTGCTCCGGTGCGCGTGCGGTGCCCGTCCCCGCACGGCGCGACGCGGCGGTACGAAAGAGCCTAGAACGCCTTTGCGCTGGTGGGGAGATCATTTGCGTCATTGCCTTGCTCCGGACGTGTCCGGAAAAGCGTCGGCTGCGGGTGCCCGGTGACGGGACCCGCAGCCGCCTGCCTTTTACAGGTACTGCCCGGTGTTCGCCACCGTGTCGATGGAGCGTCCGGTGTCCGCGCCCTGCTTTCCGGTGATCAGCGTACGGATGTAGACGATCCGCTCGCCCTTCTTTCCGGAGATCCGGGCCCAGTCGTCCGGGTTGGTGGTGTTGGGCAGGTCCTCGTTCTCCTTGAACTCGTCCACACACGCCTGGAGGAGATGGGAGACCCTGAGGCCCTTCTGGCTGTGTTCCAGGAAGTCCTTGATCGCCATTTTCTTGGCGCGCCCGACAATGTTTTCGATCATGGCGCCGGAATTGAAGTCCTTGAAGTAGAGGACTTCCTTGTCACCGTTGGCGTAGGTGACCTCAAGGAAACGGTTCTCGTCGGACTCGGCGTACATCTGTTCCACGGCGGTCTGGATCATGCCCTGGACAGTGGCCGCCTTGTCGCCCCGGTGCTCGCTGACGTCGTCGGCGTGCAGGGGGAGGTTCTCGGTGAGGTACTTGCCGAAGATGTCCCGGGCCGCCTCGGCGTCGGGACGCTCGATCTTGATCTTGACGTCGAGCCGGCCGGGTCGCAGGATCGCGGGGTCGATCATGTCCTCGCGGTTGGAGGCGCCGATGACGACCACGTTCTGCAGGCCCTCCACGCCGTCGATCTCGGCGAGCAGCTGAGGGACGATGGTGTTCTCCACGTCCGAGCTGACACCGGAGCCGCGGGTGCGGAAGAGGGACTCCATCTCGTCGAAGAAGACGATGACGGGGGTGCCCTCGCTGGCCTTCTCCCGGGCACGCTGGAAGACGAGGCGGATCTGCCGCTCGGTCTCACCGACGTACTTGTTCAGCAGCTCGGGGCCCTTGATGTTCAGGAAGAAGCTCTTCCCGGCGGCCTGGCCGGTCACCTCGGCGACCTTCTTGGCCAGGGAGTTGGCCACGGCTTTGGCGATGAGGGTCTTGCCGCATCCGGGAGGACCGTAGAGCAGGACGCCCTTGGGCGGGCGCAGTTCGTGCTCCTTGAAGAGGTCGGGGTACAGGTACGGCAGCTCGACCGCGTCGCGGATGGCCTCGATCTGGCCCGCGAGGCCACCGATCTGCTCGTAGCCGATGTCGGGGACCTCTTCGAGGACGAGCTCCTCGACCTCGCTCTTCGGTACGACCTCGTAGACATAGCCGGAGCGGGGCTCAAGCAGAAGGGCGTCGCCGGGGCGGATGGTGACGTCCAGCAGCGGCTCGGCGAGCCGTACCACCCGTTCCTCGTCGGTGTGCCCGAGCACCAGGGCGCGCTCGCCGTCCTCGAGGACTTCCTTGAGGGTGACGATGTCCCCGACACGCTCGTACTCCATGGCCTCGACCACGTTGAGCGCTTCGTTGAGCATCAGTTCCTGGCCGCGGCGGAGTTCCTCGAGCTCCACGCTGGGGCTGACGTTCACCCGGAGCTTGCGGCCCCCGGTGAAGATGTCGGCCGTGCCGTCCTCGTTCGCCTGCAGGAAGACACCGAAGCCGGCCGGCGGCTGGGCGAGCCGGTCGACCTCCTCCTTGAGGGCCACGATCTGGTCGCGGGCCTCACGGAGCGTGTTGGCGAGCCGCTCGTTCTGTGCGGACACGCCGGCCAGGTTGGTCTGCAGCTCGACGATCCGCTCTTCGAGAATCCTCGTGTGTCGCGGAGAGTCGGCGAGCTTGCGGCGCAGGACGGCGATCTCCTGCTCAAGGTAGGCGATCTGCCCGGCCGGGTCTTCGGACCCGCGTCCCGGGCGGATGCCGCGGTTAATGTCGTCGTCGTGGGCTGCCACGGTCCTCACCTCCTCCAAGGGGAGCTGGACGCTTCCAGACCCTACCTGGGTGGGTGTCGATTGAAACCCCTAGATCACAAAGACTGTCGAGGTGTGTCCGATCTTCACCCTTGCGCTCTCCCTCACGCCAGGGGAATACCCACCGAACATGATTGGAAAGCGGCCGAAGGTAGGGTCAGGGTGTTCAACACCCGTCAGGGCTGGCCGGATTCCCGGCAGCGCTGCGAAGAAAAAACGGCAGGAGAGATGACCGTGCAGCAGGCCGGAGTCGACAGCGAGGCGCTGGAGGTCTGGATCGACCAGGATCTGTGTACCGGTGACGGCATCTGCGCCCAGTACGCGCCCGAAGTGTTCGAGCTGGATATCGACGGCCTGGCCTATGTGAAGGGCCCGGACGACGAGCTTTTGCAGGCCACGGGCGCCACAACGCCCGTGCCGCTGCCGCTTCTCACGGATGTGGTCGACTCGGCGCGGGAGTGCCCCGGTGAATGCATCCACGTACGCCGGGTTTCGGACAAGGTGGAGATCTACGGCCCCGACGCCGAGTGATCGTACGACCACAGACTGTCATTCATGTCTGTTTTCTCACACCGGGTTCGCCCGGCCGACCTCCGAACGCCCCCGGGGCGGCCATGAGCCGTGGGTCCCGGGGGCGGTGAGCCGGGTCACACGGTCCGGGCCCCGGAGGGGGTGGAGCGGACGAACGCGCCGCCCCTCCACTGCCATTCGGCGGAGCTCTTCACGTCGGGGCAGCAACTCGGTACGTCGGGCGAGGAGTAGCCGAGCATGCTCGCGGTGACGGCGGCGTCGTGGACGGCGAGGCTCGTGACCGTGAGGCGTTCCTTGGGATCGACGAGGGTGGCGACCACACGGGGTTCGGTGGCGTCGGCGGCCTGGGTGAGGACGTAGGCGGCGTCGGGCGGGGTGCCCATGCTCGCGTCGCAGTGGACGACGGCCACGGTCTCGGGGCGGCCGTCGCCGTCGAGGTCGCCGGTGGCTCTCTTCGCGACGAGGACCTTGGTGGGGCCGCAGTCGAGGGGGAAGTGGACCTTGGAGGGGTCGGGCGGCAGGGCCGCGACCGGGGCCGCTTTGGTCCGGACCTGGGGCTGGGCCGCGGTCGCGGCGCCGGGTTGCAGCAGGGACGTCAGAGCGATCACGCCGGAGACCGCGGTGGCAGTGGCGACCCAGTGGATGGGCCGGGTGGTGGTGTGCGCGAGTTCCGGAACGGCGGGGTGCTGCACGAGAGAAGTGTCTCCTGTGAGGGCTGTGCCGGTGGGGTGCCCCGCATCGTGCCACACGTCACAGTACGGGGGAACGGCGGGTGCCCGCTTCCTCCGGTGCTTCGGGTTCCGGACCGCCTCGGAGGCTCAACGCGCGAGCGCCGTGGCGGAGTTCCGCGAGGGGTGCGGGAACTCGGCCACGGCGCTCGTACGTTGGATCGGGTGCAGGGCTCGGCTCAGCGGCCGGAGCCTCCCTCCGCGTTGGGACCGGCGTAGTCCTCGCCGTAGGCGCCCTTGGCGGGGCGGCGGCGGCGCATGGGCGGCTCGACGCCGTCCGCGAGGCGGCGGGCGGTGAGCAGGAAGCCGGTGTGGCCGATCATCCGGTGGTCCGGGCGGACGGCCAGGCCCTCGATGTGCCAGTTGCGGATCATCGTCTCCCAGGAGGTCGGCTCGTTGAAGCAGCCGATCTCGCGGATGGACTCGACGGTCCGGGCGAGCTGGGTGGTGGTGGCCACGTAGCAGCACAGGATGCCGCCGGGGACGAGCGCCTTGGAGACGGCCTCCAGGCACTCCCAGGGGGCGAGCATGTCGAGGATGACGCGGTCGACGTCGGTGTCGCTCAGGTTGTCCTGGAGGTCGCCGACGGTGAGCTGCCAGGCCGGGTGCGGGCCGCCGAAGTAGCGCTCCACGTTCTGCTGGGCGATCTCGGCGAAGTCGGCGCGGCGCTCGTAGCTGTGCAGCATGCCCTGGTCGCCGATGGCGCGCAGCAGGAAGCTGCTGAGCGAGCCGGAGCCGACGCCGGCCTCCACGACGCGGGCGCCGGGGAAGATGTCGGCGAAGGCGAGGATGTGCCCCGCGTCCTTCGGGTAGACGACGGCTGCCCCGCGGGGCATGGACAGGACGTAGTCGGGGAGCAGGGGGCGCAACGCGAGATAGGCGACGTTCCCCGTGGTGCGGACAACGCTGCCCTCGGGTGCGCCGATCAGTTCGTCGTGCGGGAAGGAACCCTTGTGGGTGTGAAAGTTCTTCCCGGCTTCGAGCGTGAACGTGTAGTGGCGGCCCTTGGGGTCGGTCAGCTGTACCTGGTCCCCGACCTTGAAGGGCCCGCGACGGCGGGCGGCACCGGTCGGTTCGGACATGTGACCAGCCTACCGGTCGCCGGAGGGGCCGCCGACCACGCTCGGTGGCCGGGGCCTCAGCTGGGGCGGGCCATGGCCTTCACGAAGGCGCGCTCGACGTCGGCGGCGGACAGGACGCCGTAGATGTCGCCGTTCTCCTCGACGACGAGGTACTCGGTCGCGGGTGCGGCGCGCAGGGCGTCGAGGAGGTCCTCGCCGGCGAGCTCCGCGGAGACGCGCATGCCGTCGGTGAGGTCCTGCGCGAGTTCGCTGGCGTTGACCCAGGGCCGGCGGTGCTCGGGGACGCCGACGATGGCGGACTCGCGGACGAGCGAGAGGGGCTGGCCGTGGCCGTCGACGACGACCAGGGCCCGTGCGCCGGCGGCGTTGGCGCGGCGCAGGGCCTCGGACAGCGAGGTGTTCGTCTCGATGGGGACCGCGCGGCGGGTGAGGGTGCGGGCGCGCAGTTCGGGCAGGTGCTCGCGCAGCCGGGCCATGCGGAGGCTGTTGCCGGCGCCGGTCCAGATGATGGCGGCGAGGATGGCGGCGAGCAGGGCGTCGGTGACGGTGTCCATGCCCACGTTGTCCTCGGCGGTGGAGCCGAGGGCGCCGGACTGGGTGAGCAGCGGCAGGCCGATCAGGACCGCGATGGCCAGGGCGCGGCCGACCCATGCGGCGGCGACGGTGCCGCTCATCGGCCGTCCGGTGATCTTCCAGACGACGGCGCGCAGCATGCGGCCGCCGTCGAGGGGGAGGCCGGGGAGCAGGTTGAAGGCGGCCACGATGAGGTTGGAGATCATGAGGCCGGCCAGCAGGACGCCGGGGACGGTGCCGGGCCGGACGGGCTGCATGGCGAGGTAGAAGATCCCGGCGAGGACCAGGGAGAGCAGGGGGCCCACGAACGCGAGGACGAACTCCCGGCCCGGGGACTCGGCCTCCTTCTGGATCTCGGAGACGCCGCCGAAGAACTGGAGCTGGATGCGGCGCACCGGGAGCTTGAAGCGGAGGGCGGCGACGGTGTGGGCCAGCTCGTGGACGAGGACGGAGGCGTAGAAGGCGACCGCGAAGAAGAGGGAGACGAGATAGCGGGCGGCGCCGAGCTGGGGCAGCACGCGGTCGAGCTGGCCGCCGAACACCCAGGTGATCAGGGCGGCGACGAGGAACCAGCTGGGGGCGACGTAGACGGGGACACCGAAGGGTCGGCCCATGAGGATGCCGCCGCCGGGATCCTTGGGGCGCTGCGGGGGACGTCCCTGGCCGTCGGCTCCGGAGTGGGCGTGGCTGCGGGGGGCGTGCGGGTCGTGGCCGAAGGGTGGGGGTGCGGCCGCAGGGTCGTCGGACCGTGCGGGGCCGGACTCGGGGGTGGGCGACGGGGTGGTGGCGTCGTGCGGCTCGGGGGTCGTTCGGCCGCCGGAGTGAGCCGGGCCCGGGGAGTCTGGCTCGGCGGCGTGCTCGTCGCCGCCCGGCCGGGTGCCCTCGTCGTGCGTGGCCGTGGCCGGTCCGCCGTCGACGGGCTGCGCCTGCTGCTGCTCGGGGCGCGCGGCGTCGGCGGCGGGCCGTGCCGTGGGGGCCGCCTCGGGGTCGGTCGTCCCGCCGTTGCCGGGGCGCGGCTGTCCGCTCCCGCCGCTCTCGTCCACGATGTCCCCTCGATCGAAGCGTCTCCCCGGCCCGGGTGGTGCCGGGTGGGAGGGTCTGGGTCGATGGTATGCGGCCGTCGCGTCGTGTTCCGCCCCGGCACCCCCTCTGTTCTCCCCGGTGACGCACGGGCCGTTCGGCCCGCCGTACCGCGGACCGCCCGGCCGTGCCGGTGCCCGGATCCCGTCGGGCCGGGACGGGCGCGACTGTGTCACTGTCAGTGGCGGGCCGTATGGTCTGTGGGCATGGATACCAGCACCGACGGCTCCGCCGAGCAGCCCGCCGTGGCCGCCGCGCCTCCGGAGTCGCTGTCGCCCTCCCGCGCCGGCGACTTCATGCAGTGTCCGCTTCTCTACCGCTTCCGGGTGATCGACAAACTGCCCGAGAAGCCGAGCGAGGCGGCGACCCGGGGCACGTTGGTCCATGCGGTGCTGGAGCGGCTGTTCGACGCTCCCGCCGTCGAGCGGACCGCGCCCCGGGCCAAGTCGCTCATCCCGGGCCAGTGGGACCGCCTGCGGGAGACGAGACCGGAGGTCGCGGAGCTGTTCGCGGACGATCCGGAGGGTGAGCGGCTGGCGCGCTGGCTGGGCGAGGCGGAGCAGCTCGTGGAGCGCTGGTTCTCGCTGGAGGACCCGACCCGGCTGGAGCCGGCCGAGCGCGAGCTGTTCGTGGAGGCGGTGCTGGACTCCGGGCTGAAGCTGCGCGGGATCATCGACCGTGTCGACGTCGCGCCCACGGGCGAGGTGCGGATCGTCGACTACAAGACGGGCAAGGCGCCCCGGCCCGAGTACGCGGAGGGCGCGCTGTTCCAGATGAAGTTCTACGCCCTGGTGGTGTGGCGGCTGAAGCGGGTCGTGCCGCGGCGGCTGCAGCTCGTCTATCTGGGCAGCGGCGATGTGGTGACGTACGACCCGGTGCCGGCGGATCTGGAGCGCGTCGAGCGCAAGCTGCTCGCGCTGTGGGAGGCGATCCGGCTGGCGACGGAGACGGGCGACTGGCGCCCGCGTCCCACCAAGCTGTGCGGCTGGTGCGATCACCAGCCCGTCTGCCCGGAGTTCGGCGGCACTCCCCCGCCGTATCCACTGCCGGTGCGGGGCCCTGACGGGGTCGTGGTGGCGGGTCCGGGCAGCGTCCCCCGGCAGACGCAGCCGCTGCCGGTGCAGGTCACTGACGAGGACACGGCCGGGGACTCGGCGGGCGGGCCCGGGGAGGTGTGATCGGCGGGGGTCAGGGTGCCCGAACCGGAGGGCTGCGAGCAGGGCAGAATGGGGCCGGACTAGCGAAGGAGACTTACGTGGCCATCCGCGTCCTACTGGTCGACGACCAGCCGCTGCTGCGCACGGGCTTCCGGATGATCCTGGAGGCCGAGCAGGACCTCGCGGTCGTCGGCGAGGCCGGAGACGGCCTTCAGGCACTCGACCAGGTGCGTGCCCTCCAGCCCGATGTGGTGCTGATGGACATCCGCATGCCGCGGATGGACGGGGTGGAGGCGACCCGGCAGATCACCGGGCCCGGGCGGGACGGCCCGGCCAAGGTGCTGGTGCTGACCACCTTCGATCTCGACGAGTACGTGGTGGAGGCGCTGCGCGCCGGGGCCAGCGGCTTCCTCCTCAAGGACGCGCCGGCCGACGAGCTGGTGCAGGCGATCCGGGTGGTCGCGGCGGGCGAGGCGATGCTCGCGCCGAGCATCACGCGTCGTCTGCTCGACAAGTACGCGGGACATCTGCCGTCCGGGGACGAGCCGGTTCCCGACACCCTGCACACCCTCACCGAGCGTGAGGTGGAGGTGCTGAAGCTGGTGGCACGCGGACTGTCCAACGCCGAGATCGCCGCCGACCTGTTCGTCAGCGAGACCACGGTCAAGACGCATGTGGGTCATGTGCTGACGAAGCTGGGGCTGCGGGACCGGGTGCAGGCCGCGGTGTACGCGTACGAGAGCGGCCTGGTGCGCCCCGGCGCGCAGTAGTCGCGCGCCCCGCGGGCAGCACGAGGTCCTCACGGTCGCCTCGAACGGCCTGTGGGCGATGGGCTGTCGGGCGATGTCCCGCACGCGCACGCCAAGACCCCCGGGCCGTTCGGCCCGGGGGTCTTGTCAGTCCGGATCGGATCAGCCGCTCACACCGCGACCGAGCTCCCACAGCTGCAGCGTGGAGGAGGAGTTCATCGCGTACTCGCTGCCCGTGATGTCGTCACGGGTGGCGACGTACTGCTTGCCCTGCCACAGCGGGAGGATCGGCACGTCGTCGGCGACCTTGTCCTGGATGTCGGTGAGGCTCTTCGACGCGTTGAGACGGTCGGCCTCGCGCCGCGACTGCGGGATCAGCGTGTTGCGGATCTCCTCGTTGTCGTACGGCGAACCGAGGGTGTTGTCCTTGTCCAGGAACGGCGCCAGGTAGTTGTCCGCGTCCGGGAAGTCGGGGAACCAACCCATGCCGTAGACGTCGTACGCGCCCTTCTTCTCGGCCGGGCGGAACTTGTCCCACGGCGTGCCCTGGACGTCGACGTTGAACAGCCCGCTGCCGTTGAGCTGCTCCTTGAGCACCTCGAACTCCTTGGCGGTGGCCGGGCCGTAGTGGTCGGTCGTGTAGTGCAGGGTCAGCTTCACCGGGGTGGTGATGTTCGCCTTGTTCAGCAGCGTGCGGGCCTTGGCCACGCTCGGGTCGCTGTACTTGTTGAAGAACGCGTTGGAGTGGCCGGTGATGGTGGCCGGGACCAGCGAGTACAGCGCCTGGGCCTGGGAGCCGTACACCTTCGAGACCAGGGCGCTGCGGTCGATGACCTGGGCCATGGCCTGGCGGACGGCCGTGGACTTCACCGACGCGGCGTCGGTGTTGAAGCCCAGGTAGCGGATTTCGAGGCCCGGCATCTCCACGAGGTTGACCTTGCCGGACGTGTCGTTCTGGAGCTTGCGGATCTGGTCCGGGGACATCTGACGGGTCATGACGTCGATGTCGCCCTTGTCGAGGGCGGCGCCCATGGCGTCGGCGTCCTTGAAGGTCTCCAGAACCACCTTGTCGTTCTTGGGCTTCAGCAGGCCCGTGTACGAGGGGTTCTTGGTGAAGGTGGCCTTGACCAGCTCGTTGTTCGAGACCTCGGCCTGCATGGTGTACGGGCCGGAGCCGTCGACCTGGAAGCCGTCGCGCAGCTTGTTCTTCTGGTAGTCCTTGGGGTTGATGATGCCCGCGACCGGCGTCGACAGCTTGAACGGGAAGGTCGCGTCCGCGGTCTTCAGGTGGAAGATGACCTGGTCGTCGCCCTGCGTCTCGACGGTGTCGATGGTGGACAGCAGCGCGAAGACACCGCTGTCGGCCTTCAGCGAGAGGGCACGCTCGATGGAGAACTTCACGTCGGCCGCGGTCACCGGGTCGCCGTTGGCGAACTTCAGGCCGCTGCGCAGCTTGCAGGCGTAGCGCTCGTTGCCGGTGTCGGTGAAGCCGCAGCTCTCGGCGGCTTCGGGCTCGGGTTCGCCCTCACCGCGGGGCTGGACCATCAGCGTCTGCACGGTCTGCCGCAGGATGTTCCAGGTGCCGACGTCGTACGCGTACGCCGGGTCCACGGGCGCGGGCGTGTCGCCGGTGTCGGTGAACCGGTCGGTGGTGCCGACGACGATGGCGTCACCGCTCTTGCCCCCGCTGTCGGACCCGCCACAGGCAGCGAGGACGGGGGTGAGCAGACCGACGACGGCCGGCAGCACCAAAGTCTTGCGGTTCATGCTCGAGTTTCTCCAGGGCTGTTGGATCCGTGTACCCGTCAAGCATTGGGTGGTGCGAGGGATCACGGGGTTGTGGCGATGTTCTCGCGATGAGATTAGTCCGCGCCCGCACGAGGGTTCACCGCCACCGGAGTTGAGTTCCCATCACGCAGAGAAACCGGTTGCGGACGCACCGAAAGTCCGCTCGGGGAAGGATTCGTGCAGCGTTCCACCAATCGGGACACAAGGGCACGCCGGGGACACCCGAACAAGGGGGATCGGCACACTTCGCCCCCACTGTCGACCCCCCTGCATGTGGTGAACGTCACACGTTAAGTCCACCGGACCGCACCCGAATTCGGCCGGGCGGCCGGGTATTAATTCATTCCGCTGGACACGCGGCGGTATTGCGTCCATTCAGGATGCACGCTGGGTGAACGATCAGCGCATTTCCGTCATCAAACCACGGAGAAATGGAAGGTCGACCTCTTCGAGAGAGGTCACCACGGTGCGACGCGGGGCGGGGGCGATGGGAGCGACCGAAGGCACGGCGACCACCAGGCAGCCCGCTGCCTCGGCGGCCGCGACACCGGTAGCGGTGTCCTCGACGACGGCGCAGCGGGCGGGGTCCGCCCCGAGGCCCGAGGCCGCCAGCAGATAGGGGTCCGGGAACGGCTTGGTGCGCTCCACCTCGTCCCCGGCGACGGTGAGGGAGAAGTACTGCGGGCCGATCGAGGCCAGGACCCGGTCGATGATGCGCCGGTGCGAGGCGGAGACCAGGGCGGTGGGGATCTCGTGCGCCGCCAGTTCGGCCAGCAGCCGGGCCGCGCCGGGCATCAGGGGCAGCCTTCGGTCGATACGGTCCTCGAACCCGTCGTTGAGCAGCACGCTGAGTTCGTCGAGGGAGATGTCGGCGCCGGTGGCCTCGATCAGGAAGCCCGCGCTGCGCGCCATGGGGCCGCCCACCACGACATGGCGCCAGGACTCGTCAAGGGTGTGGCCGAGTGAGGCGAAGACCTCGACCTCGACGTCCCACCAGAATCCCTCGGTGTCCACCAGTGTGCCGTCCATGTCGAGAAGCACGGCCTGCAGGGCGGAGCCTTCGGCCGTACGGGTTCCGAGCGCGGGGACCGTGGTGGTCATCCGGCGCACCTCCTTCAGGGGACAACCAGGCCGGTTCCCGGAGGGGGAACCGGCCTGCGGTGGACCGACCAGTGTACGACGGCCGCGGGGAAAGTGCGTGGTGACGCCGGGTGGCGCACCCGTCGCACTCGAGAGCGCTATCGGGCGTTGAAGTACTTGGCCTCGGGGTGGTGGATCACGATCGCGTCCGTGGACTGCTCCGGGTGGAGCTGGAACTCCTCGGAGAGGTGGACGCCGATCCGTTCCGGCTCCAGGAGCTGGGCGATCTTGGCGCGGTCCTCCAGGTCGGGGCAGGCGCCGTAGCCGAGGGAGAAGCGGGCGCCGCGGTACTTCAGGGCGAACATGTCCTCGATGTCGGCCGGGTCCTCGCCGGCAAAGCCGAGTTCGGCGCGCACCCGTGCGTGCCAGTACTCCGCGAGGGCCTCCGCCAACTGCACGGACAGGCCGTGCAGTTCGAGGTAGTCCCGGTAGGAGTTGGACTCGAAGAGGCGCGCGGTCTCCTCGCCGATGCGGGAGCCGACGGTGACGACCTGGAAGCCCACGACGTCGGTCTCGCCGGACTCCTCGGGGCGGAAGAAGTCGGCCAGGCAAAGCCGCCGGCCCCGGCGCTGGCGCGGGAAGGTGAACCGGGTGCGCTCGTTGCCGGCCTCGTCCAGGACGATCAGGTCGTCGTCCTTGGACACGCAGGGGAAGTAGCCGTGGACGACGGCCGCCTCGAGGAGGTTGTCCGTCTGGAGCCGGTCGAGCAGGCCGCGCAGCCGGGGCCGGCCCTCGGTCTCGACGAGTTCCTCGTAGGTGGGGCCCTCACCGGTGCGGGTCTGCTTCAGGCCCCACTGGCCCTTGAACAGCGCGCCCTCGTCCAGCCAGGAGGCGTACTCCTTGAGCGGGATGCCCTTGACGACGCGGGTGCCCCAGAACGGCGGGGTGGGCACGGGGTTGTCGGTGGAGACGTCGGAGCGGACATGGCCCTCCTCGGGCCGCTCCTCGGTCTCGACGGTTGCCGCCCGCACCCGGCGTCGGCGCAGCTCGGGCAGCTTGGCCCCGGGCACGCCCCGCTTGACCCCGATGAGCGCGTCCATCAGACGCAGGCCCTCGAAGGCGTCGCGGGCGTAGCGGACCTCGCCCTCGTACAGCTCGTACAGATCCTGTTCGACGTACGCGCGGGTGAGCGCCGCGCCGCCGAGGATGACCGGGTAGGTGGCGGCCAGGCCCCGCTGGTTCAGCTCCTCCAGGTTCTCCTTCATGATCACCGTGGACTTGACCAGGAGCCCGGACATGCCGATGACGTCGGCCCGGTGTTCCTCGGCGGCCTCCAGGATCGCGGAGACCGGCTGCTTGATACCGAGGTTGACGACGTTGTAGCCGTTGTTGGACAGGATGATGTCGACGAGGTTCTTGCCGATGTCGTGGACGTCGCCGCGCACGGTCGCGAGCACGATGGTGCCCTTGCCGGCCTCGTCCGTCTTCTCCATGTGCGGTTCGAGGTAGGCGACGGCGGACTTCATGACCTCCGCCGACTGCAGCACGAACGGCAACTGCATCTGGCCGGAGCCGAACAGCTCACCGACCACCTTCATACCGTCCAGAAGTGTCTCGTTGACGATGTCGAGAGCCGGCCGCGTCAGCAGCGCCTCGCCGAGGTCGGCTTCCAGACCGTTCTTCTCGCCGTCGATGATGCGCCGCTTGAGGCGCTCCTCCAGCGGCAGCGCCGCCAGTTCCTCGGCCTTGCCCGCCTTCAGCGACTTTGCGGTGGCACCCTCGAACAGCGCCATCAGCTTCTGCAGCGGGTCATAACCCTCGGCGCGGCGGTCGTAGATGAGGTCGAGAGCCGTCGTGACCTGCTCCTCGTCGAAACGCGCGATCGGCAGGATCTTCGAGGCGTGCACGATCGCGGAGTCCAGCCCCGCCTTGACGCACTCGTCGAGGAACACCGAGTTGAGCAGGATCCGCGCGGCCGGGTTCAGGCCGAAGGAGATGTTCGACAGCCCCAGGGTGGTCTGCACATCCGGGTGGAGCCTCTTCAGCTCCCGGATCGCCTCGATGGTGGCGATGCCGTCCTTGCGGGACTCCTCCTGACCGGTGCAGATGGTGAAGGTCAGCGTGTCGATGAGGATGTCCGACTCGTGGATGCCCCAGTTCCCGGTCAGATCGGCGATCAGCCGCTCGGCGATCTCGACCTTCTTCTGCGGGGTGCGGGCCTGGCCCTCCTCGTCGATGGTCAGCGCGATCAGCGCCGCACCGTGCTCCCGCGCGAGCCGCGTCACCTTCACAAACCGCGAATCCGGCCCGTCACCGTCCTCGTAGTTCACCGAGTTGATCACCGCGCGCCCGCCGAGCTTCTCCAGACCCGCGCGGATGACCTCGACCTCGGTGGAGTCCAGGACGATCGGCAAGGTGGAGGCGGTCGCGAACCGGCCCGCCAGCTCCTCCATGTCGGCCACACCGTCGCGACCCACATAGTCCACGCACAGATCGAGCATGTGCGCGCCCTCACGGATCTGCTCCCGGGCCATCTCCACACAGTCGTCCCAGCGGCCCTCCAGCATGGCCTCGCGGAACTTCTTCGAACCGTTGGCATTGGTGCGCTCACCGATCGCCAGATACGAGGTGTCCTGACGGAACGGCACACTCTGATACAGGGACGCCGCACCAGGCTCGGGCCGCGGACTGCGCTCCACCGGAGCCAGGTCACGGACCCGCTCCACGACCTGACGCAGATGCTCGGGAGTCGTGCCGCAGCAACCACCGACCAGCGAGAGCCCGTAGTCGCGGACGAAGTTCTCCTGCGCGTCCGCCAGACCCTGCGGACCCAGCGGGAAATGCGCCCCGTCCTTGGTCAGCACCGGCAGACCCGCGTTCGGCATGCACAGCAGCGGAATGCGCGAGTGACGGGTGAGATAGCGCAGATGCTCACTCATCTCCGCCGGACCGGTCGAGCAGTTCAGACCGATCATGTCGATACCCAGCGGCTCCAGCGCGGTCAGCGCCGCACCGATCTCGGAACCCAGCAGCATGGTGCCGGTGGTCTCGAACGCCATCGAGCACAGCAGCGGCACCTCGATGCCCGTCGCCTCCATCGCGCGCCGGGCACCCAGGATCGAGGCCTTCGTCTGCAACAGGTCCTGAGTGGTCTCGACGATCAACGCGTCCGCCCCACCCGCCAGCAACCCCTCCGCATTGGCCTGGAAACCGTCACGGATCGTGGTGTAGGCGACATGACCCAGGGTGGGCAGCTTGGTACCCGGCCCGATCGACCCCAGCACCCAGCGCCCACGGCCGTCCCCCGCCGCGAACGCGTCCGCGACCCCGCGGGCGATCCGGGCACCCGCCTCCGACAGCTCGTACACACGATCGGCGATCTCGTACTCGGCCATGGCCGCATGGTTGGCCCCGAAGGTGTTCGTCTCCACACAGTCGACACCCACGGCGAAGTACGCCTCATGGACCGAACGGACGATGTCGGGGCGAGTCAGATTGAGGATCTCGTTGCAGCCCTCCAGACCCTGGAAGTCCTCCAGGGTCGGATCCTGCGCCTGAAGCATCGTGCCCATCGCGCCGTCGGCCACCACGACACGAGTGGCGAGGGCTTCCCGGAGGGCGTCGATTCGGGCCCGGCTGTCGGCGGAGGCGGACGAAAGGGACGGATTCGGCAACGAGGCCATGGAAGATGCTCCCTGGAGTGCGACGGCTGTCGGCTTTGCGCTTCCCACGGAAGACGCACGCGGCCAGGGTAGCCCCCGGCAGGCCCTACGGTCAGAGGCGTCCACGGGGCGGACGGGCGTTCCTGATGTGACCCGCACGGGGATTCTCGCGGAACGGATGGCGACCACCCATTAGCGAGAGGTCGGCAACGACCGGTAGTGTTCGGCATTGCCGAACGCTGGTATGCGACGGTTGGCGACAGGTCGAAGGACGGAGGCAGGACGGGGATGGCACGGAACATCCAGTCGCTCGAACGGGCGGCCGCGATGCTGCGGCTGCTCGCGGGTGGCGAGCGACGGCTCGGCCTGTCGGACATCGCCTCGTCGCTGGGCCTCGCCAAGGGCACGGCCCACGGCATACTCCGTACGCTCCAGCAGGAGGGGTTCGTCGAGCAGGACACCGCCTCGGGCCGCTATCAGCTGGGGGCCGAACTGCTACGCCTCGGGACCACCTATCTCGATGTGCACGAGCTGCGGGCGCGCGCCCTGGTGTGGACGGACGACCTGGCCCGGTCGAGCGGCGAGAGCGTCTATCTCGGGGTGCTGCACCAACAGGGCGTGCTGATCGTGCACCACGTCTTCCGGCCCGACGACAGCCGGCAGGTCCTGGAGATCGGGGCCATGCAGCCGCTGCACTCCACGGCTCTCGGCAAGGTGCTCTCCGCGTACGACCCGGTGGCACACAGCGAGGCGCTGGAGAACGACCGTAAGGCGTTCACCGACCGCACGGTGTGCGAGCTGGACGACTTCGAGCAGCTCCTCGACCTGACCCGGGCCCGGGGGTACGCGGCCGATGTCGAGGAGACCTGGACCGGGGTGGCCTCGGTGGCGGCGCCGATCCACGACCGGCGGCGGATGCCGGTGGGTGCGGTGGGCATCACCGGCGCGGTGGAACGGGTGTGCCGGGACGGCGAACTGCGCCCCGATCTGATCGCGGCGGTCCGTGACTGCGCCCGCGCGGTGTCCAGGGACCTGGGCGCCGGGCGGTTCTGAGGCCCCCGCACTTCAAAGCGTCCGGCCGGTACGCCTACGACGTATCGGCCCCTTCGGCGCACCCGCCGCCCTGCTTTGCGCCCGCGACCTCGCACACCCCGTGGCCTTGTTCACCCCGTGGCTCACTTGCAGCCGTGGCCTCGCCTACGCGCGCGACCTTCCGCGCGCCCGTGACCTTTCGCGCACCCGCGGCCCTTCCCGCACCCCGTGGCCTTGCGCAGCCGCCGCACCCGTCCCCGTCCGCCCTCTTCACCCCGGGCGGACACGAAACGTACCTGTTCGCGCGCGGTGCGCACCCGTTTCAAGATCGATAAGCCGCGGCGATCAATAACGATCCTGCATTCGATTACCGAACTCTTGACGCCTCGGCGAACCGGAAGCGAGACTCCCGTCCATCGGTCGGCATTGTCGAACACCTACCGGCAATACGCGTTAGAGTGTGACAACGCCAAGGGCCGACATCGCTCTCACACCTGAGGGCGCGGACCACCGGAGGGACCCGGGGTTCGCCTTCCCCTGGACGAAGGACAAAGGAGTCACGGGTGTCCAGCTCCGACATCTTCATCGGCGAGACCATCGGTACCGCCATACTCATCCTGCTCGGTGGCGGCGTCTGTGCCGCTGTCACGCTGAAGGCCTCCAAGGCCCGTAACGCCGGCTGGCTCGCCATCACCTTCGGGTGGGGCTTCGCCGTTCTGACGGCGGTCTACACCTCGGCGCCGCTGTCCGGCGCCCACCTGAACCCGGCCGTGACGCTGGCGCTCGCCATCAAGGACGGCGGCTGGAGCAACGTCCCGATCTACTGGGCCGGTCAGCTGTTCGGCGCCATGATCGGTGCCGCTCTGGTCTGGGTCGTCTACTACGGCCAGTTCCAGGCCCATCTCACCGACAGAGAGATCGTCGGCGGCCCGGGGGCGCAGGACACCAAGGCGGTCGAGGCCCAGGAGGCCCAGGCCGGTCCCGTGCTCGGGATCTTCTCCACCGGTCCCGAGATCCGGAACGCGGTGATGAACCTCGCCACGGAGATCATCGGCACGATCGTGCTGGTGCTCGCGGTCCTCACCCAGGGCCTGAACGACAAGGGCAACGGCCTCGGCACCCTGGGCGCCCTGATCACCGCGCTCGTCGTGGTCTCGATCGGTCTCTCCCTGGGCGGCCCCACCGGGTACGCGATCAACCCGGCCCGTGACCTCGGTCCGCGCATCGTGCACGCACTCCTCCCCCTGCCCAACAAGGGCGGCTCCGACTGGGGCTACGCCTGGATCCCGGTCGTCGGTCCTCTGATCGGCGGCGCGATCGCCGCAGGCATATACAACGTCGCCTTCGCCTGAGAAAACTGAGCCCCTCCGGACGTCTCGCTCTCAGTACCGCGCACGTATAGACCGCCCCACCAGCTATGGAATCCCAGGAGCACACCGTGACCGACGCACACACCGCCGGCCCGTTCATCGCCGCCATCGACCAGGGCACCACCTCTTCGCGTTGCATCGTCTTCGACCGGGACGGCCGCATCGTCTCCGTCGACCAGAAGGAGCACGAGCAGATCTTCCCGAAGCCGGGCTGGGTCGAGCACAACGCCACCGAGATCTGGACCAACGTCCAGGAGGTCGTCGCCGGAGCCATCGAGAAGGCCGGCATCACCCGTGACGACATCAAGGCCATCGGTATCACCAACCAGCGCGAGACCACCGTGCTGTGGGACAAGAACACCGGTGAGCCCGTCCACAACGCCATCGTCTGGCAGGACACCCGCACCGACGGGCTCTGCAAGGAGCTCGGCCGCAACGTCGGCCAGGACCGCTTCCGCCGCGAGACCGGTCTGCCGCTGGCCTCCTACTTCGCCGGCCCCAAGGCCCGCTGGCTGCTCGACAACGTCGACGGCCTCAAGGAGCGCGCCGAGGCGGGCGACATCCTCTTCGGCACCATGGACACCTGGGTCATCTGGAACCTGACCGGTGGTGTCGACGGCGGCAAGCACGTCACCGACGTGACCAACGCGTCCCGCACCCTGCTGATGAACCTGCACACCCTGCAGTGGGACGACAAGATCTGCGAGTCGATCGGCGTCCCGAAGCAGATCCTGCCCGAGATCCGCTCGTCCGCGGAGGTCTACGGCGAGGTCACCGGCGGCAAGCTGGGCGAGGTGCTCGGCGGCATCCCGGTCGCCTCCGCGCTCGGCGACCAGCAGGCTGCCCTGTTCGGCCAGACCTGCTTCTCCGAGGGTGAGGCCAAGTCCACCTACGGCACCGGCACCTTCATGCTGATGAACACCGGTGAGAAGATCATCAACTCCTACTCGGGCCTGCTGACCACGGTCGGCTACCGGATCGGCGACGAGAAGCCGGTCTACGCCCTGGAGGGCTCGATCGCCGTCACCGGCTCCCTGGTGCAGTGGATGCGCGACCAGATGGGCCTGATCAAGACCGCAGCCGAGATCGAGACACTCGCGCTCTCGGTCGAGGACAACGGCGGCGCCTACTTCGTGCCGGCCTTCTCCGGTCTGTTCGCCCCGTACTGGCGCTCCGACGCCCGCGGTGTGATCGCCGGCCTGACCCGGTACGTCACCAAGGCGCACCTCGCGCGCGCCGTCCTGGAGGCCACCGCCTGGCAGACCCGCGAGATCACCGACGCCATGACCAAGGACTCCGGCGTCGAGCTCGCGGCCCTCAAGGTCGACGGCGGCATGACCTCCAACAACCTGCTGATGCAGACGCTCTCGGACGTCCTGGACGCACCGGTGGTGCGTCCGATGGTCGCCGAGACCACCTGCCTCGGTGCCGCCTACGCCGCCGGCCTCGCCGTCGGCTTCTGGACCAGCACCGACGACCTGCGCGCCAACTGGCGCCGCGCCGCCGAGTGGACGCCCCACATGGACGCGGAGACCCGCGACCGTGAGTACAAGAGCTGGCTCAAGGCCGTCGAGCGGACCATGGGCTGGATCGAAGACGAGGAGTAATTCGCGATGACCACCCTGCAGAGTGTCCCGGCTCTGGGGACCCACCCGGCGTACGGCTCCACCCCGAGCCGCGCCGAGACCCGGGAGCAGTTGTCCAAGGCGACCTACGACCTCCTGGTGATCGGTGGCGGAATCCTGGGCATCTCCACGGCCTGGCATGCCGCGCAGTCGGGCCTGCGGGTGGCCCTGGTGGACGCCGGCGACTTCGCCGGCGCCACCTCCTCCGCCTCCTCCAAGCTCCTCCACGGCGGTCTGCGCTACCTGCAGACCGGCGCGGTGAAGCTGGTGGCGGAGAACCACTTCGAGCGCCGTGCGGTGTCCCGTCAGGTGGCCCCTCACCTGGCGAACCCGCTCACGTTCTACCTCCCCGTGTACAAGGGCGGGCCGCACGGCGCGGCGAAGCTCGGAGCGGGCGTCTTCGCCTACTCCGCACTCTCGGCGTTCGGTGACGGCGTGGGGCACCTGCTGTCGCCGGCCAAGGCGCAGCAGGACGTTCCGGAGCTGCGCACCGAGAACCTCAAGGCCGTTGCCGTGTACGGCGACGACCAGATGAACGACGCGCGCATGGCGCTGATGACGGTCCGTGCGGCCGTCGAGGCGGGCGCCGTCGTCCTGAACCACGCGGAGGTCACCGGCCTGCGCTTCACCAGGGGCCGGGTCACCGGTGCCGAGCTGAGGGACCGGGTCTCCGGCGACGAGTTCGGTGTCGACGCGCGACTGGTGCTCAACGCGACCGGCCCGTGGGTGGACCACCTGCGCCGTATGGAGGACCCGAACGCGGCCCCCTCCATACGTCTGTCCAAGGGCGCGCACCTGGTCCTCAAGCGCACCTCCCCCTGGAAGGCGGCGCTCGCGACCCCGATCGACAAGTACCGCATCACGTTCGCCCTCCCCTGGGAGGACATGCTGCTGCTCGGCACCACGGACGAGGAGTTCGAGGGCGACCCGGCCGACGTCTCGGTGAACGAGAAGGACATCGACCAGATCCTCGACGAGGCGGCCTTCTCCGTCCGCGACCAGCAGCTGCGCCGTGACCTGATCACGTACTCCTTCGCCGGTCTGCGCGTGCTGCCGGGCGGCCCCGGCGACACTGCCAAGGCCAAGCGCGAGACCGTCGTCACCGAGGGCCGGGGCGGCATGCTGTCCGTCGCGGGCGGCAAGTGGACGACGTTCCGCCACATCGGCCGTACGGTCATGAAGAAGCTGGAGGCCCTCCCGGGCCGTCCGCTCGGCGACGACTTCGAGCCGATCTCCACGCTGCCGAGGAAGCTGCCGCTGCCCGGCATCGCCAACCCGCGTGCGATCGCCCACCGGCTGGTCGTCGACGGTCCGGCGCCCGGCCCGCGCATGGCGCCCGACACCGCCAAGCACCTGGCCACCCACTACGGTTCGCTGGCCTTCGACATCGCGCGGCTCGCCAACGAGAACCCCGAGCTGGGCGAGCGCGTCCACCCCGACGCGCCGGAGATCTGGGCGCAGGTCGTCTACGCCCGCGACAACGAGTGGGCCGAGACGGCGGACGACGTGCTGCGCCGCCGCACCACCCTGACGATCCGCGGCCTGGCCACGGACGAGGTGCGCGGCAAGGTGCAGGACCTGCTCGACAAGAAGTAGGTCCCTCACGACGAGGGGCGGCTCCCCGCACGGAGCCGCCCCTTTCGTGTACGTGCACGCTCCCCGTCGATGATCATGGGCGGGCCCGTGCTGCGTACGGTATGCGGAGTGCGCCACGCGCTCGACGCGCATGCCGCTGCCCGGCCTCGCCGACCCACCGGAGCCGCCCGATGACGCAGGACCTGTCACCCGTCACCCGCATCCCGCGCACCGGGCTGCCCCCGTACGCCGTCGTCGTGGGCGACCCGGCGCGCACGGCCACCGTCGCCGCCCTGCTCGACGGGGCCGAGGAGATGTCGTACCACCGCGAGTACCGGGTGTGCCGGGGGAGCTGGAAAGGCCTGCCGGTGACGGTCGCCTCGCACGGGGTGGGCGCGCCGGGCGCGATCCTGCTCTTCCAGGAGCTGGCGGACGCGGGCGTCCGGACGGTGCTGCGGCTGGGCACGGCGGGCGCCATGAGGCCGGGGATCGATGACGGGGACCTGGTCGTCGCGGAGGCGGCGGTCCGCGACGACGGCGTCACCCAGCAGTTGCTGCCGCCCGAGTACCCGGCGGTGTCCGCGCCGGAGGCGGTGCTCGCCCTGGTGCGCGCGGCCCGGGAAGCGGGTGTGCCGCACCATCGGGGGATCGTGTGGACCCGGGCGGCCTTCCAGCCCGGGCTGATCCCGCTGAACGCGTACGACGGGGCGCGGCTCGCGGCGATCGAGATGGAGCTGTCGGCGCTGCTGGTGACCGCCTCGCTGCGCGGGCTGGTCGCGGGCGGCGTGCTCGTGGTGGACGGGGTCAACGCCGACGAACTGGTCGACGAGAAGGCGTCCTTCTCCACGGGCGGCTACGACCCGCACCGCGAGGTGGTGGCCCGGGGCGTGGAGCGCGGCTCGGTGGTCGCCCTGGAGGCGCTGCGGCTGCTGGCGCGTGCGGAGAAGGCGCCTGCGGGTCCGGCGGAGGCGGCGGCGGACCCGGGAGCGTCGGCCTGAGCGGGCCGGAGGGCGGTCGCCCCCTCCGCCCTTGGGATTCCCTCCCCCGTTCGGCCCACTGGCGCCCCATAATGAGCTGATACATCGGATGTCTCGGCGACAGGGAGGCGCGTCATGGCGGTCACCGATGAGGCGATCGAGAAGATCAAGGGAATGATCGTCTCCGGCGCACTGCGTCCCGGCGACCGCCTGCCCAAGGAGAGCGAGCTGGCCGCCGAACTCGGGCTCTCCCGCAACTCCCTGCGCGAGGCCGTACGGGCCCTGTCGCTGATCCGCATCCTGGACGTACGGCAGGGCGACGGCACGTATGTGACGAGTCTCGATCCTCAGCTGCTGCTGGAGGCGCTGAGCTTCGTCGTGGACTTCCACCGCGACGACACCGTGCTGGAGTTCCTCGCGGTGCGCCGCATCCTGGAGCCGACCGCGACGGCCATGGCGGCCTTCCGGATCAGCGAGCAGCAACTGGACTCGCTCACGGCCCAGTTGGACAAGCTGGGCGCCGATCCGTCGGTGGAGGAACTGGTCGCCAGCGACCTGGAGTTCCACCGGGGCATCGTGCAGAGTTCCGGCAACTCGGTGCTGTGCTCGCTGCTCGACGGCCTGTCCGGGCCCACCACCCGGGCCCGCATCTGGCGGGGCCTCACCCAGGAGGACGCGGTCAGCCGGACCCTGCACGAGCACCGGGCGATTCTCGGTGCCCTGCGCGACCGGGACGCGGAGGCGGCCCGCTCCTGGGCCACCGTGCACATCGCGTCCGTGGAGCAGTGGCTGCGCTCGACGCTCTGACCGCTCGCAGGAGTGGATCACCTCGCAGGGCCGGCCCAGGGTGCCGATCACGGGTGTTCGAGGGCTCCGTACGGGGCAGTGATCCGTTCACTCCCCCGTGCAAGGGGGCTGCGGGCGTCCCCGCCGCACGCCGTAAGGTTGGGACGTACGCGAGGGCACGTCGGAAGGAGGCGCTGGGTGATCGAGCTCGAGGGGGTTCCCGAGCTGATCGACCCGGTCATGGTGGCCGCGTTCGAGGGCTGGAACGATGCCGGCGACGCCGCTTCCACCGCGGTCGCGCATCTCGACAGGGAGTGGAAAGGTGAGGTCTTCGCGGCGCTGGACGCCGAGGACTACTACGACTTCCAGGTGAACCGCCCCACCGTGTTCATGGAGGCCGGGGTCCGCAAGATCACCTGGCCCACGACCCGTCTCTCGGTGGTCCGCGTCGGCGGCGAGAAACCGCGCGACCTGGTGTTGGTCCGCGGCATCGAACCGTCGATGCGCTGGCGCTCGTTCTGCAACGAGCTGCTGGGCTTCGCCCATGAGCTGGGCGTGGAGCTGGTCGTCATCCTGGGCGCCCTGCTCGGGGACACCCCGCACACACGTCCGGTACCCATCAGCGGGACCACGTCCGACGCGGACCTGGCCCGCCGGATGGACCTTGAGGAGACCAAGTACGAGGGGCCCACGGGCATCGTGGGCGTGCTGCAGGAGGCCTGCACGCACGCGGGCGTACCCGCCGTCTCGCTGTGGGCGGCGGTCCCGCACTACGTCTCGCAGCCGCCGAACCCCAAGGCCACGCTGGCTCTGATCAACCGTCTGGAGGACCTGCTCGACCTGCGCATCCCGCTGGGCGAGCTGCCGGAGGACGCACGTGCCTGGCAGCTCGGCGTGGACCAGCTGGCGGCGGAGGACAGCGAGGTCGCCGAGTACGTCCAGACCCTGGAGGAGGCCCGGGACACCGCGGAGCTGCCGGAGGCGTCGGGCGAGGCGATCGCCCGGGAGTTCGAGCGGTATCTGCGCCGACGGGACGTCAACCCGCCCGGCGGGCACGCCACGGCGGACGGCGGCGAGGGCGGCTCCTACCGGTGGGAGGGCCCCGGTGGCCGACCGCGACCGCCGAAGCCCCCGCGGACGGGCGGCGAGGACGAGGACTCCACGGAGGACTGACGGGCCGTCGGACGGTCCCGGCGTACGGCGTGTGACGCCGGTTCGGGACCGTCGGTCTCCGGCCGCATACGCCGAGCGGCGGGGGGGGGGGGGGGGGGGGCCCCCCCCGGGGGCCCCCGGGGGGCGGGGGGGGGGGGGGGGCGCCGGGGACCCCCGGGGCGCGCGGGGGGGGGGGGGCGGCCGCGGGCGCCCC
>NZ_JBIARC010000069.1:0-39141 GCF_042889625.1 Streptomyces sp. NPDC002573 | reverse complement strand
TTCCCCCGCCGCTACCTGCCCGAAGGCAGCATGGACAAGATCTATCCGGCTGAAGATCAACCCGGCACGGTTACACCACTACAGGGGACATGACCCGGTCCACTCGTCGTTCTGCTCGGCCAAGACAGCGCCGACCAGGCGGATCAGGGCGGAGCGGTCGGGGAGATCCCGACCACGTCGGTGTGACGCCGGATCTGCTTGTTCAGTGAGAGCTCGGTCCTGCGACGGCGTTCCAGGAGTCGGAGCGGGAAGTAACTGCCCTGCCGCAGCTTGAGGATGGCCAGTTCGACGGTGCCGGCCCGGGTGTCCACTCGCGCGGACAGTAGTCGTTGCGGTGGTTGACGCGTTCGTCGCTGACCTGCCCATGTTCGGCACCGCACATGGCGTCGGCCTCGGCGGACATCAGCGCGTCGGCGAACGTCTTGTCCGTCGCGCGAAGGCAGATCAGGACTCGCCGTGGCGAGGTGTCCTCGGCGAGGGCGTGCAGCGGCAGACTGTCGGGCGCGGTCATCGTGCTGATCTCCTTCGGGCTTCCACATCTCGAAGATCAGCCGGTGGCCGTTCGTATATGCGGTCCTCACCCCGACGCCGGAGCAAACCTCCGGATCAGGTCGAACCCGTACGCCACTTCCATGGACGCAACCGTGCGGGGGCGGCTTGCGTCGGGTCGAGACGGCTGTCGTGGGCCGCGTTATGCCGGGAGGATGAGGTGTCCCGATGGCGGTGGATGGATGGCTGAGGAACGGACTCGGCGTGAGCAAGTCCGGCTGGCAGTCGCTGACTTGATCGAGGCCGGGGCCAGTGACCGGGATGTGGCTCGGCGGTTCAAGGTGACGCGTATGCCGGCGAACCGCTGGCGGCGGGCGTTGGCTTCAGGCGGTCGGCAGGCCCTGGCCTTCAGGGGCCCCGGCGACGCCCGTAGCAAGCCCGACTCAGGGACAACTCCGTTTTCTGGAGAGAGTGTTGCACCACTGGAGCCCTCGCCCCCCAACGGCAAGGTTCTAAACGACTTCGGCCGCATGGCCGCCTCGCCCGCCGTCCTGCACAGCTACGTCGCGCTGAACTCCATGATCGAGGAGTACGGCACCCTAGACGCGCGCACCCGCGTGGCCATCGCTCTGGCGGTCGGCCACGAGGTGACTGTGACTACTGCCAGGCCGCCCACACCCCGACCAGCAAGCCGGATGGACCGATGCCGAACTGGACGATTCGGCCGAACTCCACGTCCACGTCGCCATGAAGCTCTACACCAGCCACTTCAGCGGGTGAGCCGAAACCGAACTCGACGTTCCCACTGCCTCGGCCGCCTGACCGGTGCACCCGGCGTACACGGGGGCAGCCCGCGACCGGCGGGCTGCCCCCGGCCGCAGCCGCATCGGCATCTTCTGTATCAACCGACCGCCCTGCCGGGAGGCATCCGTCAGAACTCCGTCAGAACCCGCCGTCAGGTCCTCGGTCAAGCCGCAAGCGCCGGCTCAGAGGCCATGTGTGACTCTCGGCACCCTGCGGTGGACGACCCCTGGGGTCCTTGCCATCGGCAAAATAGGAGCACATACTCGTATTGGCCCGATCGCTTCGACTTCGCATAGTGACAAAGGAGCTACAACATGACCGTGAAGGTTGCCGCAGTCCAGATAAGCCCGGTGCTCTACAGTCGCGCGGGCACCGTCGAGCGCGTCGTGAAGAAGATCCACGAGCTGGGGAAGCAGGGTGTGGAGTTCGCAGTCTTCCCGGAGACCCTGGTGCCCTACTACCCCTACTTCTCCTGGGTGAAGCCTCCCTACACCATGGACCGCGATCAGCTGCTCCTGCTGAAGGAGGCGGTCACTGTGCCGTCCCCCGAGACCGACGCGATCGGGGAAGCCGCACGGCAGAACCACATGGTCGTCTCGATCGGCGTCAACGAGCGTGACGGCGGCACCATCTACAACACACAGCTGCTGTTCGACGCGGACGGCACACTGATCCAGCGCCGCCGCAAGCTCACGCCGACTTACCACGAGAAGATGGTTTGGGGCCAGGGCGACGCCTCGGGCCTGCGCGCGGTGGACAGCGCCGTCGGTCGCATCGGCCAGCTCGCATGCTGGGAGCACTACCAGCCGCTGGCGCGCTACGCACTGATCGCCGACGGCGAGCAGATCCACGCCGCGATGTTCCCCGGCGGTCTCGGCGGCGAGAACTTCACCCGCCAGATGGAGGTCGCCATCCGCCAGCACGCGCTGGAATCGGCCTGCTTCGTGGTCAATGCCACGGCCTGGCTCGACGCCGACCAGAAGGCGAAGCTCGCAGAGGACACCGGCGGCCCCGTCGCTGCGTTCTCCCACGGCTATTTCACGACCATCATCGACCCCGAAGGCCGCATCATCGGCGAGCCGCTCACGTCCGGTGAGGGCGAAGTGATCGCCGACCTGGACTTCAGCATGATCGACCGCCGCAAGCGCATGATGGACTCCCGCGGCCACTACGCCCGCCCGGAGCTGCTCAGCCTGCAGATCGACCGCACGCCGACGGCCCCCCTCCATGAGCGGGGCACCATTGCTTCGGCCCAGGCTGCCCGGGTGGACGGCGAGGAGCGACTCACCAAGGCCCAGTGAGCTGTGCCCGACCTCTGCCGTCCGCAGGGGCCGGAGGGGCGGAGTGACGGAGCCTCTGGCGGGCGGTGAGTCGCCACGGCGGCTCGGCGCTGCGGGGACGGCGCTTCGGCACGCGGCCCGTCCGCGTTCCGCCGGGCCGCCGGTGACGGACGACGGGATCCCCGGCACCTTGGGAGCACCTCCGCGGGTTGGTGCCCGCTCGCCGCTCGGTCACGTACCGACCGGCTCCGGGACCGAGGGAGCGGAACCCTCGAAGCCCCCCGGCAACCGCGTCCGTGACCGGTCCCTCCCGTCACCACCCCACCCAAGCCACCCATGCCGCCTGGGCCGGAAGGCAACACCGCGCCCGACCTCCGGTTGCCCACATGGTTCATGCACCGTTCCCCCTGTCATACAGGTGGAACAGGATCAGGAGAGCACTATGAGCACGGACACGGCGGATGCCGCTTGGCGGCGGCGAGCGCTGGTTCCCGTGCTCGTCTACCTGATCGCGGTGATGGCGGTGATCAGCAGCCTCGGCTCGCCGCTGATCCCCACTATCGCCGCCGCCGACCACGTCCCGCTCTCCGAAGCCCAGTGGTCCCTGACCATCACCCTGCTCGTCGGTGCGGTCGCCACACCCACTATGGGGCGACTGGGCGACGGTCCGCTGCGGCGCCCGCTCATCCTGCTCGCCCTGTCGATCGTGCTGGTGGGCAGCGTGCTGGCGGCCCTCCCTTTCGGTTTCGGTCCGCTTGTCACAGGGCGGGCGCTCCAAGGCGTCGGGCTCGGCCTGAGTCCGCTGACCATCGCGACTGCGCAGGACAGCCTGCCGGCGGAGCGCTCCCGCTCCACGATCGCGCTGCTGTCGATCACCACCGTGGCCGGCGTCGGCTTGGGGTACCCGTCGACCGGTCTGATCACCGAAGGCTTCGGTTACCACGCCAGTTTCTGGTTCGGCGCATTGTTCAGCGGCGTGGCCCTCGTGTCGGCGGCGTTCGTGGTACCGCGCACTCGGCACCTGGCCTCGCGCCCCTTCGACGTGGTGGGCGCGGTCCTGATCGGCGCGGTCCTCGCCGGGCTCCTGCTCGTGCTGAGCGAGGGGGAGTCCTGGGGCTGGACGTCGCCGGCGCTGCTCGGCCTGTTCGTCGCGTCCCTGGCGTGTCTGGCGGTCTGGATCGTGTACGAGATGCGGATCGGTCAGCCGCTGGTGGACCTGCGCAAGCTTCGCAACCGCGTCGTGCTGACCGCCGACGCGATCGGGCTCGTCGCGGGCATCGGGATGTACCTGCTCCTGTCCCTGGTCACGCGGCTGGCCCAGTCACCCACGGGCGCGGACCACGGCTTCGGCGTGTCGGTCGTCGTCACCGGATTGATCCTGCTGCCCTTCTCGGCCGGCAGCCTGCTGGCCAGCAGGGCCATCCCGCTGGTGGCGGACCGCCTGTCCTGGCGTTTGACGCTGCCGCTGTCCTGCGTCGTCATCCTCGGATCGATGCTGCTGTTCTCGCTGAGCAGATCCGGCCTGTGGGAGCTGTTCCTCGTGATGGGCGTGGCGGGCCTGGGCGTGGGCTGCGTCTTCGCCCTGGTCCCCGGGTTGATCGTCAGCTCGGTGGCCGCCCGGGAGGTCGGGAGTGCCATGGGATTCAACCAGGTCCTGCGCTACGTCGGGTTCTCCACGGGAAGCGCGCTGAGCGCCACGGTGCTCGAATCGCACACCATGGCCGGGCACGTCCTGCCCGACCCCAGCGGCTACGGGGCCGCGGCCATGCTGGGAAGCGTGATCTGCGCGATCGCCGCAGTCGTCGCGGTCGTACTGCCGGGACGGCGCCGCTCCGAACCCGGTGTCCCTGCCACGGCCGAGGGCACGCCGGCCGCCCTCCAGGCCCAGCGCCAGGACCCTGAATCCCCGACGCCGGCTAAGGCTGACCAGGTATGCGGATGACCACGACCTCCCCTGCATCCCCTGCATCCCCTGCGCCCGGCATCGCCGAAGGCGAGCGATACACCCACCCAGCGCCCGGACGTGTCCGATCAGGGCGAGCGCCATCCGGACTCCGGCCCGGGAGCCGCGTTCACACCTACGTCCCCGCCGTCCGACCGGACCACCAACCGCCGGACCAGCCCGCGCGATCCCACTTCCGACCGCGCCGAATTGCTCCTGACCGACCCGTAGGCCGTGGGTGTCCGGGTCCGGTCCGCTGCCTTGACCGACCTCGTGCCAGTGGAAGCGAGCTGCTCCAAGGGGCCGTTCTTGCTGTCGTCGAATGGGCGCATGCTCGTGACGGGAGTTCGCGAGGTCGACCGGTGCACCGTCTCTTCGGTCGGGTGCCCAGCTCGACCGGTCATATTTCCGATCAAACATCCCACAGATCAAGGAGAATCTGCCATGAGCGATCTCGTCACCACGGCCATCGAGGCGCACGGTGGCCTGGACCGCTACAACCGGTTCAGCTCGGCGACCGTGCATCACCGGGTCGGGGGTTCGTTGTGGAGGCTGAAAGGTCGGGAGGGGATATTGAGTCATGCGGCTGTGCGGCTCGACCTGCACCAGCAGCATGCCAGCCACCATCCCTTCACGGCGCCCCACCTGCGGACGTCCTTCACTGCGCAGCGGGTGGCCGTGGAGACCGTCACCGGAGAGGTGACGGCCGAGCGGGCTGACCCTCGTGCGTCGTTCCCGAGCGACGTGCGCGCTCCTTGGGACGATCTGCACGTCGCCTACTTCGCGGGGGAGGCCATGTGGACATACCTGACGTCCCCGTTCACCTTCACCTCTCCCGGATTCGAGGCCGAGGAACTGTCCCCGGTCACGGAGGAAGGGGAGACCTGGAGGCGCCTGAAGGTCACCTTCCCGGAGCATATTGCGACGCATTGCCCTGAGCAGATCTTCTACTTCGACTCGAACGGACTGCTGCGCAGGCACGACTACACGCCCGAGGTCATCAACGCGGGGCCCGCCGCGCACTACCCCTCCGAGTACAAGGAGTTCGACGGGATCATGATCCCGACCCGGAGGCGCGTGTACCGGCAGGGAGAGGACGGAACGGTGAACCGGGACGTGGAACTCGTCACGATCGATGTCGAGAGTGTCTTGTTCATCTGACCAGGCTGCAGTTCCTGATCGTTTCAGGGTTCGTGCTGGTCGGCGACCAGAAGGGTGGCTGCACCGCCAGGAAGGTCACCGCGACGGCGATCGTTCGTCAGGACGGACCATCTTCAACGCCGTAACGGTCGAGAGCTGCTGACTCAGATAGGAGTGTATACTCCCATTGGGGAGTCGGGAGCTCGAACTGACTGTTCCGCCCGGTCGTCACCAGCGCCTGAGCTGGCTCTTTACGATGCGAGCAGACGCTCTTATTGTGGGTGGGAAGGCGTTGGAGGAGATGATGGTCACTACACCGGGGGACCCGGCCGATGCGTGCAACAACCTGGCTCTGCGCAAGGCAGCCCGGTATCTGAGCGCGACCTATGACAAGGCCTTGGCCTCGGTCGGTCTTCGTGCGACGCAGTTCAGCATCCTGCAGAAGCTCAGCGCGCATGGAGAAATGACGATCTCCACCCTTGCCGACATGATCGCCATGGACCGTACGACGATGGCGTCGAACCTCAAGCCGCTGGCGCGGGAGGGCCTGGTGACTGTCGAGCCGTCGACGGCCGACCGTCGCGCACGGATAGCTACGATCACGCCGGACGGGGTCCTGCGGATGAAGGCGGCGCTGCCGCTGTGGCGAGAGGTGCAAGCCCAGTTCGAAGAGCGTTTCGGAGCCGAAGAGGCAGCCCAGATGCGTGGGTCCCTCGAAGCCGTCCTCCAGACCGGCTTCACGCCCTGGGCCGAGTGAGGCGCGGCTTCTGCCGAAAGGCAGCCTCGACCGACGGACAGCACCGGATTCCTGTGCGTCGGACCGGCCTCCAGCGCTCGCCGCACCAGCCGCCTTCGTGGACAGCGTAGGGGCGCATCATGGTTCAGCTTCCGCGATGGGCACCTCTACCGAGACTGTCTTGCCCCGACCGTTCGGCGAGCTGTACCACGAGCCGGACAGAGCCTCCACGATGAGCAGACCGCGACCATGCTCGGCCTCTGCGTTCTCCTCTTCACCAAGCGCCAGGGGTGAGGGAACCGGCGGGTTGCTGTCGGAGTCCCGTACCTCGAGCCTGACATGGTCCGCGAACCCCCGCAGTCGGACATCGACGTCGCTGCCGGCGTGGATGAGTGCGTTGGTCACGATCTCGGAGGCGATGAGCTGAAGGGCGTCCGACATCTCTGCCAGTCCCCAGGCGCTCAGCCGGTCGTCCACGAAGCTGCGTGCTGCCTTGACCCCTTGCAGGTCGCGTTGCTGGATCTGCAGGCTCGCCGTCCGCAGTGTGCTCTCCCCGATGGCACGTTCATAGCGGGCCAGGAGCAGGACCGCGTCGTCGCGGCGCTGCTGGGGGTATGAGACATCGGCGATGAGGCGGTCGGCCAACCGCTCCAGGTCGGCCCCGGCCTCGCGGCTGCAAGAGCGGAGCAGCACCTGCGCGCCGTCTCCGGGGTCGGCTGTGTCCCAGTCGACCAGGCCGTTCGAGTAGAGCATCAGGAGGGAACCGGGCTCAAGGGTGTGCTCACGCCCGCGGTAGGCATCCGGCGTGGCGACGCTCAGCGGCACGTTGGCGGGGGCCTCCAGGCGCCAGATGCTGCCGTCGGGCCGTTGCACCAGCGGCTCGGGGTGGCCGGCCAAGGCCACCTCGACCGTGCCGTCGGCTGTGTCCAGAGCGACGACGCAGCAGGTCACGAACAAGTCGGTGCCCAGTTCGGCCAGCAGTCTGCCGGTGCGGTCGATCACCGCGGCGGGACGGTGGCCTTCGGTCGCGTAGGCAGCCACCGCGGTGCGCACCTGGCCCATGACGGCGGCGCTCCCCATGGCGTGGCCTTCCACATCGCCGACGACCAGCACCACCCGTTCGCCCGGCAGCCTGATCACGTCGTACCAGTCGCCGCCCACCTTGGACGTGACCGTGGCGGGCTGATACCGCGCTGTGGTGGTCAGCCTGGGCAGCTCGGAGAGCCTGGCGGGCAGCAGCCGCCTTTGCAGGTATTCGGCCGCTGCGTGCTGCTTCGTGTTCAGTTCGACGCGCTCCACCGCAGCACCCAGCGAACCAGCCATCATGCTCAGGGTGGCCCTTTCCTCGGGCGGGAAGCGGCGAGGCTCCTTGAACGACAGACAGCAGACGCCTACCACCCGCTTGCTCCCGGCGAATGGAAGCGGCTCGGTGATCGGGGCGCCTCCGAAGAGAGGGAGGTACGCCTCGGCGGCCTGTGACTCGACCTCGCTCCAGCCCAAGTCGGCTGCCGTCGACCGGCTGTCGGAGATGAACAGCGGGCGCCCGCGGATCGCCTCGGCCGCCGGTGTCCGGGCGTCCAGCCCGGCTCCATGGAGACTGCGGACCATGCCGGAGGAGGCCCCGCTGTGCCCGAGGACCCACAGACGGCCGTCGTTGGCCGAAGCCAGCACGAGGGCCTGAGCGCGGAAGGGGTACATGACGTAGTACCGGGCTGCCCCGACGATGGCCTCCATGGTCGTGGCCTGGTTCAGCAGGTCCTCGAGACGCCGCAACGGATACATCAGGCTGGTGCCCGCGGAGCCAGGGACGCCCGACACCCCCCAGCCCGGCGTGCAGATGCTCGGATGGCCCACGGGCACGAGCATCGGCGTGGGCCCGGCTGCGATCGCAGCGCCGTTTTCCGCGAGCTGGGCAAGGGCCGTGGCCAGTTCGTTGCCGATCTCCTGCAGGTCTGCCTGCTCTGTCGCCCGGAAGGTGCCGAAGGTCTCCAGGCGAAGGACGGTGAGGGCGCCGAAGCGCCGGTCCGCGTCGACGACAGGGACCGAAAGGGCAACGTACGGATAGGGCGGCACATGCTGCTGATCCGCTTCGGCCGGGTCGGGATCGACAAGAACAGCCGGTTGTCCCGAGGCCAGTGCACGCGCGGAGGCGTAGGGCGTATCCAGGCCCATCCGTCCGGGAAGTGTGAAGAAGGACGGCGGACTGCCGCCGATCATCGCGAGGTGGAGTTCGGCGTGGTCCTCGTCCAGCAGGTAGACCGCTGCCGTCACGGCAGTCAGCCGTTGGAGGGCCTCGCGGACGGCGCGGTGCACGACCGCCGCGAGGTCTGTGCCCTGGATCTGTCCAGACCCGCCTCCTCGGCGGTGTTCTCCGGCTGCGCTGCTGCTCGTCACAAGTACGATGCCTCCCGCGCGAGTATATAGAGATTTTTAAGGCTTCACCGTTCCAAAGCGGTATAAGGCCATACGGTGGTGAGCCCGCTTGGTGCGGTCATTTCTGCTCCCATTAACAGAGGTATGTCGGGCGCGCCGCCTGGCCGCGACACACTTCCAGCCGATATGAGGGTGGACTCGGGGACGCCCCGGGGGAAATCAGTTCGTCTCGGTCGGGCTGCCCCCGCGTGGTTCCAGCGGTGTTCGACCTTTGTGATGTGCCAGTAGCCCAAGGCGCCGGCCCACACGATCACGAAGAGGCCGACCATGAGAAGCCGGCGTTGTTCATCGATTCCAAGGGGTGTGGTGACCTCGGGGGACGGCCGCAGCAGCCGGGTGCCCTGCGGCCAACTGGTGCTCGTAGTCGCGGTCGAAGTAGTTCTTGTCGCCGATCAGCGTCTGTCCGGAGGGGCGGCGATCAGGCTCGGTTCGGCTGCGAGTAGGTCCAGCAGGGTCTCGCGTTCATCGGCCCTTGACCACGGTCAGGGCAATGGCGATCGGCAGGCCCTGCAGAGTGCAAACCAGGTGCGGAAGAGACGCCGCCGGTGAGAGCGGGCGTGGCGAAGCCACTTGGCCACGGAGGTGAAGCCCTGCACGGCCTGCATCACCGCGAGCGTGACCAGCTCGCCATCGGTCAGTTGCGGAGCTGTCCTGATGGCCGGACACCAGGGGGGCCAGAGGTGGTGATGCCTTCGGCAGGTCGTCGGTCTTCACATGGAGTGCGGTGGCGAGGGAGTCCGTCCGACTCGCACACCGACGTTGGGCTCCTTCCCCTTGTGTGCGCAGCCGATCCCTTGGAATCGATCACCAAGCCCTGATCGGCGGCGCCGTGCCGTGCGCACCCACGGGGGCGACGCTGCACCAGGCCGGTGCACAGCCCAACAGCGACGTCCTGGCGTGGGGTGCCGGTCGGGTGCGGTTCGCGGTGACGCTGTCCGGTGCGAAATCGGTTCGCGACCCGGTCCGTCAACTCCTGGCCCTGGACGTCACCGCAGGGTCTACGGGGCTTGCAGCGGGCCGGACTCGTCCCAGCCGGGGAGCAGCTCCTCCCGGTGGACGTCCTCGCCGTGGACCTGCTCGCCACAGGTCTCGCAGACAGTGTGGGTGACGAGGTCGTGGTCCCGGTGACGGATCCGGCTGGGCGGAGCGGTGACGACCCAGCGGTCGCCCCAGCCGACGAGCTCGCGGGTGATGGCCCCCAGGTCGCGCCCCGCCTCCGTCAGGTAGTAGCCGCTGTAGCGTCCGTCGTCCGGCAGCGGGCGCCGTTCCAGGACACCGCTGTCCACCAGCGCCTTCAGGCGCGCCGCCAGGCGGTCCGTGGGGGCGCCGGTGTTCCTGGCGATCTGTCGGAACCGGTGGTTGCCGAGCATGACCTCGCGGATCGCCGGCAGGGCCCATCGGTCGCCGACGATCTGCAGGGCGGCGGCGAGCGAGCAGGGGCGTCCGGGCATGTCCCGGGGGTCGATGCGCGTGGTCACGGTCCCAGTATGACTCCGACAAGGTTTGATTTCCAAATCACCCTGTGCTTGGCTTGCGCCATGCCTACGATGCTTGGGTTTTCAAAGCACCCTCGAACAGCCGCCGCAGTCGTCCTGGTGGCCGTCTTCATGACCAACCTGGATCTGCTGATCGTCAACGTCGCCCTTCCGGCCATAGGAGAGACCTTCTCCGGGGGCGGCCGGGGCGCGACCCTCGGTTCGCTGTCCTGGGTCCTCAACGCCTACGCGATCACCTTCGCCGCGCTGCTGGTGGTGGCCGGGCGTGCCGGTGACCGCATAGGCCAGCGGCCGGTCTTCCTCACCGGGATCGCCGTCTTCACCCTCGGGTCGCTGGGCTGTGCCCTGGCCCCGAACCTGGGGACCCTCGTCGTGGCCCGGGTGGTGCAGGCCGTCGGGGCGTCCGCCCAGATTCCGACCTCCCTGGCCCTGTTGCTGGCGACGGTGCCGGCCGAGCGCCGTACCCAGGCCACCCGGAGCTGGGCCGCGATGGGCGGACTCGGCGCGGCCGCCGGGCCTGTCGCCGGCGGCCTGCTGACAGAGGTGGACTGGAGGTGGGTCTTCGCCGTCAACCTGCCCATCGGCATCGCGGCGCTCGTCGCCGGCCGATCGGTCCTGCCGAAGCCGGCAGCCCGGGAGGCCGGACCGCTGCCCGACCTCCTCGGCGCCCTGCTGGCCGTGTTCTCGGTCACGGCACTGTCCGGGGCACTGGTGCAGGCACCCGACTGGGGCTGGACGAGCGGCAGGATCGTGCTGCTCCTGGCCGTCGCCGTGATCAGCGGCGCCGCGTTCGTCCTCAGGTCCCTGCGGCACCCCCACCCGCTGTTCGAGCTGGACCTGCTGCGGCTGCCGCGCTTCGGAGCGGCGAACGCGGGCAGCCTCGTGTTCGGCGTCGGCTTCGCGATCATGCTGCTGTCGAACGTGCTGTGGTGCCAGGAGGTCTGGCACTGGAGCGCGCTGCGCACCGGTCTCGCCCTGGCCCCCGGGCCCGCCCTCGTGCCGGTCGTCACTCTTCTGACCTCCCGCGCCGCGCAGCGCTTCGGGCACGGACCGCTGATCGCCACGGGCGGATTGCTGTTCGCGGGCGGCATGGCCTGGCTGGCGTGCTCCGCGTCCGTCACGCCGGGCTATGTACGTGAGCTGCTGCCCAGCCAACTGCTGACCGGTGCGGGTGCCGGTCTGGCGCTGGGCACTCTGGTGGCCGCTGGTGTGCACGCCGTGCCGGGGCACCGTGCGGCGACCGGGTCGGCGCTGGTCAACTCCGTCCGCCAGATCTCGATCTCGGTCGGCGTCGCCGTCCTGGTCGCGGTGGTCGGCTCCCACGTCGGTGCCGCCTCACGTCACGATTTCGGGATCGTCTGGTGCACAGCCGCCGTACTGGGCCTGATGACCTCGGCGTTCGGTGTGCACCTCAGCCGCGGCGGCGGCTCGGGCCGGACAGCCTCGACAGCGCCGAAGGAGCCCGAGGCGCATGCGCAGGCTCTGGCGGACCCGTCCTGACCGACCGCACCCAACAGGCTGGGAGAACTGATCCGGGCCGGCGCGGCCGGGCCGATCCGCGGCGACTCGCGGATCGGCCCGGTGCCGCTGCCGTCAATCCTGGAACGCGGCGAAGAGGAGGTTGAGCGCCTCGCCCATGGTGGGGTGACTTGGCGAGACAGGCCGCGCTTGTCGCCATCCAATGAGGCCGCCTTCACCGACTGCCCGTCGACGATCCCCGCTGTCGGCTCCGGATCACGGCCTGCGGCGACGGACCCTTGCCCGCGGCCGGTCGTGCAGCTCGGCGATCAGCCCCGCCTCACGCCACCTGCGGAGTGAAGGCGTAGACCCGTCCCCGAACCGGGAATCGGTGTCGGTCCGTCCGGTGTGAGTGGATCCCGTGTGGCCTGGGGGCTGTCGGCGGGCGGGGAGTTGGGTGTCACGGTGTGGTGCACTCCGTGACGCTCAGTAGCACGAGCGGGGGAGGGTGAAGGGTCGGGGTGGGGGTGGGTGATGGTTTTGGACAGCTGCTGGCCCTAGGCGCAAGTGGCTGTCCTAGTCGGATGCTTTGCCCTCGGGATCTTGCTGGGAGCGGCCCGCGACCAGCCTGTCCCGGTACACAACCTCGCCAGCCGCCGAATGCTCCGTGCCAAGTCCTCGGCGGCATGGCCCATGAATACCGCTACGCCGCATGACCAGCAGCGATGATTTTTCGAGCGACACAGGGCCGTTGGCGCTCGCGTACAGAAATGTCGGCCTTCGCCCAAGGGCCACCGGCAGACTGAGCTGAGTACCCCGTTCGAGACGAACTGGGCGCCTCGTGCCCGACGGGCATCGCCCCTGCTGCGGAAGTGGCGGGGGCATAGCCGAACCAGCCTGACTGCCGACCAACCGGCCGTGGCGTCGATCACCGTTCGCGTGGCGCCACGGTCGCGTGAGCTGCGACGTACGTGACCGGCGTTGCGTCCGCCAAGACCTGAGCGCGCCACGCGTGCGGCACCGGAGCGATCCCTGTCGAGTACGAAGCCCCAGGTTCGCCTCTCACGAGTCACTTGGTTTGCCCCCCGTTTCCCGCGGTGGTCTGCTGCCATGTGATCCATAGGCAGCGTCGGCAGCAGAGCTAGACGCCGGGTCGCGGCACCACCCTGGTGGACTAGAGCATGACATCCCTCGAAACCCTCCGACAGGCTTCCGTCGCCCCCGGGCGCGCTCGACCAGTGGGCCGACAACGCCGTGTGGGGTGCCAGTGCGTTCCGTGGCGGCCGGTGGCCGTCATGCGCGCCCATGGGGGCGATGTGACGATCGTCGGTAACCGGCAGCGGACCGCGTACGGGTCGGAGCCCGCCGAGGGTTCCAGCTCGGAGGCCGCTCGTACCGTGCCCCAATGACCTGAGCCGAGGTGGGAAGCCCAGTGCTCAGGCGGAGGATCGTCCTTGAGGCCGCTTTGGCAGGCGGAACGTCACTCTTTTCCGTTCCCGGTACGGCGATGCCGCGGGCTTCGCCGACGGAAGCAGAAATCCTTGATCCGGCGGGGATACGGAAGTACGCGGCCGAACTCGCGATACCGCCCGTCATGCCGTTGGACAGCCGGGTCGGCCGGGACATCTACACGATCGGCGTGCGGCAGTTCCGGCAGCAGGTGCTTCCCCCGGGCAGGCCGGCCACAACGGTGTTCGAATACGGCTCGACCGGACATCCGGAGACGTTCCACTGGCCCGCCTTCACCATCGAGGCTCGCTACGGACAGGCAGTCCAGGTCAGGTGGGTCAATCAGCTGGTCGACACGACCGGCGGATATCTGCCGCATCTGCTGCCGGTGGATCCCACCCTGCACTGGGCGAACCCACCGGGCGGGGCGAAGCGACGGGACTCCTGCCCCATGTTCACTTCGGCACCCGGGCCGTACGAGGGCCCGGTGCCCATCGTCACCCATCTGCACGGCGGGGCGAGCGGGGAGGAGAGCGACGGCTACTCCGAGGCGTGGTACCTGCCCGACACACAGGGCATTCCCCGCGGTTACGCCCGAGTCGGATCCTTCTGCGAAGAGTTCGCGGAGAAGTCCGAGGCGAAGTTCGGTGTGCCCTGGGGCCCGGGCGAGGCCGTCTCCCACTACGCCAACCACGACCGGGCCTCCACCCTGTGGTTCCATGACCACACCCTGGGCATCACCCGGCTGAACGTGTATGCGGGCATGGTGGGCTTCTATCTGCTGCGTGGCGGGCCGTCGGACCTTGCAGAAGGCGTCCTGCCCGGGCCCGCGCCGAGGCTCGGTGACCCGCCCGGCACGCGTTACCACGAGATCCCGGTCGTCATCCAGGACCGGTCGTTCCGCACCGACGGGAGCCTGTTCTACCCGGCGAGCCGGGCGCTGTCCGACGGGTTCAAGGGCCCTTATGTGCCCGACAGCGACATTCCGCCGATGTGGAAACCCGGAGTATCTCGGCAACGCGATGGTCACCAACGGCAGCACTTGGCCGGTGCTGCCCCTGGAGCCGCGCCGCTACCGGTTCCGGTTCCTCAACGGCTGCAACGCCCGCACCCTGATCCTGAAGGTCGTCAGCGACCCGGCGGCGCGCAGGCCGGTAGCGGCAAAGCTTGCCCTGTGGCAGGTCGGAAGCGATGGAGGCTTTCTGCCCGCACCCGTTCGGCGCGACCAACTACTTCTTGCGCCGGCCGAACGCGCCGACGTCATCATCGGCTTCACCACGATCCCGGTCGGCACGGAGCTGTACCTGATCAACGAAGGGCATGACGCCACGTTCGCGGGAGGCACGGTCGGGACCGACTTCGCCGCGGCGAACCCGAAGACCACCGGGCAGGTCATGACGTTCGTGACCGAACCGCTCGCAGCGGCGGACACCTCGACGCCTCCCGCACAGCTGAAGTTGCCGCCTTTCGAGCCACTGGGCCCCGCCGATCGCACCGATCGCACCCGGCGGGTCAGTCTCGGCGAGGTGGCCTCGACGCGTGTGCCGGGCGTGAGCCCTCGCGAGGCGCTGCTCGGCGTCATCGGTCCGAACGGCAAACCGCGACTACTGGGATGGGCCGATCCCATCACGGAGAACCCCGCCGTGGGATCAACGGAGATCTGGGAGATTCACAACCTGACGATGGATGCCCACCCCATCCACATCCACGAAGTCCAGTTCCAGGTCGTCGATCGGCAAACGCTCCCGGCCGGCAGCCGTCGTCCCCCGGAGGCGTGGGAGCGCGGTTTCAAGGACACGGTGCTCGCCTATCCGCAGGAGACAACCCGAGTCAAGACGCACTTCGGCCAGGCCGGCCGGTACATGTGGCACTGCCACATCCTGGAACACGAGGACAACGAAATGATGCGTCCCCTCCGCGTCGGCCCAGCCTGACACTCGACCAGAAGACCCCGTCGCGGTGGACTCGCGGAGCGTTCGGCGCCGGAGCGAGGCCCGTCCGTCTGCCCGGCGCCGCCTGGCACGCACGCTCGACACCGCCAAGCCCGCTCTCCAGGCGGACGACGGGAGCCCACCGAATCAACCCGCGGCAGTGGCAGCAACTCGAGCCCGGCCGCTCCGAAGCGTGCGGAACCCCGGCGCCCGCGCGGTGACGGCCGTCGGCTTCCGGGTCGTCCTCAGCCCTTACGAGGAGGCTGTCGACAGCCTCTACCACCACAACTACGAGGCCGGCGACGGCGCTCTCCGCGCGGATCGCGAGGGTCGGGCACCTCGGCCAGTCGCTCCAGAAGGCCCGGGATCCCCTCGGGCACGGACCCGGAATGCTCGCGGATCTGGCCGAAGGCAGGCGGGATCGGCGATGATGCTTCGGCAGTCACGGTCGTCCACTCGGATTACGGGGCGTCGCGAACTCCATGATCTTGGAAGCCCGTGCCCAAGACGTTCCCCAAACCGGCGGCAAGCGGCTACGGCGAAGCCCTGGCTGCGGCGGGGGTTTGCGGTGGGGAGGTCACGTTCGCAGATCGCGGTCGTAGACCAGGACGGAGCGGTGCAGGTCAAGCCGGAAGCTGCCCAACGGGATCGGGACGGCGATGCGCTTGTCGGGGCGGAGGTTGGATCGCGCGCCTCTGAGTCCTTCCTCCAGGGCCCGGTGCTCCTGGGGCAGCTGTTGGACGCGTCGCTTGAGGCTGATGTTCTCGGTGGTGCGGGGTTGGACGGATTCGCCGTGTCAGCGGTCATGCATTGCGGCTCTGTCGGGATCTTGTGACGTCACTTGATCCGTTGCGGTGTTCGAGCCGATCGAGCGTACGGCTGGAACCGTCACGTTCTGCGCCCTGGTCGTCGATGGGGATGCGAAGTTGGTCGGCCACGGTGGTGAGGGCGGTTCCCAGCGGGAGCGCGACCCGGGTGTGGGCGTGCCGGTCGCCTCGGGTCGGATCCTGGTTGACGATCAGCACCTGCTTTTCGGCCTGGGCTGCTTGGCGAACGAACCGGAGCCCGGACATCACTGTCAGTGAGGAGCCCAGGACCAGCAGCGAGGTTGCTTCACGGACCAGTTTGCGGCAGTGCTCGACTCGCTGCGGCGGAACGCTTTCGCCGAAGAACACCACGTCCGGTTTGAGGATGCCGCTGCAGATGGTGCAGGGCAGCACGCGGAAGTCAGCGGCCTGTTCGTCGGTGATGTCGGCGTCACCGTCCGGGTTGATTCCTGCGGCCACCGGCTCGAAGCCTGGGTTGGCTTCCTCCAGTCGCCGGGCGAGTTCGCGGCGCGGGCTGAAGGTGCCGCAGGAGAGGCAGACGACGCGGTCCAGGCTGCCGTGGAGTTCCACGGTGCCCTGGCTGCCGGCGGCCTGGTGCAGGCCGTCGACGTTCTGGGTGATCACACCCGAGAGCAGGCCGTGCCGTTCGAACGCGGCCACGGCCCGGTGTCCGGCGTTGGGGCGGGCGCGGCCGAAGGTGCGCCAGCCGAGGTGGCTGCGCGCCCAGTACCTGCGCCGGGCCTGGGCGCCGGCGGTGAAGTCCTGGTAGGTCATCGGGGTGTGCCGGCTCAGGCTCCCGCCCTTGCCCCGGTAGTCGGGGATGCCCGACTCCGTGGAGATGCCCGCCCCGCTGAGTACCAGCACACCGCCGGTGCTCAGTGCCTCGGCGACCGGCTCGAGATTCGTGGTGCCCGGCGGCACATCCTCGGTAGGGGTCCAGCTCAGAGTGGGGCGCATGCGCATGTCGCCAGGATACGAAACAGACTGCATCCAGCCCTTCGCACAGATCTTTGGAACGTCACGCAATTCCTCGGCGGCAGCTTCGGCGTCCCCGCTCACACGTACATGACCGTCGGCAGATCAGCAGGATGACCTCTACCACGGCCGTGAGGGCCTGCGGGCCTGAGTGCGTGTGACCAGTTACCTTCGCCGGGACCGGTAAATGGAGGAGCCGTTCGCCCACCTGCTGACCGTGGCGCGTTCGGCGCCCAATGCGCTGGTCCAGCAGTTGGACCGTCTGCTGGCCTGCAGCAGGTCGGCAGACGGACGACGACACCGAATGGTCGGGATCGGCGTGGCGTGGCCGCCACCCGGGTCAGCGGCCCGGTCCTGGCAGAACACGCTCGAGCGCCTCCCAGCTGGTGTCCCGGGCCCTGTCCACCGCATCGGCCTTCCCACCTCCCCGCAGGCCGAACAGACGTTTGGCGAAGAGCAGGTAGGCGCTGATGGCGGCGTTGATGACCAGGGTGAGGACCTTGGTCGCCGTGACTCGCCCTCCGGCCAGCTCATAGATTTCCGGCACGAGCAACACCGTGGTGGCCACGAACGTCAGGTACTCCGCCCAGCGCTTGGTCAGCCACAGCCCGACGGCCTCCACGCCTTCGAGTACCGCGTATCCGGCGAGTACGAGGCCGATCACCCACAGGGTCGTCGAACGAGCGGCGAAGGCCTTGTTCAACTCGCCCAGAAATCCTCGCCCGGCATGGCCGCTCGGCCCACCGACGCCGTTCTGCAACAAGTCCATCACCCGGTAGAACGAACTCCTGAGCCTGGCGCGCTCGGATGCGAAGCCCAGCACAGCGACCGCCAGTACGCCGAGCACCAGAAAATGCAGCAGGCGGTCGAAGGCGATCAGCCTCAGAACATAACGGTCCCGCAGAGACTTGCCACGCAGCGGAAGGTCGATCTCGTCGCGCCCGGGCGGGAACTCCTGCTCCGGATGCGCGGGTGGGCGCGCCGGCAGCCAGGCGTCGCAGCGCAGACATCGGTGCCAGCGCAGTCCGTCTCCTGGCTCTCGCACGAACACGGCGTCCCCGCTCCGTACCCGGGCCGCGTTCGTTCCTTCGAGGCGGTGGCCGCGCCTGCCACACTCGATAAGTTCGTACCACCACAACTGGCGCTGCTTCGGCCCGGTGCCAGGAGGTGGTTCCCATCCGGTGTGCTCCGTCATGGCCGCATTCTCTTGCCCGCGCCGATCCTTACGCGGTCCATTCGACCGCGAGTCCTGCGGCGGCTGTGTGCCTGCCGCCCGCCTGTCGTACAGCTCCCCGCGCACCTCGATATGGCCGGATGGGGGCGGTCCGGAGACCAGCGACCACGTCAGCGCCGTCACCATGGGCCCAAGCCGCGCAGAGGAGTCGCATGCGACAGGTGTCCAGACGGTGAAGGGTTTTCAGGGGGCGGCCGGGGTCAGGCCGCTGCGTGGTGCCGTTGGAGCGTTCTGCGCGAGCCGCCTGTCAGTCCAGGCTGCTGAGCAGGATCCGTGCCTGGTGCCTGGCGGTGGCCACCGCCGGCTCGTCGAGCCCGCACAGTCGCAGGCACGACGATGCGATGGCATCCGTGTCGGTTGCTTCCGGTTCGCGGGTACGCCGTATCTGGATGACGACTTCCACCAGCTGGATCAGCAGTTCACCGAGCCGCTCGGCGGGCATGCCGCGGGCGATGTCCTCGGTCGCCGCCAAGGCGCCGAGGGCGCCGTAACTCGCCTGCAGCCGGCCCCGCTCGGCCCGGAAGGCGTCGAATCGCTCCGCCCGCAGTTCCGGCAGCAGATAGAGCGTGCCGATGTTGTACGGAGTGCGGGAGAGGGTGCGTACGTCCATGGCGGCCACGGCGTAGAGCGCGGAGGCCGGATTCGCCCGCTCGGGCACCAGCGCCCGGATCCGGTCCACCGTCTGCAGACTGGGTCGCACGGACGTGGCCAGCAGCTCGGCGAGAATCGCCTCTTTGGTGGCGAAGTGGTAGTAGAGAGACGCCTGCCTGATGCCGACCCGGTCCGCGATCATGCGAGTGCTGGTGCTTGTGATCCCATATTCGACGAAGAGCGCCCCCGCGGCGTCGAGGATCTGTTCCCGGGCGGAGGTGCCAGGGGCGGGCGGCGGCGTGTGCCGGGGCCTGCCCTGACGGGGACGCGTCGTCGTCATGGGCCCATCCTGCCACCCTGGCCGGGCACCCGGCCGTGCCCGGCACCAGGCGCCCGCTCTGCGGCCTCCGGTCACGCGGAGGCCGTGTACGCCCGCCAGCCACCGAAGCGGGTGATGTCGGGTGCGCCCTCGACGGCCCACGGCTCCACCAGGAAGCCGCTGACGTGCCGCCCTTCGGCCAGTTCGACGCTGCCGATGGTCATCGGCGTGGGCACGGCGGCGGTGAACGCCCCGAACCCGGAAGCCGGAAGTCGCCAGATCTCGCCGTCGATGCCCGTCCTCGCGTCGCCGCCTGCCGCCGTGCCTTGACCCGTGCGGGTGCCGGGGTCCCGCCCGCTCCCGGTGACCCGGAGCAGACCCGGCTTGGGCGGCTCGGTGGACAGGGCATACAGCCGATAGCCGCCTGCGGTGCGCGCCGGGCCGACCAGGGTGCCGCCCGCCTGCACCAACTGTGCGTTGAGCGGTTGCCCGGTGAGGTGGGCGCCGACCACGAACAGGTCGAGTCCGGGGTTGGCGAACCGCTCGGCCAGCGCGGCCAGGGCGCGGTCGGAGAAGGCCGGTCCGGTGAACATCACGCCGAACGGCAGGCCGTCCACGAACCCGGCGGGAACGGCGAGCGAGGCGCAGTCCAGCAGGTTGGCGAAGTTCGTGAAGCGTCCCAACCGGGCGTTGGCGCCGACTGGGTCGGCCGCCACCTGCGCGAGGGTGGGGTGCCAGGTGGTGGTCGGGGTCAAGAGCGCCGCGCAGCCGTCGAGTACCGCGCGTCCGGCCGCCGCGAGCGAGGCGAGCCGAGCGGTGTCGGCGGCCCAGTCCGCGGCGGTCTTCTCCCGGCCGGCCAGCACGATGGAGGCGACGGTCGGGTCGAGGACCGTACCGATCAGGTCGCGGTGCTTGTCCAGGTGCGCGCCCACGGCGGCGTACCGCTCGGCGACGAACGCGCCGCCGTACAGCAGTTCAGCGGCCTTCACCAGGGGGGAGATGTCGGCCTCGACGATCTCCGCGCCCGTGCTCGCCAGGCGGGCGACCGCGGCATCGAAGGCCGCGCGCCAGCCGTCGGCCATGCCGTCCAGGTGTTCCGGAGCCGGGACGGCAACCCTGGGGCGCGCGGGGGGCGGCGGGAGCGGGCTGCCGGTGCGGGAGAGCGGGTCGGCCGGGTCGGGGCCTTCGACGATCTCCGCGCCGGTTCGGGCGAGCCGCAGGTCACGGGCGAAGACGGTCACGCAGTCGAGGGTGTAGCAGGCGGGGACCACCCCAGTCACGGGGACCAGGCCCTTGGTGGGCTTGACCCCGACGATGCCGTTGAGGGCGGCGGGCACTCGCCCGGAGCCGGCGGTGTCGGTGCCGAGCGCGATGTCGGCGATGCCCAGCGCGACCGCGACGGCGGAGCCGGAGGACGACCCGCCGGAGATGCGGGCCGTGTCCCAGGCGTTGCGTACCGCGCCGTAGGGGCTGCGGGTGCCGACCAGGCCGGTGGCGAACTGGTCCAGGTTGGTCTTGCCGAGCACCACCGCGCCGGCCGCGCGTAGCCGCGCCACCGCGGGAGCGTCGGTCTGCGGCCGATAGGCGTACGACGGGGCGCCCGCGGTGGTGGGCAGGCCGGCCACGTCGATGTTGTCCTTGACGGCCGCGACCAGGCCGGCCAACGGCAGCGCCGGGTCTGTCCCGGCGGCCTCGGCGAGCACCTCGTCGCGTGGCCTGAGATGGATCCAGATCTCGGGCCGGTCGGCGTCTTCGATACGGTCGTAGGCGGCCTCGACGCGGGCGGCAGGTGTCACGGTGTTCATGCCTTCACCGCTGCGAGGATCTGGCCGGGGGCGACCTGTTCACCGGGCTTGACGTAGATCTCCAGCAGCGTCCCGGCGGCGGGGGCGTTCACCTTGGACTCCATTTTCATCGCCTCCAGGGAGAGGATCGGGTCGCCCTCGACGACGGTGGCGCCGGGCTCCGTGACGGTCTGCCAGACGGTGGCGGTGAACGGCGCGGTGACGGGGACCGCACCCTGCGGGACGGTGACGGCAGCGGTAGCGGTCCTCGGCTCGGGCTCGTCGTCCCGGTCGAACTCGCCTGCGGCCCGCCAGCGTTGCTTCTCGGCTTCGAACGCGGTGCTCTGCCGTTTCCGGAAGGCGGCGATCGAGTCGGCCTTGGCGGCCAGGAAGGCGTTGTACTCGGCGATCGAGAAGTTGCCTTCCTCGGTGTGGAAGTCACCGCGGCCGGCGTCGGTCTCGGCGCGCAGTTCGAGCAGTTCCTCCGCTGTGACGGGATACCACTCGATGCGGTCGAAGAAGCGCAGCGCCCACGGGGAGTCCTTGAACAGGCCACCTCTGCGGAAGCGGTTCCAGATCTGCACGGTGCGGCCGATGAACTGGTAGCCGCCGGGGCCCTCCATGCCGTAGATGCACAGGTAGGCGCCGCCGATGCCGACGGAGTTCTCCGCGGTCCAGGTGCGGGCCGGGTTGTATTTGGTCGTCACCAGGCGGTGCCGCGGGTCGAGCGGGGTGGCGACGGGAGCGCCGAGATAGACGTCGCCGAGGCCGAGGACCAGGTAGGAGGCGTCGAAGACGGTGCGGTAGACGTCGTCGGCGGTCTGGAGGCCGTTGACACGGCGGATGAACTCGATGTTCCACGGGCACCACGGGGCGTCGTCGCGCACCCCGGCCATGTACCGCTCGATGGCGAGCCGGGTCGCCGGGTCGTCCCAGCTGAGGGGCAGGCGCACCGTGCGGGAGGGGACCACCAGTTCGTTGGTGGGCGCAATCTCGTCCTCCAACTCGCGTAGCAGGGCGGTGAGGTCACGGGCCTTCAGTCGGCGGGCGTCGGTGTGGATCTGGAGGGAGCGGATGCCCGGGGTGACGTCGACGATGCCGTCGGGCGCGTGCGCGGTGAGGGTCTCCTGCAGGGCGTGGACCCGCATCCGCAGGCCGAGGTCGAGCGCCATGGGGCCGTATTCGACCAGGACGTTGTTGTCGCCGTCCCGGCGGTAGGTGACGCCGGGGCGGGCATCGGTGGCCTCCAGGCGACCGAGTACGCCGTCGTCGCCGTCTCCGCCCGTGCTGATCAGCGTGCGTGAGGCGCGGCGGGCCTCAAGGGCGGCTGCCTCGGCTTCCCGGACCGGTACGAAGCGGACGGTGTTGCCCGGGCGGAGCTGGCCGAGTTTCCACAGGTCGCCGCTGGCGACCACCGCGGGGCAGACGAACCCGCCGAGGGACGGTCCGTCGGGGCCCAGGATGATGGGCGTGTCGCCGGTGAAGTCCAGGGCACCCACCGCGTATGGCGTGTCGTGGATGTTGGAGGGGTGCAGCCCGGCCTCGCCGCCGTCCTGGCGGGCCCAACGCGGTTTGGGCCCGATCAGGCGGATGCCGGTGCGCGCGGAGTTGTGGTGCACCTTGTAGTCGGTGGCGTAGAGGGTGTCGATGTCCTCGCGGGTGAAGAACTCGGGCGCCGCGTGCGGCCCTTCGGTGACACCGATCCGCCAGTGCGAGGTGAGAGCCGGCCGGCGCTCGGACGGGGTCCGGCCGCCGCCGGCGGTCGCCGACGCTCCGGGTCGCAGAACGTCTCCGGGGCGCAGCGCCCGACCACCGTGCCCGCCGAAGCCGCCGAGGGTGAACGTCGAGGCGCTGCCCAGGTATTCGGGTACGTCGATGCCGCCCTGTACCGCCACATAGGTGCGCAGGCCGGGCCCCTGGCAGGCGCCGAGCACCAGGGTGCCGCCGGCCGGGACCGTGACCGGCTCCCACAGCGCCGTCGTGCTGCCGTCCACCGTGACCGGGACGGGAGCGCCGGTGACCGCGACCACGGTGGCGGCCGAGAAGCGCAGGGTCAGCCCGCCCGCGGTGACCTCCAGGCCAGGGGCCTGCGCCGGGTTGCCGACGGCCAGATTGGACTCCGCGAAGGAGACGGGGTCGAAGGGGCCGCTCGGCGGCACGCCCACGTGCCAGTAGCCGAGTCGGCCGGGAAGGTCTTGGACGGTGGTCATCGCCCCGGGCACCAGGACGTCGATGCGCGGCTCGGGGTCGGCGGTGGTGGCGAGCGTGCTGGTGCTGTGCACCGCCTCACGCACCTCGCCCCGCACCGTCAGCTCGCGCAGCAGGCCCAGGTTGGTGACGATGCCGTCGACCCGGCTCGCGCCCAGGGCCTGGCCGAGCACGTCGAACGCGGTGTCCCGGGTGGGGCCCTTGGCGATCAGCTTGGCGAGCATGGGGTCGTAGTACGGCGAGACCTCCAGACCCGTCTCGGCGAAGCCGTCGACGCGGACGCCGGGTATCTCGTCGGCGCCCTGACCGGGGAAGGCCACCTGGGTGATCAGGCCCGAGGACGGCAGTGAGTCCTTGCCGGGGTCCTCGGCGTAGACGCGGGCCTCCACGGCATGCCCGACGGGTGTCCACTCGCGCTCGAACACCGTGTTTTCGACCCTGCCGTCGCGGGCCAGGACGAGCATGAGTTCGACAAGGTCGACGCCGTACGCCTCCTCGGTCACCGGGTGCTCGACCTGGAGGCGGGTGTTGACCTCAAGGAAGGCTGCCTCCTCGCGTACCGGGTCGTAGACGAACTCCACGGTCCCGGCGCCCCGGTAGCCGACCGAGGCGAGCAGCCGGCGCGAGGACTCGTGCAGCAGTGCGCGCACATGAGGAGGCAGGGCCGGCGCCGGGGCCTCCTCGATCACCTTCTGATTGCGGCGCTGCAAGGAGCAGTCCCGGTCGCCGAAGACGGCGATGCGGCCGGTGCCGTCGCCGAAGACCTGCACCTCGACATGACGGGCGGGGCGCACGAGATGCTCCAAGAACACGCCGGCGGACCCGAAGTTGGACTGCGCGAGCGCCGCGACCCGGGCGAAGGCCTCGCGTACCTCATCGTCGGTGGCGCAGGCCTGCATGCCGATGCCGCCGCCACCGCCGGTGGCCTTGACCATGACAGGTAGCCCGATCGACGCGGCCGCGGTGACGGCCTCCTCGGTGCTCGCGAGCAGCTCCGTCCCGGCCAGTAGTGGCACCCCGGCCGCCTTGGCCAGGGCGCGCGCGGTGTGCTTCTCGCCGAAGGCGGTGATCTGGTCGGCGGTCGGTCCCGCAAATCGAAGGCCCGCCTCCTCCACGGCACGGGCGAAGGCGGTGTTCTCGGAGAGGAAGCCGTAGCCGGGGTGGATGATGCCCGCGCCTTGGGCGAGCGCGGCTTCGATGATCGTCTCGCCGCGCAGATACGACTCGCGGGCGGGTGCCGGACCGAGGCGGACCGCGTGGTCGGCCTCACGGACGTGCGGGGCGGCCCGGTCGGCGTCGGAGAAGACGGCGACGGTGCCCAGGCCCAGCCTCCTGGCGGTGCGGATCACACGGCGGGCTATCTCACCGCGGTTGGCGACGAGAACGGCGGTGGGACGGTTCACGCGGCTCCCTCCGGGGCACGGACGGCTTCCGCTGACCGCAGGTCACCGACGGCCCGTTGCGGGTCCACGACGATCATCCGCAGCGGGGTCGGGTTGAAGTCGTTGCACGGGTTGTTGATCTGAGGGCAGTTGGACACAATCACCAGGACGTCCGTCTCGGCGCGGACCGCGACCCGGCGGCCCGGCGCGGACATGCCGTCCACGATGCCCAGCGCGCCGTCCGCCTCGACGGGCACGTTCATGAACCAGTTGAGGTTGGAGACGATGTCCCGCGCCCCGAGGCCACGCCGCCCGGCCTCGGCGAGAAAGTTCTCACGGCAGCCGTGCTGGAACATCACATGGTGGCCGTAGCGCAGGGTGTTGGACTCCTTGCCGCACGCGCCGCCGATGGTGTCCTGGCGGTCGATCTCGTTGGCGACGACGGTCATCAGCGGGCGGCCCTCGCTGCTGCGCAGCACGGTGTCGGTTCGTACATAGGCATTGCCCTGCCAGGCCAGGGTGTCGGGGACGCTGTAGCGCTCCTCGGGATCGTTCGCGTCGTAGAGCAGGCAGTCGGCCGACTGGTTGCCCCCTACGTCGACGATCGTCAGGACGTGCCCTTTCCGCACCACCGCCGACCACGGCGCGTTGGGCGCCACCCTCTCGTCCAGGACGACGGCGCCCTCGACCAGGCCGGCTCCCCAGTCCAGGGGCGAGCCCTCGGAGTACACGGCACCGACCGGGACGGTGGAGGCAGGGGTGCCGCTCGAGGCGGTCGGGCAGCCGGCCGGCGTGTTCTCGGTCCGCGTGGTCGCCATGTCACAGCCCCCGGGCTTCGCAGTAGTCGACGGTGTTCAGGTATGCCCGGTGCAGTTCAGGCGTGGCGGTGAACCGCGGCTCGTCCGGGCCGGTCGGGGAACCTCGCCAGGCGTGCACGCGCAGCGGACCGACGACGTAGCCGGGACGTGGGTCCAGTGGATGGGCGACATTGGCGATCAGCACCAACAGGGGCATCTCCGCCACGAGTTCGACATGAGTGCCCGCACCCGCGCTGCCCTGCCAGGCCAGGGTGCCGTCCGCCTCGACGCGTACGCCTTGGAAGAAGGACAGGCTGGGCGGCAGATCGCGCCGGCTCAGACCGTGCTTGGCGGCCGCCTTGAGGAAGAGCCCGCGGCCGGACGGGTACGGTCCCTCCGTGCGGGCGTCACCGTACTTGCGCTCGTTCCAGGCGTCGGTGGTGGTGCCGCAGAAGGCGTCGTGCCGGCTGGAGGAGTCGCCGCTGACCACGGCCATGACCCGGCCGTGGCCGGACAGCAGCGGATGGTTCTCGCCCAGATACGCCTGCCACGGCACCTTCTGGGTGTCGGCGACGTTGAGCCGCTCGACCGGCTCCATGGCGTTGAAGAGCAGCAGGTGGGCACAGGCGTCACCGCTCGGGTCGTCGAAGCGCAGCCGGGTGCCGCGGGCGAGGGCCTTGTGCGTGTAGCCGCCGGGTGCCACCGTCTCCGCCCACACCAGGGCGGTCGGGTCCACCCCCGGCGGGCAGTGCGGGCTGCCGGAAGCCGGAAGGTACGGCATCCAGGCGCCGGCCTGCCCGCCCTGGGCGCGGGCGTCGTCGCGGGCACTGCGGACACTGTCGGTCAGGTGCAGATCACGGGTGCGGGCGGGAGACTGCCCGGTCGGGTACCGGCCGTGCGGCGTCACGGCGGTCGAGCTGTCGGCGGAGGTCATGGATGATCCCGTCGTCCCTTCGTTGGTACGTCATCGGTGCGTCTGCTCGCGTCACACCGGCCCTCAGGCGGGCTCGGCGACGGTCTCGGCCTCGAGGGGCGGCTTGGTGTGCGTGTGCGGCACGTGCCTCAGCTCGATGCGGCGGTGCAGCCGGCGGGCGAGGAAGTAGACGGCACCGGCGGCGAGGCTGAGCCCGATGAAGAGCAGGGCGCTCCAGCGCAGCCACCACGTGCCGCCGGTGAGGTCGTAGATCTCCGCACGAGGCCAGATCAGGTTGACCGTCATGCAGGCCTGGTAGAGCACGGCGAGCGCGTTGACCGCCAGCCCCCATCGGCCCAGCGAGAACAGGGGCCGGCCGCTCTCGTCCACGCCGTCCGGCAGCCCGCCGCTGTCCCGGTGCCGGATCCGGGTGACCAGCATGGGCATCGTCACGCCCAGATAGGCCAGGTACAGCAGGGCGATGCAGAGGCTGGACAGGGCGGTGAAGACCGCCGACTGGCGGATGTTGACCACGAGCGCGATCGCGGCGCCCACGCCCACCACGATCGACGTGGTGATCGGTGTACCAGTGCGGGCCGAGACCTTGCCGAGGCGCCTGTGGAACGGCAGAGCGCCTTCGCGCGCCATGGAGTACATCATCCGCGCGCCCGAGGTCTGCACGGCCAGGGTGCAGGCGAAGACCGCGACCGCCACGCAGCACAGCAGCAGTCGGCCCAGGACCTCGCCGAGCCGGTCCGTGAGCACCCAGGACAGACCGCCCACGGCCAGTTTCCCGTCGGTCAGGCTGCGTGCCGCCATCAGCCCCGAGAGGATCAGCAGCGCGCCGCCGACACCCGAGGTGATCAGCGCCCGCAGGATGGTCCGGGGAGTTGTCCGGCGCGGGCTGTGGGTCTCCTCGGCCAACTCGCCCGCCGAGTCGAAGCCCACCATCACGTACGCGGCCATGAGCGAGGACGCGAGAAAGGCCCCGAAGTAGCCGCCGTGGCCGGCCCAGCCGGTGGGGTGGGCCACCACCTGCGGACCCCGCTCGGGCAGGAAGAAGAGGACCAGCACCAGCGCGATCACGCCGATGATCTCGACCGTGACGCCGAAGCTGGTTGCGGCGGCCATCTGGCGGATGCCCAGGATGTTCACCATCGTGGTGATCACCAGCAGGGCGCACCCCAGAAGGACCGCGTTCTGCGCGCCGGTTGTAGAACCCACCGACGGATCGGCCCCCGGTCCGCCGACGATCTGGAACCCGGACCAGATCCCCGGCAGCACCGCCTGCGCCGCGATCGCGGCCGCCGCGACCGTGAGGATCTGCCCGATGACCATGATCCAGCCGACGAACCAGCCCGTCGTGGTGCCGGCCAGTCGGCTCGACCACTGGTAGATCGCCCCGGATATGGGCCAGCGCGCGGCCAGTTCGGCGAAACACAGCGCGACCAGCAACTGGCCCGCGAAGACCAGCGGCCAGGTCCAGAAGAACGCAGCCCCGCCGAGACCGAAGCCGAGGCCGAAGAGCTGGAAGACGGTCGTGAGGATCGACACGAAGGAGAAGCCTGCGGCGAACGACGCGAAGCCGCCCACCCCGCGTCGGAGTTCCTGCTGGTAGCCGAAGTGAGCAGGGCTGGTCGTGACACCACCGTCAAGGCTCTGCCCAAGGGGGAGTTGGGGCCAGCTCATCACCGTACCTCCGATCGGTCGACGGATACCTGTCGCTTGACAGGTATGGCGATCGTCGGCCGGACCGGTCTCATGCCTGGGTCCGGGGAGTTAACTTCGTGTATCCGGTGCGCAGGGGGGAGTGGTCGGCAGGTGAACTGCCGGCTCCGCCGGGTCGTCCCAGATGGAAGCGTTTTCCGCACCGCTTTGGGCGCCGACGGCAAAGCCGTCAGCGTGCGGAGGGCCTTGCCCGTCCCGAGAGACCATGCGGGCCGTGGCGGGGAGTCAGGTCGTCGGCTGCAAGCCGCCGTGCCCGCTGTTCGGCGGCGACACCTACTGCTGCCGCGGGCCGTGGGCGGGCCGTGAGGACTGCGGCCCCGCCAAGTGGCCGCTCGACAAGTGGTTCAAACGGGCAGCGCGGTACGTCTATTCGTACGCCTTTGACGACTCGGTGACGACGCCGTGCAAGGGGGCCTGCCGCTACCGCGTCACCTCCGGGACGACCGAGTGGCTCGGGCGCGGACAGGCCGATACCCACGTGCCGCACACTCTTCAGCCCGCCATCATCCGTCATCCACCCAGGCGCATCAGGGTCTGAACGCCTCCGGTGCATTCACGCTGCACCTTTCCCCTCTCCCCGACCTTGCCGAGGACACCATGTGCCTTGACGGACATTGCCAGCACAACACGGATCCCTTTGTCCCGGACGCCGCCGGCAGCGACGACCCGGGCGCCGATGTGGGCCGGCGGCGGCTGCTCACCGTCGGACTGGCCGGCGCCGCCCTGACTCTGGCCCCGGTCTCGTTCGCGCGGGCCGCCGGCGGCTCCTCCGGCGCCACCCCGCCGGCCGGTGGCGAGGCGACCCGCGTCATCACGGGGTACCTGGAGACCGGAGCCGCGGACTTCGTCTACCTGCCCGTCGAAGTCCCCGACGGCGTACAGAAGATCGCCGTCTCCTACTCCTACGACAAGCCGGCCGTCCCAGGCGGGACACCGGGCAACTCCTGCGACATCGGCGTGTTCGACCAGCGGGGCGTCGCGCTCGGCGGCCGTGGTTTCCGCGGCTGGTCCGGCGGCTTCCGCACCTCGTTCGAGATCAGCAACAGCGATGCCACGCCTGGGTACCTCCCCGGCCCGGTCGACGCCGGGACCTGGCACGTCGTGCTCGGGCCCTACCAGGTGGCGCCGCAGGGCATGAACTACCGGGTCCAGGTGACCCTCACCTACGGCGAACCCGGACCCGCCCACGTGAACAGCTACCCGCCGCAGCGGGCCAAGGGACACGGCCCGGACTGGTACCGCGGCGACTGCCACCTGCACACCGTCTACTCCGACGGCAAGCGCCTGCCGAACGAGGTCGCGGCCGGCGCCCGTGCTGCCGGACTGGACTTCATCGTCTCCACCGACCACAACACGTCGGCCTCGCACGGCGTGTGGGGCGAGTACGCCGGACCGGACCTGCTCATCATTACCGGTGAGGAGGTCACCACCCGCAACGGTCACTGGCTGGCCCTCGGCCTGCCGCCCGGCGAGTGGATCGACTGGCGCTACCGCTCCCGCGACGACGCCTTCGGCCGCTTCGCGCGCCAGGTGCGCCGCACCGGCGGTCTCGTGGTGCCCGCGCACATGTACTGCGCCTACGTGGCCTGCCAGTGGAAGTTCGGCTTCGACGACGCCGACGCCACGGAGGTGTGGACCGGCCCGTGGACCTACGACGACGAGCACGCGGTCAGCACCTGGGACCAGAAGCTCGGTGAGGCGGTCCGCACCGGCAAGCGCTGGCTCCCGGCCATGGGCAACAGCGACGCGCACAGCGACCCGCAGGTCATCGGCCTGCCGCACAACGTCGTCCGCGCGGACGACCTGGCCACCGACTCGATCATGGACGGCATTCGCGCGGGCCGCAGCTGGATCGCGGAGTCGGCCTCCGTCGAGCTGACCTTCACCGCCACCGGTCACGGCGGACAGGCCGGCATCGGCGAGACGCTGAACGTGCCCGCCGATGCGCCCGTGGACGTCCGTCTCGACGTCAGGGGCGTGCCCCACGGCACGGTCCGCTTCATCACCGACGAGGGCCAGATGCACCAGGAGCCGGTGGACGCCTCCGGCGCCGGCACGGTGGTGTGGCGGACGACCGCTTCCCTCGCGTCGTACGTACGCGCCGAGGTGCGCCACCCGATGGCGGACGGCAGTGCGGGGCAGGGCAACACGATGGGGGACGCACTGCTGTTCGGCCCGATGGCCGCCCTGACCAACCCCGTGTTCCTGAAGGAGACGACGGCTTCGCACAACTGACGACCGAGCGGCGTCACCGGAGCCCGGCAAGGCTCATCGCCCGCCGGGCTCCTTGCGCTCAGGAGGGCAGGGTCCAGCTCTGGTTGGCGGCTCCGGTGCAGGACCAGATCTGCAGTCGGGTGCCGTTGGCCGAGCTGGGCCCGGTCGCATCGAGGCACCTGCCCGACTGCGGATTGACCAGGGAGCCGTTGGTGCCCCGCTGCCAGACCTGGGAACCGGTGCCGTTGCAGTCGTACAGCTGCACCTTGGTGCCGTTGGCGGTGCCGGCCGAGGTCACGTCCATGCACTTGCCGAGCGCACTGAGCCTGCCGGCACTGCCCACGGTCCAGCTCTGCGCGGCGGTGCCGTTGCAGTCGTAGAGCTGGACGGCCGTGCCGTTGGCGGTGCCCGCGCCCGCGACGTCCACGCACTTGCCGCCGTAGCCGTGGATCGGGCCGGTGGAGTTCGAGGGCGGGGTCACCGGACCGGACTGCCCCGCCGCCCAGTTGACCTCCTGCAGGAGCAGCTGGTTCTGCTGGGCGCTCGCGAACGTCGAGGACAGGGTGGTGTTGGCCGAGTAGTCCATGGCGTTGTGGCCGAAGTTGTTGTAGACCATCCGATAGTGCCGGTTGGACCACACGATCGGGTAATAGCCGCTGTACCACGTCTGGTTGGGGTCGGTGCCGACGGGGAAGGTGGACGGGTCCAGTGAGGCCAGGATGTCGATGTCCGGGTTCTGTCGCAGGTCGTTCTGCCAGCTGTACCACTCGCTGACCGAGGATGTGATGGTGGCGGGCAGACCCGCGGTCGCCGGGTGCCCGGCATCCTCGATCCGCAGCGTCTCGGAGGTGGGCCCCCAGGAATTGCTCCGGAACGTCCCGGTGCCGAGAAATGTGTTGTGGTACCAGGGCCAGTCGCTCGTGTCGTCGTTGTACGCCGAGACATGGAAGCCGATGAAGCCGCCGCCGTTGGTGACGTACGTCTGGAAGGCGGACTGCTGTGCGGCGGTGTGCGGGTAGTCGTCGAGGAACATGACGACCTGATAGTTGGCCAGGTTCGCGGTGTTGAGCTGGCTCCAGTCGGTAGTCGCGGTGTAGGTGAAGCCGTTCTGCGCACCGGCTTGCGGGAACCACGCGTTGGCCTCGTGGTCGAAGCTGATGTGCGCCGCGTCGTAGGTGCCGTCGTAGAAAGCGATCACCTTGAAGGGAGTGGCGGCGTGGGCGCTGTACGCGGGGGCGGTCTGGACGCCGAGGAGCACGGCGAACAGAGCGAACAGTCTCAACAAGCCGAGAGGGAAGCGGACTTGTATGCGAGAGGGCATCATGCGGGGACCTTCCTCGTGCGCGACCGTGGAGAGCCGTGCTGTGGTGTGCCGCAGTGCTGAGGTGCTGGGAGAGTACATGTCAGCTCTGGTCTAGGCCAAGCCTCCGTACGCCCGCGCGTACAGCACGTGCCCGCCGATTCCCGGAGCTGGTTTGCCGACGCTCGTTGGGGGGAGCTGCCACAGGACGTCGTCGATGTCTCCCTGGTGATGCCGGGGGCACCGCGATCCGGCTCCTGTGGGCGATCGCGACGCTGATGTGGGGGAGAACCAGGCGGTGAGACGGGTCCGGTGGTGCGGGCTGACGACGATCACGCGGGCGTCGAAGCCCTCGGCGGCCTCCTGTACGGCTTGCGCCCCATCGGACACCAGGCAGTCCAGCGCTCACCGTCCGCTTGGACATCAGGCTGCTGATTTGCTCACGCACCAGGACTGAGCGTTGTGCTCCTCGGCGTGGCGGACAGCCACGCGTCGCCGTACGTGGGCGCCGGCCCCGGGCGGTGCCCTGGCGTGACAAGCTGTGCTTCCCACTGCCCGAACCCAGGAGGTCACCATGACCGCAGAGTCTCCATCGCAAGAAGGTTCGGAGTCGGCTGACGCCGAGAGCCCAGCCCTGGCACCCGACGATGAGGGCCGGTATGACCTGAAGGACAAGTTCCGGGAGGCCCTGGCGCGCAAGCGCGGCCTGCAGGCGGAGGCCGCCGCCCGCGCTGCGAACACCGATGCGTCGAAGGTCCGCGGCGCTCACGGCCCAGCTGCGAGCCAGCGGTCGTTCCGACGAAAGAGCGGCGGCTGAGGTTGAACCGGCCGATGGACGGGACTCAGCAGGGCACGGCCCGGCCGCCATGCCGGTGACGTTGCGCGGGGTCCCGCCGGGTGGCGGAGGCGACTAGCACCTTGGGTTCCTCCCGCGGCAGCGGGAGGAACGGGGCCGTCCCCACAGGCGTTCGCGTTCAAGGCGTCGCCGGGCAACGCCTTCGCGCGATACTAGCGAGTTCACAAGCAGGCTCACGGCCTGCGGACCGGCCGGACGCGTACGCGCTGCCGGTACGACCGCGGAGAGCTGTGGTGACCACCGCGATGCTGCGCGCTCTGCCTGGCGACGAGCTGGCCGTGCTGCTCGCCCACGAACATGCGCACCTGCTCCACCGACACCACCTTCACGCAGCGGTCGCCGAGGCAGCGGCCGCCTGCAGCCCGATGCTGGGGTCGGTGCGCGATCACATCACCTTCCACATCGAAGGCTGGGCGCACGAGGAAGCCGCGCAGACGACCGGCAGCAGCCCGCTGGTGGACCGTTCCCTGATCCGTGCCGCGCTCGCGATCGCCGATGCCGCCCGAAGAGGTGAGCCGCCGGGAGCCTTGGCCTATGTGCGGCACGGAGTCACCGCGCGCGTCGGTGCCCTACGGGCCGAACGTCCGAACAGCCACTGGGGCGGGGCCCTTCCCGCCGTTGCCGTCACCGCCCTGACCTGCCTGGCCTTCGCCGAAGTCACTTCCGACCTGGCCCGTTGCCTGCGGGTTCTGCGCCTGTCCTGAGGACGACCGGGGCACGCCGGTTCGGGATCCCTTCGCCGTCGCGCCGGCGAGCACGAGGCCGACGTGAGCCAACCGCGAGGCAGGAAAACCCGGCCCAGTACCGTGAGTAGGTCTTGTACGCGAGCCCTGGCGCAAGGGGGTCGGTTCGGGCACGCACCGAGTACTGGTTAGTCTTACAAGATGTAGTAGCTTTCGGGGAGCATCAGTCGGCCTGTAGGTCAGGTCCTCAGTCGCGACCCGCGGTGACGAGGCACGATCGGTTTCGCGGCGGGGTGCAGGCTCGCGCCTGGTCGAGGAGTGGCGAGTATGAGTGAACATCGGCGTCGGACGTCGGGGAGGACCGGATCGTCCGGCTCGGGCGACGTGCCGCACGGCGGCCGGGCCGAGGCGCGCAGGGCTTCCCGGGGCGACAGCGGTCGCCGACGCGCGACGGACACTCGGCGCGCGCAGACCGGACGCTCCGGCCGGCGCCGCCTCATCGACTACCCGCGCGCGGGCAAGCATGGCCTTCGGCGGTGGCTGCCTTCGTGGAAGCAGGTGCTCGGCACCTTTCTGGTGTTCGTCGGCGGCGTGGTGGGCCTGGTCGGGTACGCCTACGCCACGACGACGATCCCCAGCGCGAACCCCAGCACACAGGCACAGAGCAACACCTACTACTGGTCGGACGGCTCGGTCATGACCACGCAGGGGTCGACCAACCGGCAGAACGTCGACCTTGCCCAGGTCCCCAAGCTGGTGCAGTGGGACTTCCTCGCCGCGGAGAACGCCACCTTCTACACCGATCCGGGTGTCGACACGCAGGGCATGCTCCGCGCCGTCTACCACATGGCCACCGGCGGCGAGGTGCAGTCCGGGTCCACCATCACCCAGCAGTTCGTGAAGAACACCTACCTGACCCAGAACCAGTCGGTCACTCGCAAGCTCAGGGAGATCATGATCTCTCTGAAGATCGGTGGCCAGATGTCCAAGCAGCAGATCCTGCAGGGTTATCTCAACAGCTGCTACTACGGCCGCGACGCGTACGGCATCGAGGCCGCGGCGCGCACCTACTACCGCGAGCACGCCTTCCAGCTGACAGTCAGTCAGGGCGCCTTCATCGCTGCTACGGTCAACGAGCCGAGCCTGTTGATGCACGCAGACACCGATCCCCAGGCAAAGGCTCAGGCCGCGGCGCGCTGGAAGTACGTCCTGGACCGCATGGTCAAAATCAACAAGATCACCGCCGCGCAGGAACAGCAGTACCTCGCCGCCGGGTTCCCCACGCCCAAGCCCTACTCACCGTCGGCGGGGATGTCCGGGCAGACCGGCTACCTGGTGCAGACCGCGCAGAAGTACGTCGAAGCCCACACGTCCCTCACGGACCAGCAGTTGGGCCACGGTGGCTATCAGATCTACACCACCTTCGACAAGAAGAAGGTGAACGCGCTGTCGGCGTCCGTCGCCGCGATGGAGCACAAGCACCTCGACCCGAAACACCGCTCGGCCGACAAGGACGTCCAGGTCGGCGCGGCGTCCGTCGATCCGTCCACCGGTGCGGTCGTGGCGCTGTACGGCGGCGCGGGCTGGAACAAGGGCCACTGGACGGACAACGCGGACGCCACCGGTGTGCCGGTCGGCTCCACCTTCAAGCCGATCGACCTGGCCTCCGCCCTGGACCACGGTGCCGTCCTCTCCTCGGGCCAGCCAGCCTCGCCGATCACTCCGGACTCCAAGTTCAACGGCAACGACGGCATCACCATCAAGAACCAGCAGGGCCAGGAGCTACCGGATCCCAGCGACCCCACGGGGCTCCTCCACCAGCGCAACGACGTGCCCACGAAGTGGGGCTACATCACCCTGCGCAAGGCGATGGAGCAGTCGGTCAACACCCCGTACGTCCAGCTCGGCGAATACGTCGGCTACGACAACGTGGAGAGTGAGGCCCTCAAAGCGGGCCTGCTGCGCAAGAGCCTTCAGTACGACACCCCCGGCTTCTACATCGGCACCTCCACTCCGTCGGCGATCCGCATGGCCGACGCGTACGCCACCTTCGACGACGAAGGCGTCCAGCACGAGCCGTACTCGGTGACCAAGGTCGTCGCCGACGGCCAACAGCTGCCCGGCTTCGAGACGCCGAAGGGCACCACCGCCATGCCCTCCTCGACCGCTGACACCGTCACCGACGTCCTGCAAGGTGTCGTGAAGAGCGGAACTGGCACCAACGCCCAGGCGCTGGGCCGCCCGGTGGCCGGCAAGACCGGCACGACCGACGACTACAAGTCCGCCTGGTTCATCGGCTACACCCCCCAGCTGACCACGGCTGTCAGCATGTTCAAGGAGGACCCGAAGAACGCAGGCCTGCAGTCGATGCAGGGTGTGGGCGGCTTCTCCAAGGTTTTCGGCGCCGACATGCCCACCGAGGTGTGGGCGGGCTATATGAGTGCCGCCCTCCAGGGACAGCCCGTACGACAGTTCCCGGCCGCGCCCGCACTCGGTCAGGGCGCCAACGAATTCGGCACCCCGACGGCCACCCCCTCGCCCACCGCGAGCAGCCCCTCGGCCACCCCGACCGCACCGGCCACGCCGGATCCCTCCGCCGGACCCTGCCGCCACCACAGGAGGCACTGCGTCAGCCCGAGCCCGACAGACACCTCCGGAACCACCACGACAGGTGGCCCCGGCGGGGGCCTGACCGGCGGCGCGGGCGACGGCGGCCTGCTGGGCGGCACCACCTCGCCCACCCCCACCCCCACCCAAACCCCGACCTTCCCCCATCCCGGCCGGCATCCGTAAAGAGGCGGCCAGGCCAAGACGCGCCGCTTGCGGCATCCCCGACACCAGAGCCGCGAACGTGGCCTCGCAGGACTCCACGCGACGGCTGGGGCGCATCCCAGGTGATCACGGTGGCAGCGACTCGGCCGGAGGCCACAAGGAAATGGAAGAGGGGCGCGTCGCGGGGGAGCCTGGCCGACCTCGCGGCGGCGCCAAGCCTGCATATGCCTGGGTACACCCGTCGAGAACGCAAAGTCATAGGCGAATGACGATCAAAACTATGTCGGCGCTGAACCGTTGGCGACGCCGAGGCGGACCAGCAGGGTGTCGGCCAGTTGGTCAGGGGCAAGGGTGGTGTCCTGAGCCAGGGCTCTGGTCAGGTGGGCCAGGCCGGTATGGATGTCCTCGTCGCGGCGCTCGATGAGCCCGTCGGCGCAGAGCCCGAATGTGTCGCCCTGGTCGTACGACATGCCGGCCCGGGGACGGGGGACATGATGTGGGCGGGCGCCGAGCGGCGGATCGGTGGCCTGGTCCAGCAGCCGAGCCCAGCCCACCACAGAGGGCTCGCTCTCTGCCGTCAGCGGCATGACGAACCGACGACCCACCAGAGTGCCTTGACCTCGGTGGTCTTTTCCGGGTTCGGAGCGGTGAATGGCACGACTTGGCGAACGGGATTTCAGGCGGCCGCTGCTGCCTCGCGCTGCGACGGGACATGCTCGACTCGATGACTAAATAGGCGAGTTGGGGACGCTGAGCGGAGAGCAGCAGCTGATGAGCGGAGTTTGAGTTCAAGACCGACGGGGGTCTTGGCCGTGTTTGGTGTGCATCCGCCGGGTGGTCAGCCCGGGCGAACCCTCCACAGCGAAATGGCGGCCCACAATGCAGCCATGACGGCCACCTCCAGCTCACCCGGCGCCGACACCTGCCGTTCTGCAGCGGTTGCCACAGCGTTGAGCCTGGTCTCGCTCTGCTCTCAAGTCCAAGGCATGCGTCGTCGACTGGAATCCATCGTACGGATGGAAGGGCAAGGCAGCATCGTCGCCCGGCGATGCGAAAGACAGCCTCCTGGGAATGCGAGGCTCCTGTGCCTGTTGCCAGGGTGCGCAGCCGACCGTATGACGAGGGTGTTTATGTACCTCTGGGAGATTCCTACCCCGCTCATGTCCATTCCGGCCGCAGCAGGTAGCCGGAACCTGGCACGATGAGTGGCTCGCGGGCGGCGTCGATTTTCTGCCACAGGTAGTGACTGTGCAGCTCGACGACGCGGGCTTGATCACCGACTCGTAGGACCAGACATGTTCGAGGATTTCGGCTGCGGTGTGCACGCGGCCGGGGTTCGGCATCAGGAAGCGCAGCGGCCCGAACCCGTTGGGAGTGAGGTGCAAGGACTCGCCCCCTCGGTTGACCTCGCGGGCTGCCTCGTTCATCTCCAGGTCGGCGACGGCAAGGCGCGTCGCGGGAACGCGACTCGCGTCCGGCCAGGGCACGCGGGCGCTGCGCAGCATGGCCCGGAGCCGCACGAGGAACACCTCGAGGGCGACCGGTCTGGTGAGGGGTGCAACGCTCCAGCAGCCTTGGCGAAGCCTTTAGGCGCGAGCGGGGTGTGAAGACCGCTACGGCGAGGGGGTCGGCAGAGGGCCGAACGGCTGACTCGTCGCCCTTCGCGACGATGCGGTAGCGGCGGCCGTGTTGCCCCTCATCGCTGCCGCGTAGGGAAGGCGTTCCCAGGGATCGTCCTTTCCGGACGAGCATGAGCCGAGTACGACTCCGAGGCTGGACTTGACGACTGACAATGGATGGATTGTTCGGCCTGTGGGCCGTGGCAGGACGGCGGCGCACCCGGCTCGCACGGGTGATCTGCAGCCTCGACCGCGCGCAGCCCTCTCGATGGCCGCGGCAGGCGTCTTCCTGTTCGGGCTGGTCGGTGCAAGCGCACCCAACCGAAACACACTCAGGGCGCCGATCAGCTGGCTCCGCCTGCCCGCGATGTCCGGTGCCCTCTCTGAGGTAGCCACGTGCGTCGCCATAGTGCTGTCCTGTGTCGGGACGCTCCTTCTGCTCAACGCCCACAACCAAGGCTGGCGGCCTGACCCGCGCACTCTGTTCCGGGTCGGAGCATTCGCCGTGCTCCTGGTTGCGGATCTCACCCCGATCGGCTCCTCCGACACTGCCAGTTACGCCGCCTACGGCCGTATCGCAGCTCTGGGCGGTGATCCGTATGTGACGACCCCCGCCCAGCTGGGCGGCGTCTACGCCCATCTGGTCAGCGATGCCTGGCGCAACACCCCATCGGTGTACGGGCCGGTCGCCACGTGGTGGCAGGCCGTTGCGGCGTTCGTCGGCGGTGATCGGCCTTGGCTGACGGTATGGGCACTGATGCTTGCCAACGCGGCCGCGTTCCTCGGTACCGGCTACCTGTTGATCCGTGTCGCCGCCGACCCGGTCCGGGCGGCGCTGGTTTGGAGCGCGAATCCGCTGCTTATCGGCGTACTGGTCGGGGGCGGACATCTTGACACCGTCGTGGCCATGTTTGCCGTGAGTGCCGTCCACTTGGCTCGCCAGGCAAGGAGATGGCACGCGGACCTGGCCGTCGGCGCACTGGTCGGCCTCGTCTGCGCCGTCAAGATCAGTGCCGCTCTGGTCGGCATAGGTCTGGTCTGGCCGTTGCTGCGCGGCGGCGCTTGGCAGCGGGCCGTTCGAGTGGCGGGCGCGTCCGTGCTCACGTTGACCATCCTTTACGCCCTGTACGGTTTGCATGCCCTCGCCCCGCTTACTGCGGCCTCGCACATGGTGTCCAAGCCTTCGCTGTGGGCCGTTTTCGAGTATTTCGCGACTGCTCTCGCCGGTCCTGGTGGCGCCGCAGCGAGTGTCAGCATCCTGTGGCCCGCGCTGATGCTGTGGCTGGCTGTGGTGCTGCACCGGCACGTCCCCACAGAGGCCCCTGCCATCGTCACCGTTCCGTTTGTGCTTGCCTTCGCCTGGATTCTCACGACACCGTGGTCGATGCCGTGGTACGCCGGTCTTGCCTGCGCGCTGGCGACGTTGCTCTGCGAACTCCGCCTCACTCAGATGCTTGTCGCGGCCACCGCTGTTCTGGGGTTGCTGCACAACAGCGGCGGTCATGGCTGGTGAGGGTGCGGCCGTCGGAGTGCAGCGCGTGGCCTCTATGTGGTGCCGATCGCCCTGGAAGCACTGGACTGCTGGGCCCTGGACGATGTCGGTGGCTTGACGACGTCCTGGGCTGAGCGGCCTGTCGCGGTGATTGCCGCGGGTGAGCGGTGGCCCGACGGAAGTCTCAGACCGGCGCTAGGAGCGTGGGTCAGTAACAGGCAATTGGCCGGCCGGTCGTGATCGGGGTGATTGATTGCGGTCGCCCGGTCGGGCGACCGGGCGACGGGGC
>NZ_JBIARC010000068.1:0-40752 GCF_042889625.1 Streptomyces sp. NPDC002573 | reverse complement strand
TGAACCCTCCCTCCCACAGGCACGCGAAACGATCACCGGTTCACCCTACCGGCCGCCACCGACAACACCCCGAACTGCAACAGAAGTTGAGGAAAGCTGAGATTCGATGACGAAACGCGCAGCAGCTGGCAGCCCCTGGCCGGGGTCTGCGGCTTGCCTGCCTTGGCACGGCGGAAGGTGGGCGTCAAGCCGCTGCTCGCGGACTGCCTTGGAGGTCGCCGCCCCGGCACCGCGCCGTTCTGCCTGGTGGCTGCGGACGGAACGGCTCCGTGCGGGTGGTCGGTGCCGGGCCGGATCAGGCGGTCTTGATGCGGAGGATGAGGGTGGCCGTCGACAGCAGGGCGAGGAAGAAGGGGAAGGCGGCCACCTGTACCGGGTCGTGGATCTTGGAGTGGGCGCCGGTGGCGCCGAGAAGGAGGAGGATGCACCCGATCGCGGCGGCGATGCCGATCGGGGCCCAGGCGAGGCCGATGAGCAGGCCGGCGACGCCGGAGACTTCGAGGACTCCGATGGTGCGGGACTGGCTGAGCGAGAGGCCGAGGTGCTCGGCGGTCTCGCTTGCCTTCGGGTGATTGATGATCTTGAAGGCGCCCAGCGGTGCCAGCACGAGGGCCAGGACGATGGACAGGACCACGGTGGTGGGGAACATGGGTGCTCCGGGGTGTGGGATTGTGATTCGTGGGAGTCGGAGCCGGTGCCGGTCAGACCCAGTCGGGCAGTCGGCCCAGGGCCGGCAGGATGTGCTCCTCCTCCAGATCGAGGTGGGCCGCGAGGCGCTCGGCCAGCACACCGATGGAGTCCTGGGACGCGGTCCAGGAGGGCTGGGGGCCCGCGAGGGTCTCCACCGCGGCGACCAGGACGTCCAGCAGTCGGCCGAGTTCGGCGTGGTCAGATGTGAGGCGCTCGACGATCGGCGCCAGCTCCGGGGCTGTGCGCAGCACCGCCGGGAAGATCCGGAAGTCCTCGATGGAGTGATGTGCGTGGACGACCTGGCAGTAGGTCTCGCAGAAGGACCGCAGTTGCCAGGCGGCCTGATGCATCGACAGCCCGTCGATGATGCCGCGCACCTCGGGGACCGAGCGCGCGTCCGCGGCGGCGACCATGCGCAGCGCCTCCTGCAGGGACGACAGATCGTGCCGCAGCTTCCCGTGCGCGGCGACCAGCGTCCTAACCATGGCCTCGCCGGCGGGTGTGGCCCCTGGGGGCGCCGCGCCGGGGTCGACGCCGGCGCCCGTCATCCGGCCACGCCTTCCTTGCTCAGCGCCTCCCGCACAGCGGGCACGATCTCGGCGGTGAACACTTCGATCTGCCGGTCGTGATCGGCCATCGGAGTGATCATGAAGCCGCTGACCTGCCCTTCGACGGCCAGCTCGACCAGTCGCTCGATCCAGGCGTCCGGCCCGTCGTTGAACTGACCGCTGCCCGCCGGATCGATGCGGCCGATGATGTTGTACAGCCGCCGCACGTCGGACGGGGAGCGGCTGGCCGCGACGGCGGAGTCGTCCACTGACTTGTTCACCTTGAGGAAGGCCGCCGGGTCGAGGTAGGGGAAGCTCGGCAGCCAGCCATCGGCGAGCCGGCCGGTCAGCTCCACCATCCGCGGCCCATACGCGCCGACCCACACGCCAATGGGGTGCGCGGGGGCGGGGCCGGGTACGACGCCTTCCAGCCGGTAGTGCTTCCCGTCGTAGACGGCGGGTTCGTCGCTGGCAGCCCACACCCGTCGGATGACGGCAATGCCCTCCTCCAGCGCTTCGATCGCCTCCTTCATCGAACGCCGGGGGCCGCCCATGCCGCCGCCGCCGTGCTGGACCGCGGCCCCGGCGCCGAGCCCGAGTTCCACTCGGCCGCCGCTCAGCAGGTCGAGGCTCGCCGCCGCCTTCGCGAGCATGGCCGGCGGACGCAGCGGCAGGTTCGCCACGTCGGGGAAGAGCCGTATGTGCTCGGTACTGGCGGCCAGTACGGACAGCAGGGTCCACGAGTCCAGGGTGGTGGGCATGTACGGGTGGTCCATGACGCCGAGCAGTCGCAGGCCGCGGTTGTCCGCGAGCCGGGCGAGGCGTACCAGTTCCTCCGTCCGCGCCGCCTCCGGGTTCAGGGCGACACCGAACTCCAGCGGATGGCGGACGGGTGCTGCGGTGGGCTCGGACATGAGCAGTCTCTCCGGTGATGTCAGAGTGGCGGTTTGCGGGGCGGTACGGCGGTGCGGCCCGGGGTACGAAGCTGTGCGCGGGTGGCGCGGGGAGCGGGCCGCGGGTGCGGTCCGTTCACGCCGACGGTCGACGGGCGACACTGCCGGGCGACCGAGTGGCCGGGCACAGGCGTACTGCGGGCGTACGGGTCACCCCGCGCACCCGTACCCGCGATCGTGTCCGCCCTCCGGCCACTTCATTAAAGCCGCCGCTCGCCCCGCCCCGCTGTATGTTGGGAGTGGCAGTATCTGACGCTCGGCGTAAGCAGGACTGACGGTGTTGGACGTAAGGAAACTTCTGCTCCTGCGCGAGGTGGAGGCCCGCGGGTCGATCGCCGGGGCTGCTCTGGCGCTGAACTACACCCGTTCCGCCGTCTCGCAGCACTTGTCCGCGTTGGAGGCGGAGACGGGTGTCCCGCTGCTGGACCGTACCAACGGAAGGGCTACGCTGACCGCGGTCGGCAAGTTGCTCGTCGGGCACGGCGAGCTGATCCTGTCCCAACTGGAGGCCGCCGAGTCGCAGTTGCAGGAGCACAGCGGGCAGGTCTACGGAGACCTGCGGATCGGCGTGCCGTTCCACGAGGGCCCGGCGATGCTCGTGCCGACTCTGGTCGCGATGCGCCGTGAGCACTCGACGCTGCGGATCACCCTGCACGACACCCGTGGCACCGAGGCCCGCCAAGCAGTACGGCTGAACCAGCTCGACATGGTGGTGGCCGCCCGCTACCGGCAGGTCCCGGAGCCCGACGTGCCGGGGCTGAGCGAGAAACCGTTCGCCAGCGACCGGATACGGCTCGCGGTGCCGCCCGAGCATGAACTGGCCGGTACCGGCCCCCGGGAGCTGGCCGACTTCGCCGACGAGCCGTGGATCCTCGACGAGGACTCGGCGCTGGGTCGGCTGACCCTGCACGCCTGCCACGGCGCGGGCTTCACGCCCGATGCCGTGGCGGCCACCGACGACATGCAGGTCGTCCTCGGCTTGGTCTCGCACGGCTGGGGCGTCGCTCTGGTACCGGATCTGGTCCCGGACCGGCCCGGGTGCCCGGTGGCCCGGATCGATCTGACCGGCACCGTTCTCACCCGCGAGCTCTCGCTCGTCGTGCGCACCGGTACGGTCGACTGCCCGTCGATCGCCGCGCTGCTGGCTGCGGTGCGGCGGGACACCGGGGGATGAGCCGGGGCGCCGGCGGGCGGGCGCTGGTTACTTGTGGCCGATCACCATGGAGACGGGGCCGTCGAGCGGCTGGGCCGAGCACTGGTTGAACCCGGCCTCGGTCATCCAGCCCATGCAGTCCGCTCCGGTGTAGTCGAAGCCGCCGGGGCTTTCCAGCAGCATGTGCAGACTGGTGAGCAGGCCGAAGGTGTTGGTACGCCGGTCGTCGTCGATCATCGACTCGTAGACCACCACCGTCCCGCCGTCCGGCAGCGCCTGGTACGCCTTCTCCAGCAGCATGCGCTTGACGTCCAGGTCCCAGTCGTGCAGCACCCGGCCGAAGACGACGACCTCGGCGGAGGGGAGCTTGTCGGTGAGGAAATTACCGGCGGTGAAGGCCATCCGCCCGTCGGGCCGGGACCGCCGCACCGTCTCCTCAAAGGTCGGCTCGACCGCCGGCAGGTCGAAGCCGATGCCGGTCAGGTGCGGGTGGGCGGCGAGCACCGTGCTGAGCAGGATGCCCTCCGAGCAGCCGATGTCGGCCACGGTCGAGTACTTCGACCAGGAGAATTTCGCGGCCAGCGCCTGCGAGGCGGCGAGCGAGCCGCCGGTCATCGCCTTCTGGAACCGGCTGGTGAGCTCGGGGTCGGCGTAGAGCGCGGCGAAGGGGTTGCCGTCCGCGCCGCCGAGGTTGTTCTGCGGGGCGCCGGTGCGCAGCGCCTCGGTGAGGTTGCCCCACGAGCGGTACCACAGCTCCTGGGCCACCTCCAGCAAGCCCCCTATGTACGTGTCCTGGGCACGGTCGAGGAAGGCCGCGCTGTCGGGCGTGTTGCGGTAGACACCGTCCTCCCGCTCCAGCAGACCGAGGGCGACCTGGCAGTCGAAGAAGTCCCGAGCGCCGCGCGGGTGCAGGCCGAGGCGTTTGCCGAGCGTGGCTGCGTCGGCAGGGCCGTGCTCGGCGAGGTCTGAGTAGAGCCCGAGTTCCACAGCGGTCAGCAGTACCTTCGCTGGCCAGAAACCGAGGCCGAGTTGGACGATCCGGTCTTGAGCGGTTCCGGGGACCGGCTGCTCAGTGCTCAAGGCATGTCCTTCCTGACGGTGTGGGTGGGGGCGGTGCGGTGAGCTCACGCGGTCCGGCCGCTGAGCTCGCTCGGCAGCCAGGCCGCGCGGGTAACTGCCGAGGAAGCGGGCCTCGGCGCCGATGTCGAACAGCGCCGCCACGGCACGGCTGACCGGCTGGTCGTCGATGTGGCCGTCCACGTCGACGAAGAAGCGGTAGGTGCCAAGCCGCGTCCCGGTCGGCCACGCCTGGACCCAGGTCAGATTGACCCGTCCGGTGGAGAAGACCGACAGGATGCCGGGCAGCGCGGCCGGGGTGCGGTCGCCGACGGAGACCAGCAGCGAGGTGCGGTCCCGGCCGGTACGGGCCGGCGGCACTCCGGCCCTGCGGACCATGACGAAGCGGGTGACGGCGTTCTCGTCGTCGCCGATGTCCTGGGCGAGGACGCGCATGCCGTACTGGTCCGCGACGGCCGGGGCGGCGATCGCCGCGCAGGAAGGGTCGTCGGCGACGACGACGTCCCGCGCGGCGCCGGCGGTGGAGTGGGCCGGCTCCAACCGCGCGCCCGGCACGTTTCTGCGGAGCCAGCCCGCGCACTGGGCGAGGGCGTGCGGGTGGCTCAGCACCCGCCCGATGCCGTCGAGGCCGACCCCCGGAGCGGCCAGCAGGGCGAAGGTGACCGGTACCACCACCTCCGCGACGATGTGCAGGTCCCCGCCGACGGTGAGTCCCTCCAAGGTGGCGGGCACCACACCCTTGCGGGAGTTCTCCATCGGCACCATGGCGGCGGCGCGCTCGGCCCGGCGCACCGCGTCGAGTGCGGCGGGCACGGTGGCGTACGGCACGCAGGTCGCGTTCGGCGAGGGGGAGAAGCGGGAGAGGGCGTAGTGCAGCGCGGTTTCGGTGAAGGTGCCCTCGGGCCCCAGATAGGCATACTCCATCGGGGCCGCCCTCAGCTTTCGATCAGGCGGTGGAAGAGGGCGGTGTCGAAAATGTCCTCCATGCGGGTGGCCTTCCCGTCTCGCAGCGTCCACGAGTGCACGAACCGCAGGGTTTCGGTGCGCCCGCTGAGCGAGGTGACCTGCCGGACGCCGAGGACCACGACGCGGTCGCCGGACTCGATGATCTCCTGCGGCTCCAGCCGCATCCCGCCCAGCACGGTCGGCACGTGGGCCAGGAAATCCTTGACGCCTGCGTGGCCCTTCTTGGTGCCGCCGAGGCCGTAGGCGACCATTCCGTCGGGGTGCACCCAGTCGACGTCGGCGTCCAGGGTGGCGAGCAGGGCGTCGACGTCGCGCTCGTGAAACGCCTGGTAGGCGGCTTGAACGGTTTCCCTGTTGGTCGGCACGGGCGGATTGCTCCTTTTCGAGGTGGAACTCGGCGTGTCGGGATTCACGTCACCAGGGGGACTTCGACGTTCCGCGCTCGGCGCGGCGGCCCTCAGCCGTCGGCGCGCGGCCCCACCAGGTCGGGGTACAGCGCCTCGACGGTGCGGCGGATGCCGTCGTGCCAGCCCACCTCGCACGGTCCGGTCAGCTTGCGGCGCAGCGTCGGGTCGAACCGGTAGGTCTCGCGGGTCACTTCCCTGGGCACAAGCTTGGCGGTGACGCCGGTCAGCTCCTCCAGGTAGCGCACGCAGTCGGTGATGCCGACCGACTCGTCGCCGCCCCAGTTGACCAGCGTGGTGGAGACGGTGGCGGCGTCCCACAGCAGCGGCACCTGGCGGACCAGGTCGTCGGTGTAGAGCAGGGAGCACCAGTTCTGGCCCTCGAGTGGTACCGGGATCGGCTCGCCGGCCAGCATCCGCTTGAGGTAGAGCATCGGGACACCGCCGTAACCCCCCGGCCCGTAGGCGATGTTGAGCCGGGCGATGGTGGTGGGCAGACCCAGCACCTGACCGAAGGCGCGCACGGTGCCCTCGGTGGCGATCTTGCCCACCGGATAACAGGGCAGCCAGTCGGCCCTGCCGTCGATCGCGTCTGTCTCGGTGTAGAGGTGGTCGAGGGTCTGCCGGGCGTACAGCGCGCCGGTGGAGACGAACAGGAACGCCTCGGCGGTGCGGCAGTGGGTCATCAGCCGACCCGCCGCGACCGAGTTGACGGTGACGGCGGCGGTGAAGTCGCCGTCCTCGCCGCGGCGGACAGCGCAGTGGATGACGTGGGTGAAGTCCTCGGGCAGTCCCTGGAGGGTGTCGGGGCCGAGGTCGTCCATGTCCCAGTGGAAGGTCTTGATGCCGCGGGCGGTGAGTTCGGCCTCCACTCCGGGAGTGCCGAACCGGCCCAGGCTCCACACCTCGTTGTCCTCGGCCAGTGCCTCGGCGACAGGTCGGGCCACCTGCCCGGTGCCACCGGTGACCAGGATCTTCTTGTTCTTCACGTACGTCACGCCCCGTCGCTGTGGCGGCTGGCGGTGCCAACGCCACCGTCGCCCATGGCCAGGTCGATTTCACGCCGCAGGATCGCCTGGAAGGCGGCGACGTGCTGCGGGCCCATCAGTGTGTAGTGCTCGCCGGGTACGTCGACGTAGCGGACGGGTTCGGCGGTGAAGTCGTCCCAGCGGCGCAGTTCGTTGGCTAGCCACTCCTCCTTCGTGCCGCGCAGCGGTACGGCGTACAACACCGTCATGAAGCGGGTGGAGCCGCTCGGCGTGTAGCTGCGGCCCAGATCGGTCAGGCCGTTGGCCAGTTCCGCCCAGGCCGCGAACTTCTCGGCGGTCAGGTCGAGTTCGGCCAGCCGGTCGGCGGGCGCGATGTCGATGAAGTGCTGCAGCTGGCTCTCCCGGGACAGCCCGCGCAGTTGCGACGGCAGGTCCAAGGACTGCTTTTTGTTGATCAGCTCCAGGAAGAGGGCGAGGTTAGCGGCGGTCTCGACGAAGTCCAGTTCGTCCATGCGGTTCTTGATGTGCGGGGGCAGGTTGAAGCTGCCCACGAAGTCGACCCGCTCGCCCTGCGACTCCAGCACCTTCGCGATCTCGAAGGCGACCGCGCCACCGTAGGAGTAGCCGGCCACCGCATAGGGTCCGTGCGGCTGCCTAGCGCGGATCGCCAGCACATACGTGTCGACCATCTCGGCGAAGCTGGTGAACGGCTTCTCGCCGCGGTTGAAGCCGCGGGCGCGCAGGGCGTAGAACGGCCGGTCCGCGACGAAGTACTTGGCCAGGTTGACGAACACCAGGACCTCACCGACGCCCGGGTGAACGCAGAACAGCGGGGTCTTAGTGCCGCTGACCTGCATGGGCACCACCGGGTCGTACGGGCGCTCGCCGGAGGTCCGGTCGGCATCGATGTAGGCGGCCAGCGCGCGGACGGTGGGGGCGGTCAGCACGGTGACGATCTGGAGGTCCGCCACGCCCAGGCGTTGCTCGACGTGCAGGCGCAGCCGCAGAATGTCCAGGGATGTGCCGCCGAGGTCGAAGAAGCTCGCCGTGGCAGAGATCTTGTCCGTGGTGGTGTCGAACATCTCGGCGTAGAGAGCCGCGAGTTTCCACTCAGTGTCGCCCTCGGGGGCGGTGTAGCCGCCGAGTTGGCGCGTGGTCAGCTCGGACATCGCGGTGATCCGGTCGTCGTAGCCGCCGGCCTCCAGACGCTTGCGCATCAGGGCACGCTGGATCTTGCCCAGGCTGGTTTTGGGGAACGCCGCTTCGGGCAGCGGCAGTACGAGGGAGGGCCGGAAGCCCCAGTGCATGACCACGGTGCTGCGGACCGCGGTGACCAGCCGGAACAGCCCGGCTTCGTCTCCGTCGGGCACCTCGGCGTGGAAGGCGATCACCAGTTGCTCGGTGTCGGTGCCTTCCGCGCGGGTGGGGAACGCGGCGGCGTAGGACTTGGCGACGCCGTCGATCTGCTCCAGGGCGGTCTCGATGTCGTGGCTGTAGTAGTTGACGCCGTTGACGATGACGCTGTCCTTGCTGCGCCCGACCAGGGTCAGCCGGCCCTCGTCGATCCGGCCGAGGTCGCCGCTGCGGAACCAGCCGTCGGCGGTGAACGCGTCCTCGGTCGCCTGGCTGTTGTTGTAGTAGCCGGCGGTGATCATCGGCCCGGACAGCTGGAGTTCACCGACCTCGCCCTCGGGCAGCGGCCGGTTGTCGTCGTCTGCGATCCGGATGGACAGGCCCTCGACGGGCAGGCCGAGGTTAGCGAACTCCTGGCCGACATCGGTCCCGGGGAAGCCGGTGGAGTAGATACTGCCGGCGCAGGTCTCGGTCATGCCGAAGGCCGGCCACAGCGCGGTCGGCACCAGCCCGTACGGGGCGAGATGCTCCAGGAACGCGCTGCCGGTGGCGCACACTACGGCCTCCCCGCCGCTGATGATGTGTCGCAGCCGCGTCAAGTCGACCGGCTCGGCGTCCGCGTCCGCCAGACGGTCCACCATGCCGTTGACCAAGCCGAGCAGGAAGTTCGGAGTAAAGGTTACGGTGACCTGGTGCCGCGATATGAGCCGCAGGAACTCGAGCGGGTCCTTCAGCACCACGGGGGCTTCGACGTGCACCTGCTGGGCGCCCGCGTACAGCGGGAGCATGTGGCACTCCAGCAGGGCCGCGACGTGGTCGAAGGAGACCCAGTTGAGCACGGTGTCGTCGGCGGTGAGGCGGTGGTAGCCGTTCTTGCCGACCATGGAGGCGAGCAGGTTGCCGTGGCTGAGCATCACCGCTTTGGAATTGCCGGTCGAGCCCGAGGTGAGGACCAGTAGGGCCAGTTCGGCCGGGGCCGCGTCGTGGAGGTCCTCGGCGGGGGCCATGCCGCGCAGCCGCGCCAGGGGGACGGCCGTCACGTCGGCACCGGCCGGGAGTTCGGCGGCGAGCGTCTCGTCGGCGATCAGCAGCGGCCGGTCCAGCAGTTGGTTGACGTGAGCGAGCTGGGCCGACCAGCGCTCCGGGTCGCCGCGCAGCGGCACCAGCGGGCACGGTACCAGGCCGCCGAGCAGGCAGGCCCAGAACAAAGAGATGAACTCCCGTGGGCTCTCCACCAGCAGAGCCACTTTGGCGCCCGCTCGTCCGCCCTGGGCGCGCAGCCCGGACAGCAGCCGACGGGACTCGTCCAGCAATTCGGGGTAGGACTGGAAGGTGGCCTCGTCAGTCGCTCCGCCATGACAAAAGCGCAGGCCGGTGTCCGGGTGCGACTGTGCGGCTCGCAGCAGTAATGCTGTGATGTTGCGGTCGCCCGCCTCAGCGGCGGGCCTCCGCGTGGCATTACTCACCTGCGTTACAGAGCTCATGAGTCCCCACGAATCCTTTCTGCGTGGTATTGGTCCGGAGTCGAGCGACGTCGTCTGGCCGACAAAGACAGAACTGAATCACGGCGCGGGAGAAGTCGAGATGAACACGAAATGGACGAAGTCCTGCCCGTACTGTCATCGCTAGTGTCGCGTGAGTCTCTTTGCGTCACTCGCCTCGCGCTGAAGGTGCTGGTCAGGGGCTCGTGCGAAGCCGAATGGAGTGACAGTAACGGGATCACGAGACGCTGGGGCAAGTAGAGCGGAAACGTCGTATACATTCGGCAAGTAATCGGAGCGTGACCGCGAACGCTATAAATAGCTCTGTGTGACCGATTGTGCGCCGGATCGACCGTAGGCTTCCCAGTTGGCAGCTCGGCGTCACATTTTCCTTACTAGTCGCTACTCTCCGATTTCCACCACGTGAATGTTTACGAAACGTCTCGTATCTAAGGATCAACCGGACGCGCAAGACGTCAGAAGGCCGATGCCGACCACGCGACTGAACTTACAATAAATAAGAATGTCGGAACAAGGGAGTTCATGCCACATAGCTTGAAACGACCAGCATGGAATGCGACTTGCGCAGCTCACATTGTCGGCCGGGCATTGGCGTTCGGAGACCCGTGGCCTGAAATAAACGGCGGCCGCCCCGGACGAGCCCTTCTGTCCTAGGGCTTCGGCGTAGCCGGATGGTGTCCGGTTCATGACGGTCTGTCGGGTGGGAAGCCTTGGGAGTAAATAGCTGTTGTCGTACCGATCGTTCGGTTTGTCGATCGAACGGAAGTCCCGATTGGGTGGTCACGGGCTGCTCGGCGCATACGAGCAGGGCCTCCTGAACAGCTCGTTGGTGTCGAATCACCGAGCAACATCAGGAAGCCCTGGTGCCGCAGTGTTCCGTGTCGATGGCCGGGCAGTCCAGTTCCGTCACGCGGGAGTGTGACTGTCTGGCTCACCGGTTCGGAAACGCCGCCGACAACTGGTCCCGGCAGCCGCGTTATCCGACGGACATGACGGACGCGGAGTGGGCAGCCGTCCGGCCGCTGCTGCCGGTGCCGGGCTGGATGCGAGGCCGGGGAGGGCAACCGGAGGCGTACTGCAACCCGGGCGCTACTCGATGCGATCCGCTACTTGGTCGACAATGGCATCAAGTGGCGGGCGATGCCCGCCGACTTCCCGCCGTGGGACCGCGTTTACGCCTTCTTCCGGCGTTGGCGCGACCACGGCCTGGTCAAGGAGTTCCACGACCGGCTGCGCGGTCGGGTCCGGATGAGTCTGGGGCGGGATGCGGAGCCGACGGCTGGGCTGATCGACTCGCAGTCGGTCAAGGCGGACGCCGTCGTCGGTGCGGACAGCCGCGGCTTTGACGGCGGCAAGCTGGTCAACGGGCGCAAGCGGCACGTCGTGGTCGACACGCTCGGTCTGCTGCTGGGGGTGATGGTCACCGCCGCGGACACCGGCGACCGCGCCGCCGCCCAGGTCCTGCTTGAGCGGGTGTCCGACGCGCATCACCGGCTCGCCCTCATCTGGGCCGACGGCGGCTACACCGGCAGCCTCGTCGATTACTGCCTGGCCACGCTCGCGCTGATCCTGACGATCGTCAAACGCAGCGATGACAACAAGGGGTTCGTGGTGCTGCCCAAACGGTGGATCGTCGAGCGCCTCTTCGCGTGGCTGATGCGCACCCGCCGCCTGGCGCGCGACTTCGAACGCCGCACCACCAGCGCCGAAGCGATGATCTACTGGTCGATGACGCTGCTCATGACGCGCCGCCTGGCCCGCTCACGCCCGAAGCCAGCGTGAACCGGCCCGGCGCGGGCTGGGCCAGCCAGCCGCGCGCGACCAGGCGTTTCGCCTTCGACCGCAGTGCTTCCACCCGCGCCGGCACCACGTCCATGCCGAACGCTGCGGCCATCTCCTGGCAGGTCAGCGGCCCTTGGCCGAGCCGGGCCCGGTCCGCAAGCGCCTTGAGAATGCGCTGGTAGTCCACCGACAGCACCGTACCCCGCCCGGGCCGAGGCGTAGGCCAGCCTGCCCGATGGACCGCTGAATATGTATGGCTACCGGTCGCTCGTCGGTGTTCTGCGCGCACCGTGTGCAGGGCTCGCCCAGCTACGGCTGGACACACATTGAGGTTGTTGCCGGTCGGTTGGAAGTACCGGCGGAGCTGGAGGACGGGAACGTCCGGGCCGTCGTGCGGGCCGGCGGTCCTGGAGATGCGGAGCTGCGGTCGACGTCTTCGTTCCACGGGGATCGGTTCGGGCCGCAGACGTGGCTGTGGCGGCTGCGGCTGCACGTCGAGCCGTCGTAGGCGTACGGGTCCTACGGTGAGGGTGAGTTGCCAGGCTCGTGAAGGCGGATCGTGCGGGTCGGGCGTGTAGGCGTCGGCCGACCTCAAGATGGCGGTGCCGGGGGTGGCGGCGCGCGCCGTGCCAGACCGCGTGCCATTGGGTTCTGTGCGGTCATCGAGCACCATGACCATCTTTGGGTTGGAACTCGTGACCGGCCCCCAGGTGAAGTTGTGCGCTGGCTTGAGGGTGATGCGGATCATCGTGCCGATGTGAACGCAGACGGCGCGCAGGGGATTGTCGGAAGGCGGGTGGCGGACCGTGACAGTGCCGCTGAGGCACAGCCGGGTGGAGCTGCCGGCGCGCCGGGCGACGCCGAGGTGGTGCGGCCGGGCGATGCTGAGCCACTGGTGGTCGAGCCGGAGGCAGAAGAGTTGGTGATGGCCGGGCTCCCGGTGGACGACAGGGCCGGAGCTGTGGCGGAAGGGTCCTCCTTGGCCCCCCCGGTGGCCCCGGTGCCGGACGCACAGGTGGCGGCTGAAACAATGAGGGCGACAACGGCGAGTGAACGAGCCCCAGTGTGGTGGTGTCTCACGGTGCCCCCAGGGTGGAGTCGGGACAGCCGGACGGTGGGACGCGGCTGAGGATGGATCCGTTCCGTGATCCGGCTGGGACTCGCGCTTCCCCTACGGGCGATACAGGGAAATCCCTTGTGCCGATGCAGAGGAAACCCTGCGTTTTTACTGTGGGTTGACTGCACTGCGTAAATTCTCGGTTGCTTCGCGCCATGCAGGCTGCATCTCTCTTGTTGCATGACATGTCCGGTGCAACTATCCCGGATTGTGAACACGCGCTCCATCGGCGTGAACGTCCTTCTTGTCCCCACATGTCGGGCGATCTCCGGCTGCGTGAAAGGATGTTCCGTGTCCCGATCCAGACGCAGACGCGGCCGGATAGCCGCGCTCACCGCGATCCTGACCGCAGTCCCCGTACTCTGGCTCGCCGTCCCGCGGCCCAGGCCGACCCCGCACCCCAGGCGGCCCACCACTCGGTCGACACCGGCCCGGCCGTCCGCCACGACACCTTCCCCACCCTGCGCTCCATGGTCGCCCACGCGCACCACGGTCACCACGGCAAGAAGCAGCAGGACGACGACCCCGGCGAGGCGCGCCTCCCGCACCCGCCCGCGTCCCACATCCCGGACCCGGTCGTGCAGTCCAGCCCCGGCGGGCCGTCCGCCCCTTCGACGGGCACGAACTTCGAGGGCATCGGTGCCAGCAACTACTCGATCAGCGGTGTCCCGCCGGACCCGAACGCCGCCGTCGGCTCCAGCCAGATCGTCGAGACCGTGACCACCGCCTACGCGGTCTACTCCGAGTCTGGTGCCACCGTCCTCGCTCCGACCGACACCAGCACTCTGTGGTCCGGTTTCGGCGGGTCCTGCCAGTCCACCAACGACGATGACGGGGTGGTCCGCTGGGACACGCTGGCCAATCGCTGGGTGGTGACGCAGTTCGCGAACGTCTCCTCGTCCTCGGGCCCGTACTACGAGTGCGTGGCCGTCTCCAGAAGACCGCCTCGGTCACAGCTACACGCTCACGCTCATCAGCCACGACGACAACTACACGGGTGACGCCACCTACACCCGCTATGACGACGTGACCCTGTCCTGACCGGCGTCGGGCCAGAGATCGGTTCCTGAAACGTCGTGCCCGGGGCGGACCAGCGGACCTGCGCCGGTGGTCCGCCCCTCCTCAAACGCCCTCGCTTGAGGGCGTACACCCACCATCGACGACGAGGGGTCTCCTCATGTCGCGCACTGCTCTCCGTAGATTCGTGGCGACCGCCACCACCGCTCTGCTGTCGTTAGGCGGTCTCCTTCTCGCATCTCACCCGGCCCTTGCCGACGTCTCCAACGGCGGCTTCGAGTCCGGCAGCCTGACCGGCTGGACCTCCGCCGGGACCACATCTGTGGTCGGCTCTGGCGCCCACAGCGGCACCTACGCCGCCCGTGTCGGCGGCACCTCGCCCACCAACGGCGACTCCTCGATCGCCCAGACCTTCACCGCGCCGACCGGAGCCACCCAGCTGTCGTTCTGGTACAGCGTGACCTGTCCCGACACGGTCACGTACGACTGGGCCACGGCCACCCTGACCGACACCACGACCGGCACCACGACGACCGCACTGGCCAAGACCTGCACCAACGGCCAGGGCTGGAAGCAGGTCACGTCGTCCGTGACCGCCGGGCACAGCTACACCCTCAAACTCGTCAGCCACGACGACAACTACGCGGGCGACGCCACCTACACCCTCTACGACGACGTCGCCTTCACCACCGCCACCCCGCCGCCCGGTCTGACCCAGGTCAGCACGGACCCGTTCACCAACTCCTCCAGCCAGCACGCCACCGAGCTCGAACCGGACACCTTCGCCTACGGCAGCACGATCGTCGCCTCCTCCCAGGTCGGCCGGTTCACCGACGGCGGCGCCTCCGACATCGGCTGGAACACCTCCACCGACGGCGGCACCACCTGGCAGCACGGCATGCTGCCCGGCATCACCACCTACCAGGGCGGTGGCAGCTGGGCCCGCGTCTCCGACCCGGCCGTCGCCTACGACGCCAAGCACGGCACCTGGATGGTCGCCGGACTGGTCATCGACAGCAACGTCAACGGCGCCGGCGTCAGCGTCAGCCGCTCCACAAACGGCACGAGCTGGCAGAACCCGGTGATCGCGGTCGGCAACGACGGCCAGGGCTACGACAAGGAGTGGATCGTCTGCGACAACTCCGCCACCAGCCCGTACTACGGCACCTGCTACGTCGAGGTCGACGTCACGTCCTCGGGCAACGCGGTGGTGATGAGCCGCTCCACCGACGGCGGCGCAACCTGGTCGGCGCCGGTGGCACCGTCCGGAGGACCGAGCGGTCTGGGCGGCCAGCCTCTCGTCCAGCCGAACGGCACGGTCGTGGTCCCCTACTCCGCCAACGGCAGCTCCGTTCGCGCCTTCAACTCGGCCGACGGCGGCTCCAGCTGGTCCGCCAGCACACTGATCGCCAACGTCTCCAGCCACGGCGTGGCCGGCAACCTGCGCGACGGTGAGGGCCTGCCGTCCGCCGAGATCGACGGAGCCGGCAAGATCTACGTCGCCTGGCAGGACTGCCGCTTCCGCTCCGGCTGCCCGGCCAACGACATCGTCTACGCCACCTCGACCAACGGCACCAGCTGGTCGTCGGTGACGCGGGTCCCGATCGACGCCACCACCAGCGGCGTCGACCACTTCATCCCCGGCATCGGCATCGACCCCGCCACCTCCGGCACGACAGCGAAGATCGGCCTCTACTACTACTTCTACCCGAACGCCAACTGCACCACGTCCACGTGCCAGCTGGAGGTCGGCTACATCTCCTCCGCCAACGGCGGCAGCACCTGGAGCTCCCCGGCCACGGTCGCCGGCCCCATGTCCCTCTCACAGATCGCTGGCTCCACCCAGGGCAGCATGGTCGGCGACTACATCTCCACCTCCGTCGTCAGTGGCAAGGCGGTCTCCGTCTTCGCCGTCGGCAAGGCCCCGACCAACGGGCAAGCCTTCGACGAGGCTCTCTACACCGCTGGCCCGCTCACCGTCAGCGGCGGCAGCGCACGCTCCACGACCCACGGCGCGGCGACCGCCCCCTCACAGCACCTCACCAGGCCGCTGCCGATCCGGCACTGACCTGAGAAAGCACACGGTGCGCTCCGGCGGGGACGCCGGGGCGCACCTTTGTATATGGGGACAGGAACGATCGGCACAGGAACCGGGCGCCGGGCCAGAACGTCACAGTGGCGTGCGGCGACGTGAGGAGGCATTTGTGGCGCTGGAGCAGCAAAGACGCAGGCCAGGGCTCGAGGGGCCGTGGTTCGGGGCCGCCGTCGTTGCGGTCGCCTGCATTCTGACCGCCTGCGGAAGCAGCGGGAGCAGCTCACACTCCGACTCCACGCCACCGCGCCCTTCCGCCGACCCGCACGCCACAACGCCGTCGGCAAGCAGTACGGGGGCGACAGATCATCCAGTCTCGCCCTCCACCTCGCCATCGGCCACAGCAGCTCCTGGGACACCGTCGTCGCCCCCTGCTACGGCCTCCGCGTTGCCTGGCTGCCTGGCAGGCTCCGCCACGATCACCCACAGCGCCGGGGACGCCACCGCCCGCACCTTGTGTGTGCGCTCCGGCACGACGGTGACCGTCGTCCTGGAGCCACGCGCCCAGGGCTCCTGGCCGCAGCCGCGCAGCAGCAACCCGATGCTGGCGCTGGTGACCTCCTCCGGCACCTACGGCAAGGGCGTCACCCGGGTCACGGTGCGTGCCGCGCGCATTGGCTCGGCGTCCGTGACCTGGGGTCCCGAGAGCGCGCCGCTCTTCACACTCCGGCTGAGTGTGGCGGCGTATCCGGTGCAGTGAACGCGAACGCCGGGCGGCCGGTGCCCCCCGGGTTCGGGGCGGCACCGGCCGTCGTCGTGCTACGCAGCGTACGGGTGGTGATCAGTCCTTACGGGCCTTGAGACGCCGTACGTCGAAGGACCAGATGCCGCGTCCGTGGGTGGCGGCGTACAGCTTGCCGTCCGGGCCGAGGCGGAGCTGCATGACGGCCGTGGTGGGCAGGTTGTGGCCCAAGACCAGCCACTTGGCGGCGCCGGCGGGCCGGTAGAAGGTGGCCAGGTCGGTGCCGAGGGCGAGGCCGCCGTTCGGGAGGAGCTTGACCGTGTCGGCGGGGACGTCGGGCAGGTTGGCGGAGACGTCCGTCCAGCTCGCGCCGCCGTCCTTGGACTCGAAGACGTGGCCTACGCCGGCGCCCGGGCCCTCGGTGAAGCGGCGGGAGAAGCCGTTGATCGCCACGTAGACGTGCTGGGCGTCGGCCGGGTCGATCTCGAAGCCGGAGATGTAGCGGTTCGGGACGGTGCCGGTGACGGGGAGGTTCAACTGGTGCCAGCCGGTGCCGTCGGCGTTGCCGACCGCGATACCCCGGGCGAAGCCCTGGTTGTTGCAGGGTCCGCACCAGCCGACGTAGACCGTGCCGCCGGAGGACGCCACGGCCGTGGCCACATGGCCGTCACCGAGATCGTAGGAGTTGGTCCACTCCTTGCCGGAGCGGATCGCGTAGCCCTTGGTGTTCACCCACACGTGCCGGCCGCCGGCGATCCAGGTGTTGGTGTCCTTGGCGTCGGCGGTGATCGGTGCGATGAAGCGGGCGCCGTTGCCGCCCTGGTCCTTGTCCGGCGGGGCGACCTCGTACTCGGTGGCCTTCGACGGGTCCGTGGACCAGGCGCCGTTGTTCACGCCGCAGTTCTGGGTGACCCACATGTCCAGGTAGACGTACTCCTGGGCGATGTTGCAGCCGTTGGCGGGATCGGTGATGGTGTCGCCGCCGTCGCCCCCGAAGTTGGAACCCATGACCTTGTCGTGGCCACGCAGGATCGACTGGCCGTTGTCCTGCAGGCCGCCGGTCACCGAGACCCCGCCGTAGGCGAGGTCCTTGCCGACGCCCACGGAGTAGTACTGGAGGGCGTCGAGGGCTACTGGCTGGCACGGCCCGCCGGTACCCCAACATGTTCGCCCACTGGCGGTTCGGTCTCAAACCTGATGGCTGGGCAATGGGAGCCGTGTGAGTCGAGAGGCTCCCGCACGGTTCTGCGAGCGGCGGCGGGTGAGATTCCCGCCGCCGACTCACCCCGTGATTCACTGCCGCAGCCTCGCCCAAGCCAGGGCGCTGCTGGCGGCCTTGGAGCGGCGGATGCAAGAGGTCGGGCTTCAGTTGCACCCGGACAAGACGCGGATCGTCTGTGTGCCACGCGCGCAGAGGGAGAGGTTGGCATGTAGGTAGGTGACCTTGAACTCCGTGCTGCTGCGTGGGAGGTGTCGTCCGCGGACAGTTGCCGCTTTTCAGTTTCCCGACCGCGGCGCGGCGGCGACGCGGTAGACCACGTAGGGAGCTGCCGAGTCCTGCGCGCCGGAGTTGTCCGGGTGGTCGAACTCGACGGCCGCGAAGCCGTCGTTGCTCATCCCCTTGATGTGGAATGACTGGTTCTGTGCCAGCACTTGGTGCGAGGCGGCGTCGAGCACCACGGTACTCGACGTGTCCCCGCTGCCGCTGCCGCTGCCGCTGCCGCTGGCGTCGTCGGAGGACCCGACTGCCCCGTATAGCCGTCCGGCGAGATACGTCTCGGGGTAGAAGGTCCGCTGGTCGGCGTCCTGCTGCCAGGTACGGCGGTGGGAGGTGAGGTCGTAGGCGTAGGCGCGGGAGCCGTCGACGCTGTAGAAGAGCAGATGGTCCGCGTCCCAGATCGCGTGCCGGTCGTCGGCGGCGCCGATCCGGCCCTGCTGCTGCCCGGTGCGCACGTCGTACTCGTACACGTCGCCGCCCGGCCACTGGAGCAGGACGTGGTCCTCCAGGACGCCCCAGACGGCAGGGGAGATGTTCGTGTCCTGCTGGGCGTCCCGTGGCGCCTTCTGCGCGGTGCCCCACTTCGGGCCGCCGCCCGCGGCGAGGTCGTAGACGTCCAGGTTCCGCAGGCCTGCGGCGTCCTTGGTATAGGCAAAGGCCCAGTGGCCGCCCTGGATGTCGTGGACGCCCAGGTTGTTCGAGCCGTCGAGCAGTCCGGTGTGCGTGGGGAAGACGGCGCGGGTCCTGCCCTGCGGATCACGGATGGCGGTGGTGCCGCTCTTGGCGTCGGTCGTGACGATCCAGCCGTTCAGGAACTGGCTGCCGCCCTGGTCGTCGTCGTGGGTGAAGGCGCCCAGCTGCTTGCCGTCGCGGCTGTAGGTCCGCACGGTGGTGCGGTGGCGCTCGGGGGTGAGCCCGTCCGCGGGGACGGTGGTGTGGGTCGTCACGCCGATCACCTCGGTGCCGTTCCAGTCGCCCTGCGCCCAAGGGGGAGAGGGCTCGCCGGTGTCTGCGGGGATCGGGATGGTGGCCGTGACCTCCCCGGTGGCCGGTTTCACGATCCTGATGTCGCCGCCGGCGACGTAGGCGATGCGGTCGGCGAAGAACATCACGTCGGCCTGGTGGTTGTCGCCGGTCTCCTCACGTGCCAGCGTCCAGGCCGGCTTCGGGCCCAGACCGGTGCCGGAGGCGAGGTCGGGGGCAGAGGTGGTGGTGCCGGAGGCGTCCTCGCGTGTGCCGGGACCCTGTGCAGAGGCGTTCGGTGTCACCGTGGTCCGGGAGCCCTGGTGGCTGCCGTCGCCGCGGAAGCTCCATGTCTCGCCTGCGCTCGAAGTCCCCGTGGAGTCCTCGAAGGCGAGAAGGAACTCCTCGTCCCCCGGGGCGCGTTGCGCGGTGTCGACCTCGGTCGTCCAGGAGGCCCGTTGCCCCACGGCGAGTCCCAGGGCGTCGCGCTGCTTGTCCTCGAACCCCGTGCAGCCGGCCGAGCCGGAGTGCTGCTTGTCGCCGCGCACCGGGAAGTCGGTGCCCACCAGCATGCCGGGGTTAGCTCCTTGCACGCTCAGGTGGAGCGAGGGCTGGACGTCGTCCTCCGGGGTCTCGCTGGTGTCCCAGGAGACGGGGCCGGTGTTGTGGATGGTGATCGTCACCGGATAGACCGTGCCCTTCGCGGCGTGGCCCGCGCACTGCGGCCGAGTCGCCTCGCCCACGGTGACGTCGACCTGGGCGTTCACCGTCCGGTGGCCCTGGACACCGAGAGCGAAGCGGTGGTGGAGACCGCCCGATCCTGCGGAACCGGAGCCGGTGCCGGTCAGCGCGAGCATGGAACCGACTCCGATCAGCGCGAGGACCAGCGCGAGAGCCGCGATCTGGAAGCGGCGCTGCCGGTAGTACGGCTGCGGACCGTAAGGGGGCGGGGGCGGACCGGGCGGTGTCGGCGCGGCCGCCGGACCGGGCGGGTACGGGGCAGCAGGCGGCACCGGGGGTGCGGCCGGCGGGTGCGGTGGACGCGCCGGCGGCTGGGGCGCGGTCGCGGTGGCCCACGGGGGGATCAGCGTTTCGGCGGGGCACGGCGCCTGGCTGTTCGTCACCAGCCGCTCGGCCCACAAGCGGAGTTCCGCGTCCCGGTCGAGCGCCTCGTCCAGGGCGACGCGCAGGGCCGTGGCCCGCTCGGCCCTGGCGGGATTCTCCCGCCAGGACTGCCAGGCGCCCCGCAGGGGCGGGTGACGGTCCAGCAGATGCCGCGGCACCGGGTCGTTGCGGGTGGCGGCGGGTCCGGCGGACAGCGCGTCGAGCGCGCGGCGAGCCAGGTCGGAGCTCTGCACGGCGGTCTTCCTCTCGGACGGCGGATGGGCAGCGTGCACCGCGGGTCGAAGAAGGCGGGGTGAACGGGACGCACGCCGCGCACGCCGGTCGCGGGGCGTCCCCGAGCGGGGCCCTTCCTTTGTACGGCAGCCCAACCGCCCACCACCATCGGTCGGTTGTCCCCGGTTCCGGGGACAAGGGCCGGCCGGTGCCGGGCATCCCGCACCCGTGCGGCTGGTCAGGGCGCCAGCGGCACGCGCATCTCCAGGACCGTGCCCTCGCCGGGCGCGCTGCTGACTTCAACCGTTCCGCCGATCTCCGTCAGCCGTCCACGGATGGAGCGTGCCAGGCCTATGCCCTCGCGACGTTCCGCGGGGGCGAAGCCGCGCCCCTGGTCGACGACGCTCACCACGACACACCGCGCCTCCACAGCGGCGGCCACCGTTGCCCTGTCCGTCCCCGCGTGCTTGCGCACGTTGGTCAGCGCCTCGTGGCAGGCGGCCAGCAGCGCGTCGGTGACCGGGCGCGGCACGTCGACGAAGTGCGCCTCCGGCTCCGGCGGCAGGTAGACGGACACCTTGAGACCCTGACGGATCCGCGCCTGCGCCAGGGCGTGCAGCCCGGTCGCAAGGTCGGCGGCGCCGAGCGTGGCCGGGGCGCCGACCGCGTCGGGGCCGTGGTCGATGAGCCAGCGCAGCCAACCGGCCTCGGCGCGCACCTGGTCGCGCATCCACGTGTCGGCCACCCACCGCCCGTGCGCCAGCGTCTCCAGGGTCTGCAGCACCCGGTCGTGCAGCAGCCGGGACTGCTTGGTGCGTTCCTCCGCCACCGCACCGGCACGGGCCAGCTCCAGGGCGAGGGCCCGGGAGGCGTCCAGCTCGGCGGCCATGCGCCGCAGCTCTCGCGCCACCAGCCAGGTGACGGGCCCGATGCCGAGGTAGCTCCCCGCGTTCGGGATCGCGTTCCACAACGGCTGCCCGCTCGCCAGGTGATCCGAGACGACGTCCACCACAGCCAAGGCAACCGAGGCGGCGCCCACCTGCCAGGCGGTGCGCAGCAGCAGCCCACAGGCACAGGAGGCGACCAGCGAGTACGGGTACGCGAAGAAGCCCCAGGTGTGCAAGGGCGGGCCGGTCACCAGGGCGGCGTTCAGCGCGAGAGCGGCACAGCTCACCGCGGTGTCCGCCGCCCCTACCCAGCCGGGCAGCCGGGGACGGCGTGCGACGGCCACCGACAACGCCACCGACTCGGCCAGCAGGGCCGCAGCCAACGCCACTGCCACGGCGGGCACGGCGCCCTTCTGCACGCCCGTGCCCAGGGCGACGGCGACGTTGAGGAGGGCCGCGGCCCGCGTCGCAAAGAGCGCCCGCCCCTCCAGGCGCGCCAGGCGCAGGCTCGCGTCTTCGGGCCGCGCACCGAAGACGCGAGCCGGCAGCTCACTGCCCTCCAGCGCCGCCCCCTTCAGTCAGGCTGCGGGCGAACCAGGCCAGTTCAGCCTTGTTGCCCAGATGCAGCCGCGCCCGGATGCGTTTGACGTACGTGTCCACGGTGGAGGGCTGCACGCCCATCCGGCGGGCGGTCTGGGCGTGCGTCAGGCCGCGCGCGATCCAGCCCAGAGCCTCCTCCTCCCGGGCCGTCAACAGCGAGGCACCGCCCCTCGACGCGGCGCTCCGGCAGGCCGTGCCGACGATCCCCGCCAGCTGCGGTGACAGGTAGAACTCCCCGCCGGCGACAGCGTGGACGGCGGCGCGCAGCACGTCCTCGTCGCTGTCCTTGGTGACGTATCCAGAGGCACCGGCGGCGACGCAGGCCAGCACGTCGGCCGGCCGGCTGCCCGCCGACACCATCAGCACCGCCGTGACCTCCGCCAGCCGGCGCACCTCCGCCACAGCCGGACGGTCCTCGCCGAGGTAGAGATCGCACAGCACGACGTCCAGGGCCCCGGGATCGCAGAGGTCGGCCGGGTGCGCCCCGGCCCCCGCCACCACGACCTCCGGGTCCTCAGCGAGGATCGCCGCAAGCCCCCGACGCGCCACGGGGTGATCATCCACGAGCCCCAACTGCAGCATGCCGCCATTCTGCTCACCGGGCGGTACCGGCGGCAGCCGAAAAGGACAACTTCCGCGCCGCCGGCGCCGTGTGCCTGCTAGCGAGGACCCACGCACGTCGACGTTGGAGCGGCACAGGATCACGTCCGGCTGTTCTCTATGTTCCTGACGGGTGCTGATCGCGGCCGTGCCGGCCTGGCCGACCGAGGCGTCCACGGCGCTCAGCCACCGGTTGGGCTCCTCAGCGAGCGCGGGCCAAAACGGAAAGACTTCGACACCTCGCCCTCGGTACCCTCCAAGCCGCTCATCACGTTCCGCGCGCCGCGCCGGCCATGGATTGCCTGGGCCGAGTCGCCGACCGTCACAACTGGACGTGGTTGCACGGCCCCGCCGCTGTGGTGAGACATCCCGTCATCCGTTGTGGGAGACCGGCTCTTGGGGGAGTCGAGGAGGTTCAGTTGGGGGTGAGCGCCGCCGAGTCCTCGTCGGCGAGGAGCCGGGCGTCGGTCGCGGCCAGGACGTCCCGGACGGTGATGCCCGGAGCGGTTTCGACCAGTCGCAGGCCCTCGGGGGTGACGTCGATGACGGCCAGGTCGGTGATGATCCGGTCCACCATACGGCGGCCCGTGGCGGGAAGGCTCAATTCCTCGACGATCTTCGGGCTGCCGTCCTTGGCGACGTGCTCCATCACGACCAGCAGTCGGCGGGCTCCGTGGACCAGGTCCATCGCGCCGCCCATGCCCTTGACCATCTTGCCGGGGATCATCCAGTTGGCCAGATCGCCTCGGGCTGAGACCTGCATGGCGCCGAGTACGGAGACGTCGATCCGGCCGGCCCGGATCATGCCGAAGGAGAGCGCCGAATCGAAGTAGGCGGTGCCCGGAACGGTGGTCACCGTCTCCTTCCCGGCGTTGATCAGGTCGGGGTGCTCCTCGCCGTCGTAGGGGTAGGGGCCGACGCCCAGGATGCCGTTCTCGGAGTGCAGCACCACGTGCACTCCGTCCGGCAGGTGGTTGGGGATCAGGGTGGGCAGGCCGATGCCGAGGTTGACGTACTGGCCGTCGCGCAGTTCCCGGGCGGCGCGGGCGGCGAGTTGGTTCCGGTCGAGCGGCATGGTCACTTCTCCTCGGAGTCGGTGCGCGATACGGCTGCGTCGGTGTCGGCGGGCGCGGGGCGGACGGTGCGGCGCTCGATGCGCTTGTCGAGCGAGGGATCGACGGCGACCACCCGGTCCACGTACACGCCCGGCAGGTGGATGGCGTCCGGCGGCACTTCGCCGGCCTCGACGATGCGTTCGGCCTCCACGACGGTCACGCGGCCTGCCATCGCGCACAGCGGGTTGAAGTTGCGCGCCGCGGCGTGAAACACACAGTTGCCGTGCCGGTCCGCGACGGCCGCACGCACCAGCCCGAAGTCGGCCGTGATGGCTTCCTCCAGCAGGTAGCGGCGGCCGTCGAACTCTCGTGTCTCCTTGGGCGGGGAGGCCATCGCGACGCCGCCGTCGGGGGTGTGGCGCCAGGGCAGGCCGCCCTCCTCGACCTGCGTCCCCACACCCGCCGGGGTGTAGAACGCGGGGATGCCGGTGCCGCCGGCCCGCAGCCGCTCGGCGAGCGTGCCCTGCGGAGTCAGTTCCACCTCCAGTTCGCCGGCCAGGTACTGGCGTGCGAACTCCTTGTTCTCACCCACGTAGGAGGATGTCATCCGGGCGATCCGGCCGGCCCGCAGCAGCAGGCCCAGCCCCCAGTCGTCCACACCGCAGTTGTTGGACACGACCCGCAGCCCGGACGCGCTCGTCTCGGCCAGCGCGGCGATCAGCGTCGACGGGATGCCGCACAGGCCGAACCCGCCGACCGCGAGTGTCGCGCCGTCGGGGATGTCCGCCACTGCCCGCGCGGGCGCGGCCATCACTTTGTCCATGCCGTTTCCTTCTCCACCAAGGTCCGTTCCGTTCGCCGGCCCGGCCTGCCCACGACGGGGCGATCAGGACCGGGTGTCTTTCACCTTTGCCTGGACCAGCGGTCACCGACCATGTGTGCCGGTGCCATGACTGGGCCTCAAAGAGCGGTGATTGGCAACATGCCGCGCGTCGTACGGCGCTCCTAGGGTTCCGGCAACCACGCACCGCGCTCCCGTCGTCGCGAACCCGGCCGCCGTTCCTGGCAAGGCCGGCGGCAACTGGCGGCGGCGGGCGACACACTGTCAGGAGCCGATCGTCATGCGTCCCAGCCTCACGGACACCTTCAGAAACAGATCTGTTCGCGCACTCACCCTGATCGCCCTCGGCGCCCTGGTCGCGGGCTGCTCCTCCGCTGGCACTGCCGGCACCGCCTCCGCCGGCTCGGACGGCAAGGCCGCTCCCGTGAAGGTGGGGCTGGTCTACTCTCGCAGCGGACTCCTGGCCGCCTACGGCAAGCAGTACGAGGAAGGTTTCAAGGCGGGCCTCGCCTATGCCACGCACGGGACGAACAAGGCCGGCGGCCACCCGATCCAGGTCACCGAACAGGACGACGCGGGGGACCCGGCGAAGGCCGTCGCCGTGGCCAAGACCCTCATCGGCAACGGCTACAAGATCCTTGCCGGCACCACCGACTCCGGTGTGGCCCTGCAGATGGCGCCGCTGGCCGCGCAGAACAAGGTGCTCTACGTCAGCGGGCCCGCCGCCGCCGACGCGGTCACCGGCGTCAACTCCTACACCTTCCGCTCGGGCCGGCAGTCCTACCAGGACATCCTCGCGGCCGGAACCCTGCTCGGCGACGCCAAGGGCAAGAAGGTCACCGTGCTCGCCCAGAACTCCGCGTTCGGACAGGCCAACGTGGCCGCGGTCAAGGCGGTCCTCGGCAAGAAGGGCGCGCACGTCGGCTCCGTGCTGGCCCCGCCGAGCGCCACCGACCTCACGCCTTTCGCCCGCCAGACCAGGGCCGGCAAGCCGGACCTGGTGTTCGTCGCCTGGGCGGGCGCCACCGCTCCCGCCCTGTGGACCGCGCTGAACCAGCAGGGCGTGCTGGATACGAGCAAGGTCGTCACCGGGCTCGCGGGCACCGCCTCCTACCCGGTCTTCGGCACGGCCGACTCCAAGGTGGCCTTCCTCGCGCACTACTTCCCTGGCGCCGGGGGCGGTAACCCCGTGGAGAAGGCCATGCTCGACGGCATCACCAAGGCCGGCGGTACCCCCGACCTGTTCAGCCCGGACGGCTTCACCGCCGCCCTGATGATCGTGCACGCGATCGAGTCCGGCAGCGTCACCGACACCTTGGCGATGGTCAAGACGCTTCAGGGCTGGAGCTTCGACGGGCCCAAGGGCAAGGAGCAGATCCGCGCCGCCGACCACGCCCTGCTGCAGCCGATGTTCACCGCCCGGCTCAAGGGCAGCGGCAGCGCCGCCCGGCCGGAGCTGATCGACAGCATCCCGATGACGGCGGTCGCACCACCGGCTGCGGGGACGGCGGGCTGAGCGGATGTCCTCCTCGAACACGACGTCACCGGCCGCCGCGGAGGCTCGGGGCGCCGCGGATGGGCGTACCTTCCCGGCGCCGGTGCTCCGGCTGCGCGACATCGGCTGGACGGTGGGCGGCGCGACCATCGTCGCCTCGGTGTCCTTCGACGTCCGCGAAGGCGAGTTCCTGGCCTTCATCGGCCCCAACGGCGCGGGCAAGACGTCCCTATTCAATCTGGTCAGCGGGCTCAGTCCGGTCTCCCGGGGCACCATCGAACTGGACGGCCGCGACATCACCGCCGAGGCTGCCTACGCCCGGGCCCGGCGTGGCCTCGGGCGGACCTTCCAGACCTCCAGCCTGTGGCCCGGTATGACGGTCGCCGACCACGTGGCGCTGGCGGCCCAGGCCGCCGGCGGAGGTTCGTACCGGGTCTGGCGACGCGCCGACACCTATCCGGAGCAGGTCGACCGGGTGCTGGCACGCACGCAGCTCGAGCACCGCGCCGACTCCTGCGCCGACGCCCTCTCGCACGGCGAGAAACGCAAGCTCGAACTCGCGGTCCTGCTCGTCGGCGAGCCCCGGCTGATGCTGCTCGACGAGCCGATGGCGGGCGTGAGCGCCGAGGAGGTGCCCGCGCTGACCGAGCTCATCCGGTCGCTGCACAAGGAGGAGGGGCGCACCGTGCTCATGGTCGAACACCACATGGACGTCCTGCTGGACCTCGCCGACCGGCTGGCCGTGATGCACCACGGCACCCTGCTCGCGCTGGACACTCCGGAAGCGGTGATGGCCGACCCCACCGTGCAGCAGGCCTACCTGGGGGAGGACCTGTGACACCCCCGGCCCCGGCATCCCTGCTCACCGTGCGCGATCTGCGAGTCGTGATCGGCGGCAGGCACATCCTGCACGGCGTCGACCTGGAGGTCGCCGCCTCGGGCACCACCGCTCTGCTGGGCCGCAACGGCGCCGGCAAGACGACCACCGTACGCGGCATCCTCGGGCTGGTCCCACGCACCGGCAGCGTGCTGCTGGCCGGCGAGGAGACCGTGCGCCTGGCCACCCACACCCTGGTGCGCAGGGGCATCGGCTACGCCCCCGAGGACCGCGGCGTGTTCGCCACCCTCTCCGTGGCCGAGAACCTGCGCCTGGCCGAGCGGCCCGGCGCCGGTGAACCAGCCTACGACCTGGTGCACGAGCTGTTCCCGGAGCTGAAGCAACGCGCCCGGCAGGCCGCCGGCACCCTCTCCGGCGGCCAGCAGCAGATGGTCGCCATCGCCCGCACCCTGCTCAACGGCAACCGGCTGATCATCGCCGACGAGCCCACCAAGGGCCTGGCACCCAGGGTGGTCACCGAGGTCGCCCAGGTGCTGGAGCGCGCCGCCGAGGCGGTACCGGTACTGCTCGTGGAGCAGAATCTCGCGATGGTGCGCCGCCTCGCCCGCCACTGCGTCGTCCTCGCCGACGGCCGCACCGCGCACCGGGGCCCGGCCGCCGACCTGCTCGCCGACGCCGAGGCGGCCCGTCGGCTGCTCGGCGTCGGCAGCGCCAGCCACGGCGGCAGCGCACAGGCGCCCGCCGGCCCGTCCGTTCACACCGCGGCACGCCCCACCGCCCGGACCATGGAGGCAGACGCCTGATGTCCACCGTCGTACTGCTCACCTGCACCGGGCTCGGCCTGGGCGCCCTGTACTTCCTGGTCGCCTCCGGCCTGTCGCTGATCTTCGGGCTGATGGACGTGCTCAACTTCGCCCACGGGGCCCTGCTGTCCGTGGGCGCCTACGGCACCTGGTGGGCCGCCTCCGGCCACCTGCCCGGTGCCGGATCCGGAGGGGCCGGGTTCGTCCTCGCCGTCGTCTTCGGCACCGCGGTGGGCACCGTCGCCGCCGTGCTGCTCGAACTCGCCGTGATCCGCCCGCTCTACACCCGCCCGCGCGAGCAGATCCTCGCGACGGTGGGTGTGGGCCTGGCCGTCCCGGCCCTGCTGTCCGCGATCTGGGGGTCCGACGCGCGGACCTTCCCCGGGCCGAAGGCACTGTCCGGCACCTTCGGCCTGCTGGGCGCAGAAGTGCCCCTCAACCGCCTGGTCTTGATCGGCGCGGCCCTGGTGGTGCTGACCGTGCTCAAGTTGTTCCTCGGCCGCACCCGGCACGGACTCGTCGTCCGCGCCGGGGTGGAAGACCGGGCGATGGTCACCGCGCTCGGCATCGACGTGCGCAAGGCCTTCACCCTGGTCTTCGCCATCGGCGGCGCGGCGGCGGCCCTCGGCGGTGCCCTCGGTGGCCTCTACTTCGGCTCCGTGGACCCCCAGCAGGGCACCTCGCTGCTCATCTTCGCCTTCGTGGTCGTGGTGACGGGCGGCATGGGCTCGCTCACCGGTGCCGCCCTGGCCTCGATCGCCGTGGGCCTCGTCCAGCAGTTCGCCAACTACTACACCACCGCCGGGCTCGGCGACCTCGCCGTCGTCGTCCTGCTCGCCGCCCTGCTGCTCGTCCGGCCGCGGGGGCTCACCGGGAGGCTCGCATGACCACCGCCACCCAGCCGCGCGGCCGGGCCCGTACGGCGGACCACCCCGTCGCCACCCGCTCCGAACGGCTGCGGCGGGCCACCCGCTGGTGGCCCGCCCTGCTGCTCGTGGTGCTCTTCACCGTGCCCTACAGCGCGCTGCCGCTGCCGGGTCTCCTGGACGGCCCCATCGGCAGCCCCGGCAACCTGCAACTGCTCGCCCTGTGCCTGCTCTTCGGTGGTCTGGCCACAGGCTACGACCTGCTCCTCGGCCGTACCGGACTGCTGTCCTTCGGGCACGCCCTCTACTTCGCCGCCGGCACCTACGTCACCAACACCGTCATGCTGGAGGCGGGCCTGCCGTTCGCCGTGTCCGCGCTGCTGGGCCTGCTCGCCGGGGTGGCGCTGTCCGCCCTGCTGGGCGCGGTCGGCCTGCGGGTCAGCGGCATCGGGTTCTCCATGGTGACCCTGGCCTTCGCGCAGGCCGGGTCGATCCTCGTGCAGCGCGACCCCGGAGGCGTCACCGGCGGTGAGGAGGGCAGGGCCGCACCCGCCGACCGGTTGCCCGCCTCACTCGTCGGCATCGAACACACCGCCAACCTGTACTGGATCGCCCTGGCCTACCTCGTGGTGGTGCTGGCCGTCGTGCAGTGGACGGTCCGCTCGCCCATCGGCCGGGTCTGGGAGGGCATCAAGGAGAACGAACGCCGCGTGGAGGTGCTGGGCCTGCGCCCGTACGGCTTCAAACTGGCCGCGTTCGTCCTGGCCGGCACCCTGGCCGCGCTCGGCGGCATCGTGTACCTGCTGCTGACCGGCGGCGCCACCCCGCAGACGACCACCTCCGACTTCACCCTGTCGCTGCTGGTGATGGTGGTGCTGGGCGGTTCGGGCACCCGGTGGGGCCCCCTGGTCGGCGGCATCGTCTACACCTGGGCCGACCACCGGCTCGGCGACCTGGCCGGTTCGGGCGCGGTCGCCGGCCTGCCCTCCCTGCTGCGGGTGCCGCTCTCGCAGCCGCTGTTCCTGCTCGGCGCCCTGTTCGTCGCAGTGATATACCTGCTGCCCGGCGGCGTGGCGCGGCTGCCGGCCCGGCTGCGTGCCGCCCGTACGTCCCGCGCCGCAGACGACCGCGAGGAGGTCCTCCCGGCATGAGCAACAATGCGCAGAACGACGCGACGGCCCGTCAGGACGCGGCCGCACCAGCGCGCGAGGAACTTCGGGTGCCGGTGCCCGGCGGTGAGCTGGCCGTGTCGCGCTGGCCGGCCGACACCCCGGGCGCGCCGGTGGTACTGGCGCTGCACGGCATCACGGCCAACGGGCTGAGCTGGGCGCACGTCGCCCACCACCTGGCCCGCCGGGTCACCCTGGTGGCCCCCGACCTGCGCGGCCGGGGCCGCAGCGGACACCTGCCCGGTCCGTACGGCATCGCGGCTCACGCCGACGACATGGCCGCCGTGGTCGACGCGCTGGGCGTGGGCCGGGTGGTGCTGGCCGGCCACTCCATGGGGGCCTTCGCCGCGGCCGTGACCGCGGTGCGCCACACGCACCTGCCGGCGGCCCTGGTGCTGGTGGACGGCGGTGTGGGCTTCCCCGTTCCGGCCGGCCTGGACCCTGACGAGCTGATCACCTCGGTGATCGGCCCGGCCATGCGGCGGCTGTCGATGACGTTCTGCGACCGGGACGCCTACCGCGCGTTCTGGCAGGAGCATCCGGCCTTCGCCGCCTCTTGGTCGCCGTGGGTGGACGCCTACATCCAGCGCGATCTCGTGGGGGAGGAGCCCGAACTGCGCTCCTGCTGCAGTCTGGAGGCGGTCCGCACCGACGGCGTCGACCAGTTGCGCGAGGAGGTGTCGTGTGCGGTGCACCGACTGCCCCTCCCGGCAGTGCTGCTGTGGGCGGAACGCGGTCTGATGGACGAGCCGCAGGGCCTGTACGACGAGCAGCGGCTCGCCTCGGCTGGCCTCAACCCCCATCTGGTGCGCACACGGCTCGTACCCGGCACCAACCACTACACGATCATCATCGGGGACGAGGGCGCCCGGGTCGTGGCACAGCATCTGCTGGCCGCGGCCGGCGTGACGGAAACCGCGGGGCCGGGTGGCACGCCGTCACGGTGACCGCGGCGGCTCCCGTCCTCTCATAACCGGAGGGTGCCGCGGGTCCCTGCCGGGGCCGTTCTCGCGCACACCCGCTCGGGCGTCAGGTGCCCGACAGCAAGTGCAGACGCAGGGCGAGCTGGAGTTCCAGGGCCTGCTCGGGGGTGTTCCAGACGGGGCCGAGAAGCGCCTGGATGCGGTCCAGGCGCTGCACGACGGTGTTCACATGCACGTGCAGCTCCTCCTTCGTCCGGGTCAGGCTTCCGCCGCAGTCGAAGTAGGCGCGCAGTGTGCGGACCAGTTGGGTGCCGCGCTGGGCGTCGTACTCCAGCAGCGGTCCCAGGGCGGCGGTGACGAAACCGTCCACGTCGTGCCTGTCACCCAGCAGCACGCCGAGGAAGCCGAGGTCGGTGACGCTCGCCCCGTGCCCGTCGCGGCCGAGTACGTGCAGGGCGCGCAGGCAGCGCACCCCCTCGGCATGCGCGTCGGCGATGGCCCGTGGCCCGGCAGCCGGCCCGGTGCCGGCCACCGTGATCGGTGCGCCGACCAGTTGGCCGAGTTGCGTGGCTGCGATGTGGGCCGCCTCACCCGGTCCGGTGCCGTCGCACGGAAGCAGCAGCACGACGGCGCCCTCGTGTTCCGCGCTGGCCCCGCCGCACCCGAACAGGTACTGCACGGCGGCGTCGGCGAGCCGTTCCCGGCCCGCGTCGCCGGATTGGGCGACGAGCAGGATGTGGGGCCGGTCGAGGTCGAAGCCGAGGCGGCGGCCGCGGGCCACCAGGCCGACCGGGTCGCGCTCGGGCGCGGTGAGCACATCGTTGATCAGGTCGCCGCGAACGCGGTTCTCGGTCTCGGCGACCGAACGCCTCAGCAGGAGCAGCAGGGAGGTGACGACGCTGCTCCGCTCGAACAGGCGCCGGTCGGGGCTGTCGAGATCCGGGCGCCCGTGCAGGACCAGGCAGCCCAGCAGTTCCTGCCCGGCCAGCACCGCGCAGACCCAGCGCCCGTCACGGAACACCGCGTGGGCGGCCGCGCGTGAGCTTTTCGCCGCCTCAACCAGCGCCGCCGCCTCCGCTGCGCCCCCGCTGTCCTCCGTGCCCCTGGTGAACGCGCCGGTGTGTTCGCCGACCGCGGTGAGCGGCCATCCGGAGCCGTCGTGGACGGCGACGTCCCCCTTCAGCAGCGCGGCCACGGCGGCGGCCACGTCCGTCACGTCGCCGCCGCGCAGCACCAGATCGGTGAGCCGGTCGTGGGCCTCCTCGGCGCGCTGCATGGCGGCGGCGTTCTCCCGGATCACGGCGTTGGCCTCGGCCAGTTCGGCCAGCGCGATGCGGGCGTCTGCCATGGCCTTGGCGGTGTCGATGGCGATGGCAGCGTGGTCGGCCAGCGAGCACAGCAGGGCGACCTCGTCGGGAGAGAAGGTGCGTGGCGTGCGGTCCGCGGCGAAGAGCGCGCCGATGACCTGACCGCCGCTTCCCGACCCCAGCAGCAGCGGCACGCCGAGGATCGCGACCAGCCCCTCGTCCAGGACTCCGGCGTCGATGCTGCCGGTGTGCACGAAGCGGTCGTCGGTGCGGTAGTCCGGGGAGGCGTAGGGTCGGGCGGTCTGCGCGACCAGACCGCCCAGGCCCTCACCCAGCTGCAGGCGCAGGTTCTGGAACAGTTCCGACACCGAGCCGTCGGTGACTCGCATGTAGGTGTCCCGCGCCTCCTCGTCGGGCAGCGTGAGGTAGGCCGTGTCGGTGCCCAGGAGCATCCTGGCCCGCCGGACGATGGAGCGCAGCACGGCGTCGAGGTCGCGCAGGGCTGCCAGGTCGCCGGCGGTGTCGAAGAGCGCGGTCAGCTCCGCCTCCCGGCGCCTGTGCTGCCGGAGTGTGCTCTGTACGCGCAGCGCGGCTTCAGTGGCCTGCTCGACCTCCGCGAGATCCTGGGCGGCGATACCACTGCGCTGTGCCTCGACGGCGACGGCACTGAGCTCCTCGGCGGGGGCGCCCGCGGCGAGGAGTTCCAGCAGCCGGCGCAGATGAGGGGTGAGGGAGGTGGGCTTGTGCGACATGAGGGGGCAACCGTTGCGATCGGTGGACGGTGGAATCAGTGAACGGCCGTGGAGGGTCGGGGTCCTCCCCCACCGGGGGGCGGGACCCTGACCCTCGGGCCGGGGATGGTGCCGGGCCGTCAGGCGGGTGTGGCGGCCTGCTGGTCCGGGGCGGGCTGCGCCGCCGAGCCGTCCGGCTCGATCGCGGCCAGGTCCCTGCCACGCGTCTCGCGGGCGGCGATGACCGCGATCACGGTGATCACGGCGGCCAGGCCGACGTACACCGAGATCGGGGCAGCGTTGCCGTAGGAGCTGAGCAGCGCGGTGGCGATCAGCGGGGCCGGGGCGCCGGCCGCCACCGAGGAGAGCTGGGCACCGATGGAGGCGCCGGTGTAGCGCATCCGGGTGGCGAACAGCTCGGAGAAGAACGCCGCCTGAGGGGCATACATGGCGCTGTGGAAGACCAGGCCGACGGTGATGGCGAGCACGAGCGCGGGGAAGGACCTGGTGTCCAGCAGGGCGAAGAAGGCCCAGGACCACAGGCCCACGCCGACCGCGCCCACCAGGTACACCGGCTTGCGGCCGATCCGGTCGGAGAGAGCGCCGAACAGCGGGATCAGGCAGAACTGCACGGCCGAGCCGATCAGCACGGCGTTCAGCGACGTCTGCTTGTCGATCTTCAGGTGCTCGACGCAGTAGGTGAGGACGAAGGCGGTGATCACGTAGTACGAGATGTTCTCCGCCATCCGGGCGCCCATCGCGACCAGGACGTCGCGCCAGTGGTGGCGCACGACCGCGACGAACGGCAGCTGCTCGGCCTTCTGCTCCGCTTTGCGCCGCTCGGCCTTCGCGAGCGCCTCCTTGAACAGCGGGGACTCGTCGACGGACAGCCGGATCCACAGACCGATCATGACCAGCACGGCGGAGAGCAGGAAGGGCACACGCCATCCCCAGGAGTTGAACGCGTCGTCGCTGAGCACGGTGGTCATCAGGGAGAGCACTCCGACGGCGATCAGGTTGCCGGCCGGTGCGCCGCCCTGCGGCCAGGACGCCCAGAAGCCGCGCCGTTTCGGATCACCGTGTTCGGACACCAGCAGTACGGCGCCGCCCCACTCGCCGCCGAGGGCGAATCCCTGGATCAGGCGCAGGGTGGTCAGCAGCAGGGGAGCGGCCACACCGATCGTGTCGTAGCCGGGGACACAGCCGATCAGGGCGGTGGAGAGCCCCATCATCAGCAGGCTGATGACCAGGAGCTTCTTGCGGCCGAGGCGGTCGCCGTAGTGGCCGAAGACCACGGCGCCGATCGGGCGGGCGGCGAAGCCGATGGCGTAGGTAAGGAAGGACAGCAGGGTGCCGGTCAGCGGGTCCGACTCGGGGAAGAACACGTGGCCGAAGACCAGGGCGGCGGCGGAGCCGTAGAGGAAGTAGTCGTACCACTCGATGGTGGTGCCGATCAGGCTGGCCGCGACGATCTTGCGCAGACCTTGTGGTCTTCCGGAGGTGCCTGGGTCGTTCACGGCGGTGTGAGCGCTGGGCATGGTTGTCACCGTTTTCCGAGTGAGAGGGGAGCAGAAACCGCCGGGCCCGCTCGACGCTGGGGGACGAAAGGAGCGGGTCTGGGGGAGTTTTGTCGGTGGGGTGCGCCGCAGGGGAAGCGGCGCGTGGGTGCTGTTCCGGCCGGCCCTGGCCGGCCGGAACAGTCTTGGGCCTGCCGTGACGTGCTGTCAGTGAGCCGTCCAGCCGCCGTCCACTGGGATCGAGCTGCCGGTGATGTAGCTGCTGCCCTCGGTGCACAGCCACAGGGCCGCCTCGGCGACCTCGGCCGGTTCGATCAGGCGCTTGATCGCGGTGCGCTCCAGGAACACTTGGTCCATCACGTCCGCCGCCGAGATGCCATGGGCGCGCGCCTGGTTGGCGATCTGCTCCTCGACCAGCGGTGTGCGGACATAGCCGGGGTTGATGCAGTTGCTGGTCACACCGTGCGCGGCGCCCTCCAGGGCGACCACCTTGCTCAAACCTTCCAGCGCGTGCTTCGCGGCGACGTACGCAGCCTTGTAGGGGCTGGCCCGAAGACCGTGCACCGAGGAGATGTTGACGACCCTGCCCCAGCCTTGCGCGTACATGTGAGGCAGGGTGCGGCGCAGGATGCGGAACGGCGCCTCTACCATGACCCGCTGGATCAGCGCGAAGCGCTCCGGGGGGAACTCGTGCACGGGGGCGACGTGCTGCAGACCCGCGTTGTTGACCACGATGTCGGCGTCGTCCGGCAGCGCGTCCACGGCGTCGGCCTCGGAGAGGTCGGCCACGACGGCGATGCCACCGATCGCCTCCGCCACATCCTTGGCGGCCTCGGCGGCCCGGTCCACCACGTAGACCTCGGCACCGGCCGCGGCAAAGCCCTCGGCGCAGGCCCGGCCGATCCCACTCGCCGCACCGGTGACCACAACCTTGCGGCCGGTAAGGAATCGGGTCGAAGCCAGACCGGATGCGATGGTGCCACCCGGCCCGGGATGGGGTGAGCCCTCGTCGGAGCTCTTGGTACTGTCCATGGCCGAACACGGTAGGTAGGAACCATGAGGTGAGACACGTGGGTCGTCGACATATTTTCAAAGCATGAGATGGGTGCTGCCACCATGGGCCCTGCGGTCTCTCACTCACACGGTCGGCGAGTGTACGCGGGCGGCGCCCTCGGCACGGTCGTCGTGTATCTGGCGGCCGTCGCTCTCGCCGGCAGGAGGAGAGATTGCCGAGTCCGCGCCACCGCCGCTGCTGGCATGCATGGTGGAGTCCGTCTGCGCGGCCGGAAGATCGGCCGCGCATGCTTCGACTACACCAGCCGCTGACGAGCCCTCCTCGCACCTGCGGGTCCACAATCCAACGTGGCGTCGTCGCCGTTCCCCAGGATCCGTCGTGACGGAGGAGCTCAGGGGCCGGCCAGCTCGACCCAAATAATCTTGCCTGTGGGCGTGTAGCGGGTGCCCCAGGCTTCTGCCAGTTGCGCGACCATGAACAGTCCTCGGCCGCCTTCGTCGTGACTGCTCGCCTGGCGCATGTGAGGGGAAGTACTGGAGGCATCCGAGACCTCGCAGATGAGCGGGTGTTCTCGGATCAGTCGCAGTCGGATGGGACCGCGGCCGTAGCGGATGGCGTTGGTCACCAGCTCGCTGATGACCAACTCGGCCAGCGGCGCGTATTCTGCCAGGCCCCAGACGGTGAGCTGGCCGGAGGCCAGCCGTCGTGCCCGGGCGTCGACTTCCGGGATCGCCGGCAGGTCCCACGTGGCGACACGGCCAGGGCCAAGGCTCCGGGCCCGGGTCAGGACGAGGATGGCATCGTCCGCCGGGGGCTGACCGCCGAGGGCCGCCTCTACGGCGGCTTGGCACAGGTTGTCCCGCTGCTGCTCTGGCCCGTTCAAGGCATGCAGCACGTGCATGAGGCTGTCCGGGTCCTGTTGAAGGCCCCGGAAGAGACCATTGGTGTACAGGGCCAGAAGGCTGCCGTCGGGCAGGCTCGTCTGCGTCATGTCGAACGGCAGACCCCCCAGGCCCAGTGGCGGGCCGACGGACACAGGCAGAAGCCCGGCCGCTTCTCCGGGACGCACGACGATGGGTGCCGGATGGCCGGCGCTGGCTGCGCAGCACTGCCCGGTGACAGGGTCGTAGATGGCGTACAGACAGGTGGAGCCGACCGAGCCGGACTCGCGGCCGGCGGCCGGTTCTCGGACAGTGGCCTGGCGCACGCGAGCGTCGATGTGCGCCAGCACCTCTTCCGGAGTGAAGTCCAGAGCGGCCAGTGTGCGCATGGCAGTGCGCAGTCGTCCGGCGCGAGCGACGGCTTGGATGCCCTGACCCGTTACGTCGCCGACGATCAGGCCGACGCGGGCACCGGAGAGCTGGAGGATGTCGAACCAGTCGCCGCCCACGCCCGCATTGGTGCAGGCGGGCAGGTAGCGGTGCGCGGTCTCCAGCGAGCAACGCGACGGCACGGCGCCCTGCAACAACAGGGAGTGCTGCAAGGTAAGCGTGGCGTGATGCTCGCGGGTGTAGCGGCGGGCGTTGTCGATGTGGTGGCCTCTTCCAGCAGGGCCAGCCGCTCACGGCTTCCCGGTGCCGGCCGTGGCTCAGGCTGGAGATGGCGGTAGCCACTCCCACCGTCCGGCCGCGCGTGTCGATCAGACGGAAAGCCGACAGGGAGCAGACTTCCTCGTGCTCGCCTATGACGTGACCAGACGTACGGTGCTCTCCACGGGTCTGCCCGTCTCCAGGACCGTGCGCAAGAGCTCGGTCAAACAGGCGGCGTCCCGGGTGGGGAAGAATTCACCGATCGACTTACCCAGCACCTCATCAGCCTGGGTCTCGCAGAGACGTTCGAGTCTTGCGTTGACCCGCAGAACCCGAAGCGCGCCGTCGCAGACGGCCAAACCCACGGGTGCCTGGGCGAAGAGATGGTTCAGGTCCACGGTGTCGCAGAACGCTTCGGCGGGCGGGCCGCCAGCAAGACCCCCTGCGGTGGGATCCGTAGGTGCCATCACCCGCGCCTTCCCGGATAAACCGTATGGCCCCGCCACCGGTCGCCAGCAAGACAGGCCTCCGCTCATCATGCCCGGGCACGCCCAGATCTGCAGAACCGACAGGCGCCGAAGACACCGAGGCGACTGATACTGGTCCGCTCCGACGCGGGAGAGCACGATCCACCAGGCCGTCACCGCCACCGGCGCTTGCTGCCCCCGCTGCGCAGGACCGCCCTGGCACGCCCCTCCTCACAGCCACCGTCGGTCAACCCCATCAACGTCTGGTGGCTCGGGCAACACGCGCTCCCGCCCGGACGTCACAGCAGACCACAGGCTCGCGCGCAGCGCCATGTCGACTTCCAATACGGCGCCGCGATGAAGACTGGGTTTCGCGCACATGTCGCAGCCTGTGTCGCCGGTCGCATCCTTCGCGGCAGGTTTCGGCCAGCGGCGCAAGGCAGGAGGGGGCGACGCCAACGGTTCGACGCCGGGAAACCGAAACACCCAGACAGGAGTACGCGCGATGACGGTCTCGGCAAGCAAACGAACCATCCGGCCATGCTCCCTTAGGCGCTGGGCCGCGCTCCTGACGGGGGTGCTTTTGCTGCTCGGCGGCCTGGTCCCCACCGCGGCGCCGGCGTCCGCTGCCTCTGGTCTTAGCCAGGTGGCCAATTTCGGTTCCAACCCGGGCAGCCTGAACATGTACAGCTACCTGCCCTCGAGCCTGCCCAGCAACGCACCCCTGGTTGTCGCCCTGCACGGCTGCACACAGAGCGCGAACGACTACTACACCAACTCCGGCTGGTCCAAGTACGCCGACCTGTACCACTTCGCGCTGGTCTTCCCCGAGCAGCCCTCCACCACCAGTCCCATCATGAACTGCTTCGACTGGGGCACCCCTTCCGATGACGGCCGCGGTAAGGGAGAGGCCTTGTCGATCTATCAGATGGTCCAGTACGCGGAGACGAACTACCACGTCAACCCGAACCGGATCTACATCACCGGCTTGTCGGCGGGTGCCGGGATGACCGCCGACATGCTCGCCGACTACCCGGACGTCTTCGCCGCCGGCTCGATCGACTCCGGCCCGGCCGCCCAGTGCTCCACCTCGGGCATTACCAACACCAACTGCACCTCGGGCACGACCAGCAACACGGTTGCGCAGTGGGGCAGCCTGATCAAGAACTCCGACTCCGGCTACACCGGCCCCTGGCCGCGCGTGGCCATCTGGCAGGGCAGCTCCGACACCACCGTCAACCCCGCCGAACTCACCTACAACATGGACGGCTGGACCAACGTCTGGGGCATCGGCCAGACCCCGTCCAGCACCAAGTCCCTGCCCGGCAGCACCACCGAGAACATCTACGACGACGCCAATGGCAACCCGGCCGTCGAGACCTACTCGATCTCCGGTATGGGTCACGGACTGGCCGTCAACCCTGGCTCCGCCACCAACCAGTGCGGCAGCACCGGCACGTACTACCTCAACTACATCTGCTCCAGCTACTACACCGCCCAGTTCTTCGGCCTCGACGCCACCGGCCCCGCTGCCCCCACCGGCCTGGCCGTCACCGCCACCACCGACAACTCCGCCTCCCTGAGCTGGAACGCCGTCTCCGGTGCGGCCGGCTACGACATCTACCGCAACGGCACCCTGGTCAACACCTCGGCCGTCACCGCCACCACCTACACCGACACAGGGCTGACTGCCGGCACCGCCTACAGCTACACCGTCGCCGCCGTCGACAGCAGCGACAACATCGGCACCCAGTCCGCCGCCGTCAGCGCCACCACCACCGGCACCAACCCGGGACTTCCGGCACCGACCGGCCTCACCGTCGGCACGGTGACCAGCAGCTCGATCGCACTGAGCTGGAACGCCGTCTCCGGCGCAGCGGGCTACAACGTCTACCGCAACGGAACCCAGGTGAATTCCTCCGCGACCAGCAAAACCAGCTACACCGACACCGCACTGAGCACGGGTACGAGCTACAGCTACACCGTCGCCGCCGTGGACAGCAGCGGCAAGGTGGGTGCCCAGTCCGCTGCCGTGACCGGTACCACCAGCAGCTACACCCCGACCTGCTACACCGACAACAACTACAACCAGGTCTCCGCGGGCCGCGCCCACCAGACCCTGGGCGAGGTCTACGCCAACGGCTCCAACCAGGACATGGGGCTGTACAACACCTACGCGACGAACACCCTGGAGGAGACCTCACCGGGCTACTACGTCATCGCCAACAGCGGATGCCCATCATGACAGTCCTCCCACCGCACCAGTGACAGATGGTGTGCCGAGACCCGCGGCGCCCGGCCTTGGCACGCCCGCTTCTCCGGCTCGAGGCCTTCGTACGCAACCGGTTCAAGCGCTTTCAGCACCGGCCGAACACCCTCGACGGCTTCATAGCGGGCACTGCCCTGGCCCTCGAGAGCGTGTCTGAAAGACCGCAAGTCCGTGATGTGAGCTCTTCCTTCGGCCGAAGGAAGAGCTGGAGGAGGCACCGTTGGCATCCCCGTGTCCCAAGCGCGGGATGCCGTCACCGAAAGGTGTTACCGGCTCCTTCGTGGACCGCGGAGGCACGCTCGGTTTCGGCTGATGCGAGCGGGGCCGGTGAAGATCTCTCTTCCTGGCCCCGCTGCCCGTCCGAACGCCGCTGCGACCCAGCGCTGGACCCCCGTCACCGTCAGCTGACCTGAACGGTGACCGGCGAGGAGTGGAACGTGCCGGACTTGGTCGCCACCCGCACCTGCTCGGTGCCCTTCTTGGTGAACGTCCGCTTGATCGTGTAGGTGCCGTTCTTGTTGACGGCCGCCGTGGTCCTCAGCGTGGTCCACTTGCCGTTGTGCAGGTGCTGGAGCACCAGCGTGGAACCGGCCTTGATGCCCCTGACCCGGCCGGTGAACACCACGGCGTTGCCCACCTTGACGGCCTTGCGGTTGGCCGAGACGGTGATCGAGCCCATGGCGGTCGGCGTCCGCGACGGCTTCACGCTCGGCGTGCCGGTGATAATGGGCTTGGGGGGCGGCGTCCCGGTCGCGGCGACGGCTCCGGCCGTACCGGTCGACAGCATGGCGGCGGACAGGGCACCGGCGGCGAGCGCACGGGCGCTTCGGCTTTGGGTGGAGCTCATTGATGGGTCTCCTGCTTTCGTCGGAGTCCCCCCTGGCGGCGGGTCGGCTCCTCGGGGCGGCTCGCCGCATCCAGGCTGGCCCGTGGGCGGCTGAGCGGCATGTCGAAGCGGGCGCGTGAGCCGTTGCAACGTCCATCGGTTTCGGCAATGCCGCAGGCTGAACGGGCGTCTCCCGACGATCCCCCTACCTGCACGTTGTCACCAGATCGGGTGAATGTCATCACGGTACGTGATGGCGGGTGTCGCCGGGATTGGCATGCCGAGGGCGGAAAGCTGCTGAGCCCGCTGGGGGAGACCTTGCTGCTGACCGCGGCCTGTCCTGCCCCGCTAGCGTCGGCGTCCCCGACCGCATCCGGTCGATTCCGGGTGCGGTCCCGATGAGGCCGCCCCTCCCGGCACGCCGGCCTGTGCCGCCGTGGATTCGACCTCCTCTACCGGCACCGCATCCTCCTACCCTGACGGACACCCGGCGTCACCACCGACTGCGGGCCAGAGCCGTTACAGTGAACCGGTTCGGCGTGTACAGCACACATGAACTCGGCATCCAGCCGGAAGCGTACGACCCGAAGCTGGACGTGGACTTCACCCCGCTGCGCGAGCAGGACCGGGCCGCGGCCGGCTCAGCACGGCCGCCTGAAACAGCAGGACGCCGCAGCCGCTGAACGCCCGAACCGGTGAGCCGGCCGCGCGGCGCGCCTGGGCCGAGGGTCAGAACCTGCTCTCGGGTAAGTGTCCATGAGTGTTTTTTAGATGTCATGAGTGTTGTACGATCTCGTGCATGAACCTGACGGAATGGGCACGTGCGCAGGGAATTGCCCCGCGTACCGCGTATCGATGGTTCCGTGAGGGCACATTGCCGGTACCTGCGG
>NZ_JBIARC010000067.1:0-41396 GCF_042889625.1 Streptomyces sp. NPDC002573 | reverse complement strand
GGAGCCGTACCGAACTCCGCCGCTTCGCGGCTCCGGGCCAAGGATGCATTCCCTCCCCGACTAAAGTCGGGGATACCCTGCAAGATCAGGGATGGCATGGCCCCGGCGGGGTACGTCCGGGACGTCGTCGAGCGGGTGACCCCCAGCGTGCTGGCGGCGCGGGCCGCCGGACGGGTCGAGCCCGAGGAGATCCTCGCCGAACACATAAGGCACACCGCCGACCTTCTGCTGGACCGCTCCCGGGTGCTCGCCGAGGAGGTCGCCGCCGGGCAGGCCGCGGTGGCGGGCTTGTGCTACCGCCTGGCCGACGGCAGTGCGCAGCTCGTCGCCTCTCGCGGCCTCGATGCGGCACCCCCCACCGCGTCCTGACCGCCCCCGCCGTGGCTGCTCAGCGTGATTTGCCGCGGTCGGAGAACGCCCGTATACGTGGACGAGGAACCCACCGGGTTCACCGTTCGATCGTCCATGGAAGGACAGCGCCCGATGGCTCACGGAGCCGACCGCGCGCCCAGCACCGTCCCCCACACCGACCTGGCGCGGGCCGCGGGCTGCGAGGTGTGCCGGGGATGGGGAACGGTCGTCACCGACGACTGGCGGCACGAGCTGTGCCCGGCCTGCCAGACCGGTGGGCGCTCAGCCGAATCCGTTAGGAATCCGCCCGACTACATCGACTCCTGGAACAAGAACGCGAAACCCTTCACCTGGACCGCCACCACGACGAGATCCTCGTCAAGGTCCGACTCGTCCAGACCAGCGTGAAGAAACTCGTCAATAACAACGCGAAGTAACGCAATCAGGATCACGAGACACTAGAGATTCTTACCCGTATTGCCGTCGCCATTCGATGAGTCCGGCCGCTTCCTCTCGCCCGGAGCAGTAGCATCCTCTTGCCCGCCCAGCAACTCCAGGAGTGCAGCGTCCGCCTTCTGCCTGTCCTCCTTCGTCAGTTCAATAGGCGCGTTGCTGTAGACGGCGTACCGATGGGGGTCAATGATGTTGGCAGCTCTAAAGGTGAACGTCAAAAGCGGGCGCCACCCCTTTCGGTGTCCAAGTCTCGCTTGTATCTGAACCTTGTAATCACGGGCCTCTGGAACAAATCCGGAAAACGGTGCCTCGAATTCGAGGAAGAGTTGCCGCGCTTCTCTGCCGGCCACGGCGAATCCGGCCGGCAAATTCCGCTCTTCGTCCGACCCGGGCTGGAGACGGGAGGGTGAAGACATCCACAGGAGTGGGAGATGAGAGGCGGGCTCATCAGGGAAGGTCAGCATGAGATCCTGCACGACTATCGGCTTGGCGCCGGTGTTGTGAAGGACGATCGGAAGCCGCAGGCGAGCCATGGAGCAGTCGACAATAGCCGCAAAAGAATGTGGCTCCCACGACTTCAGGCGCCCCTGTCTGGCGTTGAGCCACCAGAATGAGGCGACGGTGAAGAGCAGCGCGCAGACCGACACGAAGCCGGCGCCAGAAAGCGGTGAGGACGCAATCTGATCGGCAGCGGCCATCAGCGGAAGCACAAATTCAGTGTGCCAGCCTCAGGCGAGGCACGCTAACAGAACCTGGTGGCGCGGGGCCCTTGAGCGGCTCAGCTCCTCAACCTGGATCCGCCGATCGGTGACGGGCCGCGGGAGGGGCTGACGCAGAGAGGTGCCCGCTGAGCTGGGATGATGGGAGTTCCTACACAACCATCAGGCCCGACCAACAAGGCACCTCTTAAGTGAAATCCTCCCACAGTCCCGCGGCGACGTTCGCCGCCTTCGATGACCCGAACCTGCTGGCGCACGGCGGGCTGGCTCCGGCGGTGCGCCTGGCCGAGCGGTGCGGCCTGCCGGGCCTGGTGAGCGCGAAGGTCCGCCTCGACGGGGCGGGCAACGGGGCCGGGGCCGCGCCGGACGCGAAGGTGATGTCGCTGGTCGCCGCGATACTCGCCGGGGCGGACAGCATCGACGACACCGACGTGCTGCGGCATGGCGCGATGCGCCGGGCCTTCGCCGGGATGCGCGCACCCTCCACCCTCGGCGGCTTCCTGCGCGCTTTCACCTGGGGACACGTGCGGCAACTGCAGTCCGCGACCCGGGCGTTCACGTGCAACCTGGCCGGGCACTGCAACCTGCGGCCCGGCGGTGACCAGGTGGTCTACCTGGACATCGACTCCAAGGTGAAGCAGGTCTACGGCGCCGGCAAGCAGGGCGCCGAGCACGGATACACCAAGGTCAAAGGCATGCACTTCCAGATCGTCGTCGCCTCCACCCCGCTCGCGGCCCCGGTGATCGTCGCCGAACGGCTGCGCCGAGGCTCGGCCGGCTCCGCGAAGGGCGCCGCCTCGCTGATCGCCGAGGCGATCAAGACGGTGCGGGCCATGGGCGCGACTGGAATGGTCGTGGTCCGCGCCGACTCGGCGTTCTTCTCGCACAAGGTCGTCGCCGCCTGCCGCCGCCACAAGGTGCGGTTCTCCCTCGCGGTCGCGCAGCGCAAGAAGATCCGTGAGCTGATCGCCACGATCCCCGAGGACGCCTGGACGGCGATCAAGTACCCGAAGGCGATCTGGGACAAGGACGAGGAACGCTGGATCTCCGACGCGGAGGTCGCCGAGGTCGAGTACACCGCGTTCACCGGCAAGGCCAAGAAGTACCGGGCCACCGCCCGGCTCCTGGTCCGCCGCGTCAGACGGCTGAACGACGCCCACGCCCCGGACGGGCAGGGCGAGTTGTTCAAGGTCTACCGCTTCCACGCGGTGTTCACCGACAGCCCCTACGAACTCGTGGCCGCCGAGAAGTGCCACCGCGCACACGCCATCGTGGAGCAGGTCTTCGCCGACCTGGAGGACTCCGCGCTTGCTCACCTACCGTCGGGGAAGTTCACCGCGAACGCCGCCTGGCTCACCCTGGCCGCCCTCGCTCACAACCTCACCCGTGCCCTGGGGACGCTCGCCTCCGCATTCCACGGCAGGGCCCGCACCGGCACCATCCGCCGCCAACTCCTGGCCATCCCCGCCAGATTGGCTGGCGGGGCCCGCACCCTGACCTTCCACCTGCCAGAACGCTGGCCCTGGGAAGCGGAGTTCACGGCCCTGTGGACAGCGGTCGGCTGCCGCCTGCGGACCTGACCGACGCGATGCCCTGCCCGTCCACTATCAAGGACCTCGGAGACCCCGCCACCGGGACGGCCACCCGGCGATCACCCGCGTCCACCAGGCGCAAACGCCGACAAATCCGCCCCGAAAATCACAGAGCCGCACTCATCGAATGCGGCTCTGCGGATCCAGGCTCAAGGGAGAGCAGCTAGGAATCCTCAATCCTTGGGCGAAGAAGTGCGCCAGCTCAGCGTCCACGTCAGTATGCCAGGGCTCTCAGTACTGCGTCATGCCTGGTCACGCGCTCCTTCTCGCGGTGGCAACAAGCTTGAGCTACGGCCCGGTGGGCATCGGCCGTCAGCCAACTGTCAGCTCCGTCAGCGGCAGTGTGTGGTGAGTGCGGACTGCCTTGGTGCGGAGGTAGCGGACGTTGTGTGCCGTGCTGAAGACGCCCGTGGGAACGTGGCGGGTCACCGTAAGACCCAGGGTGCGCAGCTGCTCGGCCTTGTCGGGGTTGTTGGACAGCAGGTCCAGTTCACAGATGTTGAGGGCGGTGAGCATCTGCGCGGCTGCCGTGTAGTCGCGGGCGTCCTCCGGAAGGCCGAGGGCCGCATTGGCGTCGTAGGTGTCGAGGCCCTGGTCCTGCAGGGCGTAGGCGTCGAGCTTGTTGTAGAGGCCGATGCCGCGGCCTTCTTGGCGGAGGTAGAGCAGGACGCCGCCGCGCTCGGCGATGCGCTCGACCGCCTCGCGCAGCTGGGGGCCGCAGTCGCAGCGGGCCGAGCCGAAGACGTCGCCCGTGAGGCACTCGGAGTGCAGGCGCACCAGTGGGGGCTGGCCGGGGGCGGGTTCGCCGAGGATGGCCGCGACGTGTTCCTGGCCGTCGGTGAGGCTGTGGAAGGTGGCGAGGTCGGCGGTCACGGCGTAGCCGTCGCCAAAGCGGAGTGGGACTGTCACACGGGTGCGGACCGTGGCTGCCGGGACGCCGGTCGGGCTGCTGACGGCGTTGGGTGCGGTGGCGTTGTGTGCGTCGCGCATGTCGGTGGTCCTTCTCCGGGGCGGCGTTGCGGGTGATGTTCGCGCAATGGGGTCGACGCCGGCGCCGTGGTGGCAGGTCGGTCACGTCGAATGGGCGCCGTCGTTCGGCCTCCTCCTGCGCAACCCGTGTTCTTCATGGGCTGCGCCGGCCGTACACCTTCGGAGAGTGCACGGCCGGCGCGCCCACGCGCTCGGTTGGGGCGTCAGGGGACGAGGATGAGGCGGATCGGGTTGCCGATCTTGTGTTCCAGGCGGTGGATCGCGTCGGGGGCGTCGGCCAGGGGGATGTGGTCGGTGATGGAGGGGGCCAGGTCGAGACGGCCGCTGGAGGCCAGCCGGATCAGTTCGTAGACGTGGTCGAACGAGGATCCGTAGTGTCCGTAGACCTTCTTGTTCTTCAGGTTGAAGGTCATGCGCTCCGAGATCTTCAGCGGCTCGGTGGTGATACCCACCAGGACCAGCGCACCGCGGTCACCGAGGAGGGGCGATGCCTGTTCCCGGACCGGGGGAACGCCGGCGAAGTCGAATGCGTAGTCCAGTCCCAGTCCGTCGGTGGCCCGCAGCACGGCGTCGGAGAAGCCGGGGTCGGACGGGTCGAGCGCGATGTCGGCGCCGAACGCGAGGGCTCGGGCTCGGGCACCGGGCAGCGGGTCGACGGCGATGATCGGCGCGGCACCCATGGTGCGGGCCAGCCGGACGGCATGGGCGCCCACTCCGCCGACTCCCCAGATGCCCACGGACTGGGCGGAGCGCACCTGCACGGTTTCGACCAGGGCCGCGTATGAGGTGGAGACGGCGTCCGGGATGATCGCCGCCTGGTCGAAGGGAAGTGTGTCGGGGATGGGGACGACCGTGTCCTCTCGGGCGATCGTGTACTGGGACCAGCCGCCGTCGTAGTCGACGCCGCGACCGCGGAACTCTGTGCACACGCCGCCCCTGGCACAGCGGGCGCACTGGCCGCAGGGCTGGCCCGCCTGCAGGGCGACCCGTGTGCCGACGGTCAGGTCCCGCTTGAGGCCGGATCCCAGGGCATGGACTACGCCGGAGATCTCGTGTCCCAGGGTGAGCACGTTCTTCGAGCCCAGGTGCAGCGGGGTGATACTTCCGTCGATGAGGTGAAGGTCGGACAGGCACACGCCGGCGGCCTTCACTTCGATCAGTACTTCGCCCGGTCCGGGTTCGGGGATCGGGATCTCCTCCACGAGGAACTTCTTCGTGTCCAGGTGGACGCGTCCTGCCAGCATGGTGTCCATGGTTTGAGGCCTTCTTGAGTTGGTGGTTGCGGGGGTTGGATTGCTGCAGCGCTCCGGGCCCAAAGAGGGATGAGGGCGCGCTGCGTTAGCCGGGGAGGGGGTCCCAGCCCGCAAGAGCCGGACCGCAACGGCCTCTTGCGGGCTGGGGGGACTGGCCGACGGCACGCCTCCGTCCGTCCGGCCGATCCCGTCGGTGCCCCACACCGCGGCATGGCCGCTCAGCGGCTAGGGGGCAGCCTGTGCAACCCGGTTCTGCGCGAGGACGGCGCGCTGGAACAGGGCATGGGAACGGGCGGTCTGGCGGAATGTGAGGTTCTGCAGCGCCAGTTCGAGTCCCCTGTCGGCGTCGCCGCCCACGGTGAGCCAGAAGTCGGCCGCGTGGTCGGCGTAGGCCTCCGGGTGACAGCGCACCAGTTCGTCGTAGCGCGTTGCCGCACGCTCGCGCCACTGCTTCGCCTCCTGGACACGGCCGCTTTTGTGCAACGCGGCCGCGAGGTGGGCGGCGTACTCCGGGTCGTCGCTGGTCCGGGTGAGCGGGCGCAGGAGGGCGACGGCGTCATGAGTCCCTCCGCGCAGCAGCTCAACCTCGGCCAGGTGGCCCAGTGCCGGCGCGTAGCCGGGCACCCGGCGCCGGGCGGCCTCGTACCAGGAGCGAGCCGCATCGAGATCGCCCTCGCGGTGCCACATCACACCGCGCCGGAAGTCCAGCTGAGCGAGCGGGAAGGGCGAGGTCCCCTGATAGTGGCGCCGCGCCTGGTCGAACAGTCGCTCCGCCTCGGCGATCTCCCGTCGGTCTGCCTGCAGCACGGCGAGCGAGCCGAGCGTCGTGAAGTCGCTCTGCCGCTGCGCCGCTGCGCGGATCAGGGCCATGGCATCCGCGTGGCAGCCCAGGGCCTGCAGGATGACGGCGCGTTCCGCGTCCAGTTCGGCCGTGTCCGCCCCGCTTCGGCCCGCCGCGCCGAGGTCGGCGGCGGCGTCGGCGAAGCGGTGCAGGGTGGCCCGCGACCTGGCGCGGGCGAGCAGGGCCGTGCCGTCATCGGGTGCGGTGTGCACGAGCTGCTCGGCGAGTTCTGCGGCGTGTTCGTAGTCGGCGACGCGGCCCAGGAGGTGACCTCGGAGGTTGAGGAGGTCGATCAGCCCCGCCCCCTGGGCCACCGCCAAAGGAGCCTGCGCCTCCCCCGTACCCGTACGACTGAGTCGTACGGCCAGGCCGTCGATCTGCGCGTGCAGATTCATGACGGCGATGGTGCCGTTCGTCGTGACCGGCTCGCACACCTGGGGAGACGCCCCGGTCATGCCGCTTCCTGGGGGGGCATCTGCGCGGCCAGGCGGGCGCCCAGGTCCGGCGGGGTCGGGTTGGGAGCGTTCAGGTAGGGGAAGGTGTGGGTGGCCGGCTGGGTCGCCTGGTCGACGCCGTCGCTCAGACGCTCGCCGTCGATGCCGCCCACCAGCAGGGTGTAGAGGGTGTCCACGATGTCGTCGTTGAGGGAGCGGCCACCGCAGGTCGTGTGCGGGCGGCCGGCGACCAGGGCGGTCTCGATCTCGAACCAGCCGTCTTCGGAGAAGGGCTTGGACAGGTCGACGACGAGGAAGTCCGCGAGCAGCAGCTCGGTCAGCGGGTGGGCACCCTGCTCGTCCAGCGGCCAGTCGGTCTTGCCGTCCAGGCCGTCGAACCAGGCCAGGTTGGCGTTGAACCGCGCGCGGTAGGCGTCCGCGTAGTCGGGCCGGATGTTGAAGGTGTCTTCCTCGTTGTAGAGGTCGCGGATCTCCAGGTCGCGGTTGACCGTGTCGTACTTCTTGCTCGACAGGACCACGTTCTTGATCTCGGGGCGGCCCATGCGCTCCAGCTGGATCGGGCGTCCGCCACCGGCCGTCAGGGTCTCGCCGACGACCGCCACCAGGGAGCCGGCGGCCGAGCCGAGCACCGCGGCGTCGACCTCGAGGACGATGCTCAGCACGTTCAAGTCCTCCAGAACGTTAGGAGCCTCGGGCCTGAGGGCCAGCTTCCCCGTCATATCGGTGGCGATCACGCCCACGAAGTCGATGAAGAACGGGTCGAGCCGCGACCCGGCGAAGATCTTCAGTCCCTCGGCCTCGGTGGGCACCTCGTTGCCGACCTGGAAGACGACCGTGCGGCCGTCGGGTGCCTGGCACCTGCCCATCTGCACCAGGGTGTCGGCGCCGTCGAGCTGCTGGGGGGCGTCGAAGGTGAAGTCGAAGACGTACTCGTCCTCGCCGACGTTGAACGCCGCAGTGGCGCCCTCGCTCACGGACGTGACCGGCCGGACGCGGAAACGGTGGGTGATCACGTCGGAGAACAGGGCCGTAGGGGTCGAGGCCGGGAGCACGTTGAGGACGAGCACCAGGTTCCCCGGCCGCTGCGGGCTCGGGAAGGCGTACACGTCGCAGATGTCGGAGGCAGGGTCCGCTATGGCACGCGGCCCGGAGAAGTGGTCAGCCATGAAAAGCTCCTTGTCGTATGGCTCGCGAGAGATGTCAGGTGTCGAGGTCGGCGATCCAGCGCAGTGCCGAAAGCCCGGGCATGAAGCAGTACTCGCCGCCCCGGTTGACGACGAACGGCGGAAGCCCCTTGAAGCGGCGGCGGATCGGCTCGCGCGGGATGGTGAACTGGCCGTCCTCGTTCCCGCCGATCAGCGGGTCCTTCTCGTCCGGGGCCCCGATGAACTTGCCGTCGTTCAGCCACTGCCGCTGGACGAACTCGAACTGCCGCGCAAGGTGGGCTCCGACGAAGGCGAACATGATGCCGCGGTCGGCGCCGTCGTCCTCCAGCACGCCCTTGGGCAGCGGCGGACCGTAGGTGGTGCCGCGCCTGATCATGCGGTGCAGGCGCACCTCGCCGGTGACGACCGCGTCCCGCGGGTTCATCCGGCGGGCGTGGGAACCCACGGGGCACTTCAGGCCCTGCGGGTCGTCGCCGTACATGAAGTCGTTGTTGCGCGTGGGATCGGCACCGAGTTCCGGATCGTCCTTGTCCGGCGTCAGTGCCAGCGGGGCGCCACTGGGCCAGCGGCCGACGAACTTGGCCGCGATCAGCTCCTCGTCCGCGGGGTCCTTGGCGCGGTCGCGGACGTACTGACGGAACTCGGCCACTCGCGTGTGCAGCTTGCGGAAGACCACATACGTTCCGTTGCGCCCGAGTACTTCGGGCTGCGGAACGGGGGCGATGTCTCCGGTCTCGTCCTCGTATCCAAGGACGAACTCGCCCGCCTTGAGCGGAACTTCGCGCGGATTGGTGCCGGGGATCCCCGTGCCCTCGATCGCCGGCTGCCCGATGCCGTCCCGGAAGCCGAACGGCTCCTTCTCGTCCGGTCCGACGTGCACGTCCTGCTGCCAGACGGCAACGACGCCGGGCAGGTCACGCAGCGCGTCGCGGGCAAGGAGGACGATCGTCTCCAGACGGACGGCATCCGGGGCGAGTGCGGCCAGAATGATGTGCACGTCCTTGGAACCGAGCGGACCCTCCCAGTTCTCCGGTGCACTGTCCCCGACATCCCCGAGTTCGTCCGCCCGCGCGGCCATGCCCTCCTGGAACTCGGGCGGGAAGGTGGCCAGCGATTCCTCGGGCACGCCCAGGGCCTTCAGGCCCTGGAAGCTGAGTGCCACCGCGAGCGAGACCTGACGCTGGGGGTCGAACGTGGCGACCGAGTCGAGGACGGGAGTGAGCCGCCGCAGCAGCTCGCGTCCCTGCCGCCGGTCGTCGATGCGCAGGGCGAGGTAGGAGCCCGCGTAGGGCGTCGGCCGTGGCTCCAGAGCGGCGGCTTGGATGTCGTCGAGGTCCAAGGCGTCGAGCTCGAGGGTGCTGCCCTTGTCCGTGGTCATGATGCCTTCCAGAACTGTGGTGCGTGGGCGCGGTCGTCACGCCGGTGTGGGTCCTGGGAGGGGGCGGGGATGGTGTCGCACCCTCCCAGGGGCGTGGGGGTCAGGCAGCGGCCTGGGCCAGGAGCGGCTTGAGGGCCGGGTGGGCGAGGGCTTCCTCGGCGGCGGGGTTGTCCAGCACTGCCTGGAAGGCGTCGTTGACCTGCTGCGCCTTGACGACCTGCGGCATGGTGAGGGGGCCAAGGGGGTTGAAGTAGGCGGCGGCCTGCTCCTGGCCGTCCTGAAGGATCTTCTTCAGGCGGGCGGTGGAGTTGCGGACGTTCTCCTCGAAGTCCGGGCGGTCCATGTCGGTCAGCGCTTCCATGCCCCCGGCCTGCTCGACCCACGCGAACAGCTCGTCCCACTCGGTGGTGTGCTGCAGCCAGTCCGCGAAGTGCTCGAAGCCCACCGTCAGGATCGCGTCGTCGACGTAGGGGTCCCACTCGGTCTCGAACGTGGTGGCCCACAGCAGCATCCTGCCGCCGTCGAAGACCACGTGCCGGGTGTCACGCAGACCGGTCTTGATGGTCTGCGCCGGGTCCTGGCGGCGCAGCTCCTCCACGAACCGCTGAACCGCCGCCCGGATCTCCTGCTCGTGTCCCGGCTTGATGTGGAAGTAGGTAGCCAGCTCGGAGACCACACCGTCCGTGCGGCCCTTGCCCGCCTTCTTGGTGATCGTAGAGGTCATCGTTTCCTCCGGTAGAAACCTTGCACGCGAAATGCGGTGGCATTTGCGACATGAGGCGATAGGTGCGGAATCGGCGGTTTCGCGACCCGCATGTGAGACAGATTGACTCACAGACACCCTATGAGTCAACCTGTCTCAGAGTGACCTGAGTCACACTGTCTCGAGCAGTTCAAGACATGCGAATGTCCGGCGCCACCGTCTCACCCGGTCGGACGGGGGACATCCAGCGACGCCGGACCGAGCCCGCGGCGAGGGCGGGCCGCCTTCGTTCACACAGGACGCGGCGACGCTACGACCAGCCCCGCAGGGCGGCGTCCACGACGATCTCCACGGTGTCACGCCCCAGGCGGTTCCCGGCGATGAAGCGCTCGAAGAACAGGGGGCCCACCGTGGCCATGGCAAATGTCTCGGGAGTGACGTCGGGGCGAAGCTGGCCGCGCTCGACGGCGGCGGCAACCGCGGGACCGAGGGCGTCGGCGATCTGGTGCATCAGCGTCTGCCGGAGGCGGCGCATGCCTTCGTCGCTCCGCGAGCCGCCGATGACCGCGACAAGGACAGCGCCCGTGTGCTCGTCGTCCAGTCGCTCGGCGAGCACGCCCAGATTGTGGACGAGCTCCGCTCGCGGATCGCCGCCCGAAGCGGCCCGGATCTCCTCAGGCACAGCAGGCAGAGGCGGCATACCGGCTTCCAGTGCGGCCAGACGGAGATCGAGAAGGCCGGGCCAGTGCCGGTAGACAGTGGCCCTGCCGACGCCGGCGCGGGCGGCGACCGCTTGGTGCGTCACGGCCTCCAGCCCACCTTCCGCGAGCAGCTCGGTGGCCGCCCCGACCATGGCCTCGCGACTGCGCAACAGACGCGGATCAGTTCTGACCTGCAACCTACTACTCCCTTCCGTGGGACAATGTGGCTTGCAACGCTCTATGAGTCATTCTGTCTCACAGAAGGGAGGGGGGGAAGCCGGGACGCCCGAGGAGTGCGTCACATGTGGACGACGGGTGCGACGCTCTCGTCGTGCTGGGGTACGCCACGGCGGTAGAGCACAACGGTCACGACCAGGCCGATGGCGAAGACGGCCGCCGACCACCAGTAGGCGGTGGAGTAGCCCTCGAGGCCGGCCTGGGCCAGGACGGCGGGGTCCTTGGGGTTGCGGCCGGAGAGGTAGTGGGTCGCGGCGTCGGAGGCCATCGTGCTGAACAGGGCGACGCCGATGGACCCGCCGACCTGCTGGACGGTGTTGACGGCGGCGGACGCGACCCCGGCATCGGCCGCGGCCACACCGGAAGTGGCCAGGCTCATGGCGGGCGCGATGACCGTGCCCAGTCCCACACCGACGAGCACCAGCTGGGGCAGTACCTGCGCCACGTACCCGCTGTTCAGGTCCAGCTTGGTCATCCAGGCCAGGCCGACGGCCGCAATGGCCATGCCCAGCGGTACCACCGGCTTGGGCCCTATGCGCGGCACCACGACGTTGTTGGCCACGGCGGAGGCGAGCGACGATGCCACGATCATGGGCAGGAAGGCGAAGCCCGTCTTCAGGGCGCTGTAGCCGAGGCTCTGCTGCAGGTAGTAGGTCAGGAACAGGAACACGCCGAACATGCCCGCGCCGGTGACGAAGAGGGCGGCGAAGGAGGCACCGCGGTTACGGTCCAGCAGGACCCGCAGGGGCAGCAGCGGATACACCGCCCTGCTCTGCCACCACACGAAGGCGGCCACCAGTACGGCACCGGCCACCAGCATGCCCCAGGTCGCCGGCGAGCCCCAGCTGTGCGTTTCGGCGTTCGAGAACCCGTAGACCAGGCAGAACAGGCCGGTGGAGACCAGCAGGGTGCCGAGGACGTCGAGCTTGGAGGACGTGTCGCGTGCGCTGCGGTGCAGCAGGGCTGCACCACCGGCGAACGCCACCCCCGCGAAGACCACGTTGACGTACATGGTCCAGCGCCAGTCCAGGTACTGGGTCAGCACTCCCCCGAGGATCAGACCGATGGCTCCGCCGGCACCGGCGACCGAGCCCGCGACGGTGAAGGCCTTCGCCCGCTCGCGCGGTTCGGTGAAGGTGGTCATCAAAAGCGAAAGTGCGGACGGGGCCAGCAGGGCGGCGAACAGGCCCTGGACGGCGCGCGCGATGACGAGCATGGCGAAACCGTTCGCCGCTCCTCCCACCATGGAAGCGGCCGCGAAGCCGGCCAGACCCACCAGGAAGGTCACCTTCTGCCCGACCAGGTCCGCAACCCGGCCGCCGAGCAGGAGCAGGCTGCCGAAGGCCAGCGCATAGGCGGTGACCACCCACTGCCGGTCGGCGTCCGAGAAGCCAAGGTCGTGCTGGGCGGAGGGCAGGGCGATGTTCACGATGGTGCCGTCGAGGACGCCCATCAGCATGGACAGGGAAATGACCAACAGGATCCACCAGCGATGCCGGTGCGAGGGGTCGGTCACGTTCTCAAATGCGGTCTCGGTGCCGCGAGCGGCGGCGGTGGTGTTCTGGGACATGGGGACAGCCCTCCAGGCAGGGACAGAACGAGGGGGGAAGGAATCAGGTACGGCTGCGGGACGACAGGGCCGCCTCGGTGAACGGATCGCGCGGGTGCTCCAGTTCGATGAGGCCGACGGTTTCCCGCTTCAGCAGGGAGGCCAGCGACCAGTCCACGAACACGCGTATCTTGCGGTTCAGCGTCGGCACCCGGCTGCCGTGGTAGAGGCGGTGGAACCACCACGCCGGGCGGCCCTTGAGCTTGAACCTGTTGAACAGGATCGCGACGCCCTTGTGGAGGCCGAGGCCTGCCACCGCGCCGAGGTTCTTGTGCCGGTACTCCTTCAGTGGCCGGCCGCGCAGAGCCGCGATCAGGTTGTCGGCGAGCACCGGGGCCTGCCGTACGGCGTGCTGCGCGTTCGGCGGGCACCACGCGCCCTCTTGCCCGGCCAGGTCAGGGACCTGGGCGTTGTCGCCCGCGGCCCACACGTGGTCGAGGTCCCTGACCTGAAGGGTGGGCAGGGTGTCGACGTGGCCCCGCGGGCCGAGCGGCAGGCCGAAGTGGGTCAGCACGGGGTTGGGGCGGACGCCGGCCGTCCACACGATCGTGGAGGCCTGCGTCTCGACGCCGTTCGCCAGGACCACGTGCTGATCGACGCAGGACTCCATGGAGGTCTCCAGGTACACCTCGATGCCACGCCCCTGAAGCTTCTCCATGGTCCAGACACCGAGGTCCGCACCCATCTCGGGCAGAATGCGGCCGGCGGCCTCGACGAGGATGAAGCGCATGTCCTGCCTGCTGACGTTGCGGTAGTTGCGGGCGGCGTCGCGGGCCATGTCTTCGACCTCTGCGATGGTCTCCACACCGGCGAAGCCGCCACCGACGAAGACGAAGGTCAGGGCCTTGCGCTTCACCGCCTCGTCCGTGGCGGAATCGGCGCGGTCCATCTGGGTGATGACGTGGTTGCGCAGGCTGATGGCCTCCTCGACGGACTTCATGCCGATGCCGTGCTCGGCCAAGCCGGGTATGGGGAACGTCCGGGAGACCGAGCCGAGCGCGACGACGAGGTGATCGAACGGCAACTCGAGCGTGTGACCCACCGCAGTACGGACGTGGGCGACCTTGGCCGCCTGGTCCACGGAGACCATGTGGCCGGTGACGACCTCGGCGCCCGTCAGGACATTGCGCAGCGGCGCGACGAGGTTGCGCGGGGCCACGTTGCCGGCTGCCGCTTCCGGCAGGAAGGGCAGGTAGGTCATGTACGAGCGGGGGTCCACGACCGTGACGGTCGCCTCGCCGCGGCGCAGCTTCTTCAGCAGGCGCATCGCGGTGTAGAGGCCGACGTAGCCGCCGCCGGCGATGAGGATGCGTGGCCTGTCGGGGACAAGGGCGAGGGTCATGGCGGATCCTTGTGCGGGAGAAGGTGCGTGCGAGGGGGCGTGAGCGTGTCCGGGCGGGTCGGTCCGCGGGATGTGATGAGTGCCGATGCGCTTGCGGAACACCCAGTACGTCCAGCCCTGGTAGCCGATGACCAGCGGAGCGAAGACGGCGCCCACCCAGGTCATGATCCCCAGCGTGTACGCCGAGGAGGACGCGTTGGTGACGGTCAGGCTCCAGGCCGGGTTCAGCGTGGAAGGCATGACGTCGGGATAGAGAGTCAGGAACAACGTGGCAGCCGTGGCCGCCACGGTCGCGGCGGAGAAGGTGAACGCCCATCCCTCGCGGCGAGCCCTGGTGCAGGCGAGCGCGATCCCCCATGCGGCGAGCGCGAGGACCACCGTCGCCAGGCTTCGGCCGTTGCCGCGCTCCGCCTGGGTCCAGATCAGGAAGCCGGCGGCGGGCAGCGCGGCCAGGGCGCCGAGCCGGAAGGCGAGTGCGCGAGCCCGGTCCCGGATGTCGCCGACGGTCTTGAGCGCGGCGAACACCGCTCCGTGGACGGTGAATACCGCCAGCAGGGCCAGCGCGCCGAGCACCGCGTAGGGGTGGAACAGCCCGCTCAGCCCGCCGGTGTAGACGTGCCGCCGGTCGATGGCCACCCCGTGGACGATGTTGGCGAAGACCAGTCCCCACAGCAGCGGCGCCAGCAGGGAGCACCAGAAGATCGCGTGGTCCCAGTTGCGCTTCCACCGGATGCCGTCGCGCTTGGCGCGGTACTCGAAACCCACCGCCCGCACGATCAGACAGACCAGGACGGCGAACAGCAGGAGGTCGAAGCCGCTGAACAATGTGGCGTACCAGCCCGGGAATGCGGCGAAGGTCGCGGCGCCGGCCGCGATCATCCACACCTCGTTGCCGTCCCAGACGGGGCCGATGGTGTTGAGCAGCACGCGGCGTTCGGGCTCGTCACGGGCGAGGAGCTTGGTGAGCACGCCGACGCCGAAGTCGAAGCCCTCCAGGACGAAGTAGCCCGTCCAGAAGAAGGCGATCAGCAGGAACCAGAAGTCGTGGAGGTGCATGGCGAAACGTCCTGACGGCCGGTCAGTAGGCGAAGGTGAGGATCTTGTCGTCGTCGGCGGTGGACGACCCGCGCAGCCGGGGGTCACGCTGCGGCGGCTGCTCGTCGAGATGAGGGCCGGCGGTGGCGTACTTGACCATCAGCCTGACCTCGATGACGGCGAGGACTGCGTACAGGAGGGTGAATCCGATCAGGGTGGTGAGCATCTCCGCGGTGCTCACCCCTGGGGAGACGGCGTCGGAGGTGCGCATCAGGCCATAGACCACCCACGGCTGGCGGCCGGACTCCGTGAAGATCCAGCCGAACGAGTTCGCGATCAGCGGGAATCCCAGTGTCCAGACGGCCGCCCGCCACGCCCACGTGGTCAAAAACGGTCCCAGAGCCCGGTTCTTCGTGAGCATGAGGTGCGGGACCTCCTCCGACCGGGTGACGAAGGCCGGGGCGATCCAGCGCCGGTTGCGCGTCAGCCACAGCCCCGCCGCGCCGACGGCGACGGAGGTCATCCCGAAGAGCATCATGAAGCGGTACGAGAAGTACGCCACCGGGACGTTGGGAAGGTAGTCCCCCGGCGAGCCGCCGTACTGCGCCGCCATGGCTGCTGCGGCGTTGTTGATACCGGTGACCGGGGTGTGCGGGTTGCTGTGGGCGAGGAACGACAGCACATACGGGATGTCGATGTCGAAGGCGTTTCGGTGCCTGCCCACGTCCGGGACGGCGGCCACGGAGAACGGGGCGTTCGCCGCGGTGTCCCACAGCCCCTCGCCGGCCGCCATCTTCATCGGCTGCTGATCGATCAGCAGTTTGCCGAGGGTGTCGGCGTCGAGAACGGTGGCGATGCCCGCCACGGTCAGTACCGCGAGGCCGATCCGCAAAGAGGTCCGCATGACGCGGATCCGCCCGCCGTCCACCACGCCGCCCCGGATCTGGGTGCGCTGTGCGCGCCACAGGTGCCAGGCGGCGATACCGGTCACGAACGCTCCGCCGGTGACGAAGGCGGCGGTGATCGCGTGCAGGCTGGCGAACACCGCCGTGGGCTGCAGGAGCACCTCGGAGAAATCGGTCAGCCGGGGTCTGCCGTGGTCCATCCGGTAACCGACCGGGTGCTGCATCCACGAGTTCGCCGCCAGGATGAAGTAGGCCGACAGCACGGTGCCCAGGGACACCATCCAGATGCAGAAGAGGTGCAGGCGACGGGGAAGCCGGTTCCAGCCGAACATCCACAACCCGATGAACGTGGACTCGAAGAAGAAGGCGATGATCGCCTCCATCGACAGCGGTACCCCGAAGATGTCGCCCACGTAGCGGGAGTACGCCGACCAGTTCATGCCGAACTGGAACTCCTGGACGAGACCGGTGACCACGCCCATCACCATGTTGATCAGGAAGAGCTTCCCCCAGAACTTGGTGGCGTGGAAGTACTTCTCCTTCCTCGTGCGCACCCATGCCGTCTCCAGGCCGGCAGTGATGCCGGCCAGGCTGATCGTCAGCGGCACGAAGAGATAGTGGTAGACGGTGGTGATTCCGAACTGCCAGCGGGCTATCGCGTCGGGGCTCATGGCCGTGTGCACTCCCTCCAAGGGGAATCCGTCAGGCGACTTTGTGAACGTGAATACATTCACAAAGTCGCCTGCGGCTAGCGATCTAGGTCCTGGGAGGGGGCGGGGATGGTGTCGCCCCCTCCCAGGGGCGTGGGTCAGGCAGCGGCCTGGGCCAGGAGCGGCTTGAGGGCCGGGTGGGCGAGGGCTTCCTCGGCGGCGGGGTTGTCCAGCACTGCCTGGAAGGCGTCGTTGACCTGCTGCGCCTTGACGACCTGCGGCATGGTGAGGGGGCCAAGGGGGTTGAAGTAGGCGGCGGCCTGCTCCTGGCCGTCCTGAAGGATCTTCTTCAGGCGGGCGGTGGAGTTGCGGACGTTCTCCTCGAAGTCCGGGCGGTCCATGTCGGTCAGCGCTTCCATGCCCCCGGCCTGCTCGACCCACGCGAACAGCTCGTCCCACTCGGTGGTGTGCTGCAGCCAGTCCGCGAAGTGCTCGAAGCCCACCGTCAGGATCGCGTCGTCGACGTAGGGGTCCCACTCGGTCTCGAACGTGGTGGCCCACAGCAGCATCCTGCCGCCGTCGAAGACCACGTGCCGGGTGTCACGCAGACCGGTCTTGATGGTCTGCGCCGGGTCCTGGCGGCGCAGCTCCTCCACGAACCGCTGAACCGCCGCCCGGATCTCCTGCTCGTGTCCCGGCTTGATGTGGAAGTAGGTAGCCAGCTCGGAGACCACACCGTCCGTGCGGCCCTTGCCCGCCTTCTTGGTGATCGTAGAGGTCATCGTTTCCTCCAGTAGAAACCTTGCACGCGAAATGCGGCGGCATAGATGAGGTGTGAGGGCAGTCGCGGGATTTCACCTTTGCGCGGCGCCCTCTGTGAGACAGATTGACTCACAGGACCCCTATGAGTCAACTTGTCTCACAGAGAGCTGCGTCACACCACCGCCTTCGGGCGGGCGCAATGACCGCCGAGCAGGAACTGCGCAAGGACGGCGGGAGAATCCTCAAGGCGTCACGGTCGGGCCGCCATCCGCAGGGCGACACGCCGCGCAGACTCCCGCCGGGAGTGACCCCGTGGCCCGACAGGCCCTCCCGACAGAGCCCCGGAGGCCGTCCGCGTCGACAGCAACACCCCGATCCGGCGCCCCTGAGCCCGCCACTGACGCCGACATGCCCGCATCGGCGCGGAACATCCGCCCGGGAGTCGCCCCCACCCCGGGGCAGCGCGTCCTGCGGTCACCGCCGGGAACGAGGCGACTTTTCACCGCACAACCAAGCCCGGCACCTGACGCGCCGCATGGGGCCGGCGGCGCAATGCGCTCTGGAGAACAAGGCGACAAGCGCGCCGCCGATCCGCGCAGCCTTCACGGCACCAGCCGGCAGCACACCGACAGGGGACCCCGCCCCTTTTTCGCGAGAGGCGCCTTGCACCGCAGACCCGGGTTCGACATTTCCATACGCCGTATGGTCCACTGGGGAAGTTCCATACGGCGTATGGAAAGCAGCGGAGTGCTGCCGCATCGGGCGGCCTCCGCTACGACCAACAGCCGCCGGCCGGCCCTCACGAGGGGTGAACCGCGCCGATGCGGCTTCGACATGGCGCATCGCAGTCACTCGCGCGAGCAATCGCTGGGATTGCCGCTTGCGCCCACCTGAAGGGAAAACCATGAGGAAGCTCACGAAGCGCATTTCTCTCGCTGCCGCCTCCGCCGCGGTCGCGGGTGGAGCCGTCCTTGGTGCCGGCGGCACCGCCTCGGCCGCGGTTCCTGTGTCCGCGAATGTCCAGCACTCAGCCGTCAGCATCAAGGCCGACGACTACCGCTGGGAGCACGGTGTCGCCCACCGGCACCACCACAAGGAGGCCTGCTGCCGGGATGACTCCTACCGCGCCTGGCAGCACGACGACTGCTTCACCCCTTCGCACCGGTACGACCGCCATGGTCACTTCTACCGCTGGGATGACAAGGACTGCGGCTGGAAGTACGACACGAACTACCGGGACGACTGGAACCGGTACGACCACGGCGGGAACCGGTACGACCACGACCGGAGCCACGATCACCGCTGAGAAGGACGCCCTTGCACCTGCGGGCTCAGCTGTGCACGCCCCCCTGATACCTGTCGGCGGGGCGGCCGCCGGTCCCCGCACCGGTGCCCCCTGAACCCGCCCGAGGCAGGGCAGTGGGCGGGAGCGGACTCAACGATCCCTCCCGCCCACCGGGCGAGGCGCCCATGACCCTGTCGCGGACTTCCCTCCACTGGACACCGCGACGGCACACGTCATAACTGACCTGGCGACAGAAGTGAAGGAAGACCACGCATGACAGCCGCGCGCACGGCCCCCGCCAGCCCCCCTTCCCGCTGGCGCCGCATATCCGGCTCAATGAGCCGCGCCGAGTGGGGCCGCGCCGCCGGGATGGCCGCCTTCATCATCACCCTCCATGTCATCGGGTGGTTCACGCTGGTGACGATCGTGAGGCCGGAGCACTACAGCCTGGGTACCAAGGGTTTCGGGATCGGCATCGGGGTGAGCGCCTACACCCTGGGCATGCGGCACGCGTTCGACGCCGACCACATCGCCGCCATCGACAACACCACCCGGAAACTCATGGGCGAGGGCCAACGCCCCCTGTCGGTCGGCTTCTGGTTCTCCCTGGGGCACTCCAGCATCGTGTTCGGGCTGGCCCTCCTGCTCTCCCTGGGCGTCAAATCCCTCGCGGGACCAGTCCGCGACGACAACTCCAAGCTGCACCACGTCACCGAGCTGATCGGCACGACCGTCTCCGGGACGTTCCTCTACATCATCGCCATCGTCAACCTCGTCATTCTCGCTGGCATCTGGCAGGTGTTCCGGCAGATGCGCTCCGGCCACTTCGACGAGGCCGCGCTGGAGCAGCAGCTCAACAACCGCGGCCTCGTCAATCGCCTCCTGGGACGCGTGATGAAGTCGATCACCAAGCCCTGGCAGATGTATCCGCTCGGCCTGCTGTTCGGTCTCGGCTTCGACACCGCCACCGAGGTCGCGCTGCTGGTGCTGGCCAGCTCCGGAGCGGCCTCCGGCCTGCCCTGGTACGCCATCCTCTGCCTGCCGGTCCTCTTCGCGGCCGGCATGAGCCTGCTGGACACCATCGACGGTTCTTTTATGAACTTCGCCTACGGCTGGGCCTTTTCCAAGCCGGTACGCAAGGTCTACTACAACCTCACCATTACCGGCCTGTCCGTCGCCGTCGCGCTGGTCATCGGCACCGCCGAGCTGCTGGGCCTGCTCGCCGACAAGACCGGCCTGCACGGCGCATTCTGGGACTGGATCGGCAGCCTGGACCTGAACATCATCGGTTTCGTCATCGTCGGCCTCTTCTTCGCCACATGGGCTGCTGCCCTGGCCGTGTGGAAGCTCGGCCGCATCGAGGAGAAGTGGACCGCCGGGCTACGTTCCGCCGAGCAGCAGACCGAGTCAACTTGACCCAACTTCAGGGCCGGCTTTCAGGTAGGCGCAGCTGGCTGCCGCGTGGCCTCCCCCGTCTGAGGCACCTGTTGAGCAGGCATCCGCTTCCCCGCAGAGGACACGGTCTAACGCCAGGCCTCTTCTCCGCACGCCGCAGGAAGCAGCTTGGCGGCGTTCTCGCTGGTCAGCTGCCGCCAGGTGGTGCAGTCCGGCTGCTCGGCGGCGTCCACGGACGCGATCTGCGCCAGGACCCCCGCAGCCGGGGTCCAGCAATAGTCGCTTCCGTACAGCAGCCGGTCGTGGCCGAACGCCCGCACGAGCGCCGGGACCTGGTGCGGGAACGGGGTTCCGGCCATGTCGAACCACAGGCGCCGCAGTTGTTCCTGGACCGTGGGACCGTCACCGACACCGTTGGCGAAGGCCGCACGGAACAGCTCCATACGGTCGGCGAGCAGCGACAGGGTGCCGCCGCAATGGGTGATGATCCACTGGATACGGGGATACCGTTGGAGGACTCCGGTGAACACCAGGTCGGCGACCGTGCGGGTGGAGTCGAAGAGGAACTCCAGCATCGGCCGGGGCCGACCCAGTGACACAGCCTCGTGGCAGGGCGGAGAGGTGGGATGGACGAATACGACCGCCTCCCGGCTGTCGAGTTCATTCCAGAGTGGTTCGAACCGCGGATCGCCGAGGTAGATCCCGGCGGCGTTCGTCTCGACGGTGACGCCGTGGCTGCCGAGATGGTCCAGGGCATGAGCGAGTTCGGCCAGTGAGCCGTCCACGTCGGGCAGGGGGAGGGAGGCGAAGTGCCCGAAGCGCTCAGGGTGGGTGCGCACCACATCGGCCCCGAACTCGTTGACCTCACGGGTGAGGGCGCGTGCGGCCCGGTCGTCGCCGAAGTGTGTGCCCGGGGAGGAGAGGGACAGCACGCTGGTGCGGATACCGGCGGAGTCCATGAGCTCGAGGTGCTCGGAGGCGGACCAGGCCGGAAAGTCTCGCATGCCGTCGGGTTGCGCGTATCCGGCCGCTTTGGCCGCCGTCACATAGGAGGGAGTCACGAAGTGGGCGTGCACGTCGACCAGATGGTGCGCTGAGGCGGGCAAGGGACGATCCTCCGATTCATTGGACGGCGATGCGCCGGACATCTGCGGTATTTGACTACTCCCCTCTCTTCAGGGAGGGGAGTAGTCAAGGCATGGCACCTGTCACCACTACGGCGACCGTGCGCGGAAGTTCGGGCTTCGGGTCCTGCACAACCAGGCGGCGGTACCGTCAGGCCCAGGCGACGGCGTCCTCGAGGGGCACGCGGGGCAGCCGCGGGAACCACGGGTCGACACCGGGGTGACCGATGTTCACCACCAGATGCGAGTGCCAGCTGGTGCCGACGAAGAACTCCTTGTCCACTGCTGCCTTGTCGAAGCCTGCCATGGGACCGGCCGCGAGACCGGCGGCGCGCACGGCGAGCAGGAAGACCCCGGTCTGCAGTGCCGAGTTGTAGGAGGCGAGGGTCTCGCGCGTCTCCGTCTGGTCGGCGAACGCCGCTCGCAGCATGTCGCCGCGGGCGGGGAAGACTGTCGGCATCTGCTCGTGGAAGTCGACGTCGTATGCCAGGACCGCCACGGCCGGCGCACTGAGCGTCTTGGCCTTGTTGCCCTCGTCGAGATGCTGGACCAGTCGCTCCTTGCCCTCGCGGGTGCGCACGAAGAGCACACGCAGAGGCTGGCTGTTTGCGGCGCTCGGCGACCAGCGGGCGAGGTCCCAGATCACGGCGAGTTCGTCGTCGGTGACGGCTGTTGCCGCGAAGGTGTTGGCGGTGCGGGCTTCGGTGAACAGCAGCTTTCGCTCGGCGTCGTCGAGGACGTCGAGGGTCCGCGGTTCAGGGTCGGTCATGCTCACGGTTTCTCTCTTACATGGGGTGTGCGGATGGTGTGGTGCCGTGGCGGGTTCTCCGCCCCGGCACCGGTCGGCCGGACAGGGCTTACGGGGCCGGGGGCGGGCTTGCGGTGCTGTCATCTGGGCCTGTGGGCCCACGGCCGAGGTCATGTGTGGGGGGTTGACTGCTTGCTCCGCTCAGCGCCCAGGCGGGCGAAGTAGGAGACCAGGTCGGGGTTGTCGAGTGTGGCGGGGTTGAGGACCTGTTCGGCGGGGGCGCCCTGGAGGAGGCGTTTGACGGGGACCTCGAGTTTCTTGCCGGTCTTCGTGTGCGGAATGGCCGGGACGGCGAGGATCTCGTCGGGGACGTGGCGGGGTGAGGCGCCGGTGCGGATCGCGTCGCGGATCTTCTCGCGCAGGGCATCGTCCAGGGTCACGCCGGGCGCGGGGACGACGAACAGGGGCATCCAGTAGCCGCCGTCGGGTTCCTCCGCGCCGATGACGAGGGCTTCGGTGATCTCGGGGAGGCGTTCGACGATGTCGTGGATGTCGACGCTGCCCAGGCGGACACCGTTGCGGTTGAGCGTGGCGTCGGAGCGGCCGTGGACGATCACCGAACCGTGGGAGGTGTGGGTGATCCAGTCGCCGTGCCGCCATATGCCCGGGTAGGCGGTGAAGTAGGCGTCGCGGTAGCGGCTGCCGTCCGGGTCGTTCCAGAAGTACAGCGGCATCGAGGGCATGGGGCGGGTGACGACGAGTTCGCCGACCTCGTCGCGGACGGGGGTGCCGTGTTCGTCGTAGGCGGCCAGTGCCACGCCGAGGTTGGGGGCGGACAGCTCCCCGGCCCAGACGGGGGTCGTGGGTGCGCTGCCGGCGAAGCCGGAGACGACGTCCGTGCCGCCGCTGGTGGAGGCCAGCTGAATGCCTGCGCCCACGTGGTCGCGGATCCAGGGGTAGGCGGAGGCGGGCAGGGCGGAGCCGGTGCAGCCGATGACGCGGAGGGCCGACAGGTCGTGCGCGGCAGGTTCGATGCCTGCCTTGGCCATGGCCAGCAGGTATTGGGGGCTGGTGCCGAAGACGGTGACCTTGTGGCGGGCCGCCAGCTCCCACAGGATGTCCGGGCGCGTCTGCGGTGCGGGGCTGCCGTCGTAGGTGCAGGTGGCGGCGCCGGTCAGCAGGGTGGAGACGACCAGGTTCCACATCATCCAGTGGGTGGTGGTGTACCACAGCAGGCGGTCCCCGACGCCCAGATCGCTGTGCAGGGCGAGGGTCTTGAGGTGTTCGAGGAGGATTCCGCCGTGCCCGTGGACGATGCCCTTGGGCAGGCCGGTGGTGCCGGAGGAGAAGACGATCCACAGCGGGTGGTCGAACGGGACCGGGGCGATGGTGAGGTACTCGACGCGGGTGGCCGCGTCCTGCCAGGGAACCGTCAGCGCGAAGCGTCTGTCCTGGGGCCATGCGAGACCTACGTGGTCCACGAGAACCGTGCCCTTCAAGGAGGGCAGGGCGGCGGCCAGTTCGAGTGAGGCGGTGCGGCGGTCGTGGGTGGTGCTGTTGAAGAGGTAGCCGTCCGCGGTGATGAGCACCGCCGGTTCGAGTTGGGCGAAGCGGTCGGCGGCGGCCTTGGGTGCGTAGTCCTGGCCGCACACCGACCACACCGCGCCCAGGCTGGCGGTGGCGAGGAAGGCGATGACGGCGTGGGGGGTGTTGGGCAGGTAGCCCACCACCCGGTCGCCCTGTTGGACGCCCAGGTCGCGCAGGGTGGCTGCGACGGAGGCTACCTGGGCGCGCAGTTGCCGGCCCGTGATCTCGTAGCCGGCTCCGGTCTCGTCCAGCGCGGTGATCGCGGGGGCGTCCGGGTGCAGGTTGCGCAGTGCGTGGTGGGCGTAGTTGAGCGTGGCGCCGGAAAACCAGCGGGCGCCGGGCATGGTCTCCTCGCCCAGCACTTGTTCGTACGGGGTGGTTGCATCGATGGCGAAGTACTCCCACAGCGCGGCCCAGAACCCTTCCAGGTCGGTGACGGACCAGCGGTGCAGGGCCTGGTAGTCGGTGGGGTCGGGGATGTCTTCGGCGCCGTGGTGCCGGGCGGCCCAGCGGGCGAAGTCGGCGATCCGGCTGTCGGCAGCTGCGGGCGGGTCGGGGGTGAAGAAGGGTGCCGGATCCGGCGTGGGGTGTGGGGCGGTCATGGTGTGGTGCTCCTCGGCGGGGGGGCGAGCCGGGCATCGGCGCTACCGCGGCTCGCGTGCAGCAGGGAGGCCCAGGTGGCGGTGCCCGTGAAGTCGCTTGTGCCGGCGGGGACGGTGTCCATCACGACGCGGTCGGGGCGCAGCAAGACGGCGTCCGCCCGGCCGCGTGCCAGCCAGGCGGCCAGGGTGCCGCCGTCGCCGAGGCCGCCGACGTGGAAGGTGGGGGCTCCCAGTGCTGTGGCCACGGCCGTCACCTGGGGGGTGGGCGGCGCGGTGGTCAGGACGGCGAAGGAGGTGCCGAGGACGTCATCGAGGCGCATGCGTCCGGCGTTGCCCTCAATCCAAGGCTGCGGGCAGAAGGTACCGGCCAGGACACGGCCGGTCAGCCGGGGGCGGCGCCGTACGAGCGGGCCGGCGGTCAGGGCGGGGCTGAGATCTGCGCTCACTGCCGCGGTCACGCCCGGGATGCGGCAGGCCGCGCCCACGACGGCCCGGCGGAGCGCCGCGCCGCGGTCTTGTCCGCCGGTCATGGCCCAGCCGACGGCGACCGCGACGCGGATCACATGGCGGGCGTGCGGCTTGCGCTCGTGCTCGTAGGTGTCCAGCAGCGCGTCGTCTGCGCCTTGTTGGAGGACGCGGGCGAGTTTCCAGGTGAGGTTGTGGGCGTCGCGCAGGCCTGCGCACAGGCCCTGCCCGATGAAGGGCGGGGTGAGGTGGGCGGCGTCGCCGAGCAGGAAGATGCGTCCTCGGCGCCACCGGTCGGCGAGGCGGGCGCGGAAGGTGTACTGCGCCTGCCGGATCACCTCGAACTCGTCATCGGGCGAGGCATCGGACGGCGGGCCCACCCAGGGGGCGACCAGCTCACGCAGGCGCTCCCGCCCTCCCGGGCCGTCCAGGGACTCGCCGTCGGCCAGGCGGAACTCCCAGCGGTAGCGGTCCTCGCCGACGCGCATGAACGTGGCCGGCTGAGTGGGACAGCAGATCTGTTCGGCGCCTTCCCAGGTGCGCACCGCAAGAGTGGTGCGCACGTCGATGACCCGCCAGCTCTCTTCGAAGTGCAGGTCCTCCCATGCGGCGCCGATGGCGTCGCGGGTGAGGCTGCCCGCGCCGTCGCAGCCGAGGACGGCATCGGCCCACAGGTGCTCCTCCTCGTCGCTGCCGTGGCGGCGGAAGGTGACCCGGACCGGGCCCGTCGAACCGTCTGATCCGTCGGTGTCCCCTGTGCCGGACTGCGTGACGGACACGACCTCCACCCCGCCCCAGAGCTCGGGCTCCGGGCGGCGGGCCAGGGCGGCGCGGAGCAGGCGTTCCAGCTCGGGTTGGTCGAACATGCTGGTCTGCGGGAAGCCGTGGTGTCCTTGCAGGGAGCGCGGGAACTCGGTGATCACGCGGTGCTGGGCGTTCAGCAGTCGCAGCCCGCGCGCCGGGCGGGCGAGGGCGGCGAACTCCTCGTGGATGCCGACGCTCTGCAGGATCCGGCGGATCTCGTCGTCCACGACGACGGCGCGCGGCAGGGGGTAGACGTCCCGGTGGCGTTCCAGGACGAGGCTGCGCACTCCGTGCCGGGCGAGCAGGAGGGCGGCCGTGACGCCCACGGGTCCCCCGCCGATGATCACCACCGGTCTCCGGGATGTGGCCTTCATGGGGCGTCCGTCACGGCGGTGCGCTGCTCGCCGAGGTCGATCCGCCCGTCCGGGGTGGCGATCGTGGCGGTGATGAGGTCACCGTTGCGCAGGTAGAGGGGGTTCTTGGCCTGGCCCTTGAAGAACGCTTTCCACTTCAGCGCGGGCGGCAGCAGCGCACTGATCTTCGCGACCGGTTTGGGCGGGGCCTTCAGGGCCGTGCCGCCGGGCGTGCCGGTCAGCAGCAGGTCGCCCGCATCGAGGGTCTGGAAGCGGGCGAGCAGGGTGAGCGCCTGCGCGGGCCGTACGATCATGTCGGCGAGCGTGCGGTCCTGGCGCGGGACCCCGTTGACCGAGAGGCGCAGCCGCAGGTCGAGCAGATGCGTGAACTCCTCGGGCTCCAGCAGGGCCAGGTACGGACCCGTCGGCGTGAAGGTCGGATAGGACTTGCTCTCGTAGAACTGGGTCTTGGTCAGCTGGACGTCGCGGGCGCTGACGTCGTTGGTCAGGACGAGCCCGGCGACGTAGCGCGGCAGGTCGCCCTCCTCTACGACGGTGCCCACCGGCAGGGGGGCGCCCAGGACGAGGCCGAGTTCCACCTCGTAGTCGAGGAAGTTCACGTGCGCGGGGCGGACGACCGCGTCGTGCGGTCCGCTGACCGAGCCGGAGGCCTTGCGGAAGAAGGTGGGCGGGATCTCGCCGGTGAAGCCCGAATCGCGGGCGTGGCTGCGGTAGTTGACCATCTGGGCGACCACGCGGCAGGGGGTGGTGACCGGAGGCAGGGCCACCAGGTCGGCGACGGGCGTGCCGTTCTCGGCGGAGGCGGCGGCGTCGCGGACCGCGTCCCGGTCGGCGAGCAGCTCGGCGGTGGTGGCAGCCTTGGTCTCGATGCGGACGGCGCGCTCGTCCCGGACGGCCCACCAGCCGTCGGGGGTGCGCAGAACGTTGGTGCTCATGAGCTCATCGCTTTCATCAGGCCCAGCAGGCGTGCGGGGTCGAGTTCGTTGTCGCCGCGCAGGGCCGTCATGACCTCGCGGAGCTTGGCGGGTGAGGGGTTGGCGCCCAGGAAGTCGCGGGTGACCGGGGGGCCCCACTGGGCCAGGCCGCTCGCCGACATCGGCGCCCATCCGGGTTCGAGGTCGCAGGAGAACAGGTCGCCGTCGGCGAAGTGCTCCAGCATGAAGTGGTCGGGGTCGCGCCAGTAGTCGAAGAGCTGGCTGCCCTGGATGTGCCGGCCGATGCCCCAGCTGCGCTTGTAGCCGCGCTCGGCCAGGTACTCCCCGCCGGCGGCGATCGCGTCGAGGTCGGTGACCTGGTAGGCCGAGTGGACATAGCCGGTACCGGGCCCCAGGTGCAGGGCCAGCGTGTGGTGGTCGACCGCCACGCTCCCCTGGTCGCACCGGATGAACGCCATCGTCGGGCCGCGCCCGCGCTGCCCGTCCAGGAACAGGAAGTCGGACACGATCATGCCGAGGGTGTCCAGGTACCAGTCCAGGGTGCGGGCGAACACCCGCGTCTCCAGCACCACATGGCCAAGGCGCTGGATACGGGACGGCTCGCGGGGCGGACGCTGGGTGGCGTTCGTCCGGCGGAATTCGGTACCGGTGTTGAGGGTCAGCGGTGGCTGCTCAGGCAGCGCCGGCAGCTGTTCGGCGCAGTACACGACCCGGACCGGGAGGCCCGAGGGATCGAGCATCGTGATCGACTGCCCGCCACCGGGTACGTCGATGTCCTGGACGGTGCTGCCGGTGGCGCGGGCCAGCCGGTCGAGATCGGCCCGCTCGGCCGCGCGGAACGCCGGCCCGATGAAGCGGGACGCACGCCCGCGGCGGATGACCATGCACGGGGAGCCCCCGAACGTGCCGCGCAGCCACAGCTCCCGCTCGGTGCGGGCGGCGATCGCAAACCCGAAGTCGCGCGCGAAGACCTCGGCCCGGTCCAGGTCCGGTTTCTCGAACTCCAGCCAGGCCAGGTCGGCCACCTTGATCACGGGATTCCGGGCACGTCCGGGGTGCTCGCCGCGCAAGGCGCCCAGCTCACTGTGAAGGTCTTGGTGGGGCGTCTGGGGAGCGGCCCCGTTAACAGGGGTGTGGGACATGGTGTCCTCCAAGCAACACTGCCGTAATGAGGAAATCATCAACTTTGGCGTTCCTCATCGTCAATAGGATGAGGTCAAACAATTGAGGATGTCATCAGTAATGGAAGCCTCATCGCTACGGTTGTTACACTCCTCCGTATGCCGACGTCTGCCCTGCCCAAGAACCGCTTCGAGCGGCGCCGCGCCGAGACCCGCCAGGCGCTCGTCCGCGCGGCCCGGCAGATCCTCGCGGAGACCGGCGACACCAGCGCCAGCATCCAGGCCATCGCCGAGCGCGCGGACGTGGGTTTCGGCTCCTTCTACAACCACTTCGAGTCCAAGACGGAGCTGTTCGACGCCGCAGTGGCGGATGCCCTGGACGAATTCGGGCAGGTGATCGACGAGCGCGTACAAGGCATCGAGGACCCGGCCGAACTCGTCGCCGCGGGCTTCCGGCTCACCGCCCGGATGACCGACTCCCACCCGGAACTCATGCGGATCCTGCGCGACCGCGGTCTGGCCTACATCCACTCCGACCGCGGACTCGCCCCGCGAGCCCTGCGCGACCTGGAGATCGGCATCGCCTCGGGCCGCTTCACCTGCAGGAACGCGACCACCGCCCTGTCCGCCCTGGGCGGCACCCTGATGTCCCTGGTAGCGCTGCGTCTGGACCGGCCCGACCTCGACGGCGACGAGGCCGCCTCCGACCTCGCCGAAATGGTCCTGCGCATGCTCGGCGTCCCCCCGGACGACGCCCATGAGATCACCCGGCACCCGCTGCCCGGCCTCGACTAAGAACCTCGACGACAGCTCAGGGGCCCGGTGTCCAAAAGGACACCGGGCCCCTGCGTGCTCGCACCGGATGGACGGTTACTTCATGGCCGCCAGGGCCGCGTCGACGCCCGCGGTGGGCGAACCGAGGCCGGTGACGGTGTCGTAGCCGGGACCGGCCGTGCACTGTGCACCGCACCGGCCGTTGGAGCCGGAGATGATGTCCCGCAGGTAGCTGCCGCCGAGCGCGTAGACATCGGTGTGGGCGGTGTCGCCGTCCGGACCGGCCGAAGCCAGGTGCCACTTGCCGGCGGCGGCCCGGAGCTGGTCGGCCGAGGCGATGATCGCACCCCAGATCGGGGCGGACAGGCTGGTGCCACCCACCTTCAACCACATCGAATGGGTGGCGCCGCCGTAGGTCATGGTCAGGTAGACCGGCACGCCGGTGGCGGGGTCGGCCACGAAACTCACGTCCGGGGTGGCCCGCAGCGGCGAGGACTGCACGCCGTCCTGGTAGGCCGGGCGCGCCTCGAAGTAGCTCAGGCCGCCGCCGGTGGACCTCCACGCCGTCTCGTCGAGGGTGTTGCCGTCGGCGTCCAGTCGGAGGCTGGTGCCGCCGATGGCCAGGGCGTAGGGGTTGGTGGCGGAGTAGCCGCCGGGGTAGCCGCCGTCCCCGGTGGACTGGACGCAGACCGAGTCGGCCAGCTTGCAGGAGCCGTCGTAGAAGGCCTCTTCCGAGAACTCGCGGGCGCCCCAGCTGTTGCTGACCGCGGCCGGGTGCAGCGCCGCGGCCGCGTCTTCGGCCCGGGACAGCGCGGCCATGCTCGGGTCCTTCCCCTCGACCAGGACGATCTTGGCGTGCGGGGCCACCGAGTGCGCCCACTCGATGTCCAGCGCCTCCTCCTCGTTCCAGCCGGTGTCGACCTCGGGCTCGGCGCTGTCAGCGTAGACCTGCTGGAAGTCGAAACAGTCCGCTCCCGAACCCACCGTGTCGCAGGTGGGCGGCAGGTTGAAGTGCGCGGAGAAGTGGTTCAGGTCGGCCTTCGCCGTCGGATAGTGGTAGGCGTCGACGATCGCGATCGTCTGGCCCGTGCCATCGCCCTCGAGGCCCAGGCGCGCCTGGATCTGCTGCGGGGTGTAGCCGGGGGCGACCTCGGCCGCGTTGTCCTGGCCCACGCTCAGCTTCGTGGCTGCCGGGGTCTTCTTCTGGATCTCGATCGGGACCGAGGCGGTGCCGATCGGCATGCCGAGGTCCTTCAGCGGGCTCGCGCTGCGCATCCGGTCACCCTGGGCCTGAGGGGCCTGGGGGGCGGCCTGCGGGGTTGCGAGAGACGTGCCGCCGCCGCTCGGAGGCGCCGGGATCCGGGTGGGCTCGTCCTCGGAGAGTTTGTAGGTGGTCAGGCCGTGCGGGAAGTAGTCGATGTCGTTGGCGGCGTCACCGATCGCCTGGGCCGAGATGTTCAGGGCTCGCCAGTCGAGCGCGAGACCGATCATGTCGTCGCCCGGGCCGTCGCCCAGCTCCGCTGTTTCCACCTGGCTCGCCCCCAGGGCGAAGTCCGTCGCGCTATAGCGGAGGTACCCGTCGTTGTCCGCGAAGGGCGTGTCGTAGGACCACAGGTTCTGGTAGGCGCCGACGAACGCCTCGGTGCCGCCGACGGACCTGGCGAACACTCCGGAGTGGAAGCCGAAGAAGGTGGGCACGTCATGGGGCTCGCCGCCGTCCGCCGGGTACACGTAGTCGTTGAACTCGCGCATCTCGACCAGGCCGGTCTTCTTGGACGCGACGAAGCCCTGCGACATCCCGGGACTGTCGTAGTTCTTGATCACGGCGCCGGTGCGGGAATCGAGGATCTGGACCAGGTGCTGGTAGGTCGTGTGATCGCCGGTGTAGGCGAAGGCGACACCGTGCCCGTCGGCGCCCGGGATGTTCGGGTCGGCCAGGGCGGGGTCGGTCGGCACGATCGCGACGGCGCCGGAGTCGGTCGGGGTCTCGGTCCAGACCGGGGTGCCGGTGGCGGCGTCCAAGCCGACCGCCGTCGGCGCCGGGTCGGTGGCCTCCGTGGGCAGGCCGATGCCGTGGTGCGTGCCGCCGTACTCGAAGAACAGGTGTCCGGCGCCGTCCGTGGTGACGCTGGAGAAGACCAGGCTCTTGCCCGCCGTGCCCTTCGGCTGGTACGTCCACAGTTTCCTGCCCTGCGCGGTGTACGCGGTCAGGCTGCTGCCCGGGACGACGATCTCAAAGCCGCCGCGGCCGTCGCTCACGACCGTGAGCGAGGCGACGTAGCCGCCGGTGCGCACGTTCGCGCGTACCTCACCGCTGTGCGTGTCCAGTACGGCGAAGCCGTGGTCGGTCGCGGCCACCACCGAGTCGCCGAACACGTCCCTGCCGGGGTTCGGCAGGAGGCGCAGGGCGTGCACCGAGCTGTCGACGGTGGCCCGCCACAGGACGGTCGGCGCAGCCGTCTTCAGGGTCCTGCCGTCGAGGGCGAAGACACCGCGGCTCTGGCCGGCGACGACCAGGTCCTTGGTCCCGTCCCCATTCACGTCCGTGGCGACGGCCGCGTAGGGGTCGCCGGCCAGGGGCATGGCGTGCGACGTACCGTTGCGGGGGTTGACCGTGTAGGCGGTGTCGTCGTAGCCGACGGTGAGGAGTCCGCCCTGGTACGGGGTGAGAGTGTCGCCGGAGACGGCGCCGTCCTGCCGCCAGTCGAGGTGACCGCTCGCGGCGTTCAGTCCGATGAGCTGGGTGTGCTCGGGAGCTGCGGGGGTGGCGGCGGTGGCGGCCTTCGGGTCGGACAGCGAGGCGAACACCTCGCTGCCCTTCGCGTCGGAGGCCAGCGCCATGGTCGGGGCGTTCGGCCCGCCGATCGTGGAGGCCGTGGTGTAGGCCCAGAGGGTGTGGCCCTGAGCGTCCCAGCCGGAGATGGTGCTCTGACCGTCGGACATGTCGGCGTTGATGCCGAGTTCCGCGACAGCGAACCGGGGGCGGCCGTCCTTCGCGTTCGGCAGGACGTGGAAGGCCTCCGGCACGGTGCCCTCACGCGAGGCGAGCACCGTCCGGTCGCCGGTGTGCGCGTCGATCGCGGTCAGGTCCCAGCGCACGGTGTCGAAGGGGTCGTTCTGCTCGACCACCAGAACGCGGTCCGCGCCCGGGTCCTTGACCAGCATGCGCGGGTAGCCGGGCGTCTTGGTGTGTGCCACGACGCTGCCGTCGGAGGTCTTGAGTACCAGCACGTTGCCGTCGGCCGGGTGCGGGCTTCCCAGGTCCATGGGGGTGTCGGACCACGACGCGGCGATCCGGCCGCTTCCCATCGACGTCAGATCGCCCCAGTACGCCCAGGGCGCGCGCGTGGAGTAGGTCCAGTCGGCGGCCCCGGTGAGCTTGCCGTGAGCGGCGCGGCTGAAGCTGTAGGCGGTCAGGTTGCTGCGGCTGTCGCCCTGTTCGGCCACCGGATCACCGCCCCAGTCCGGGCCGACCGTGTTGGCGACGATCAGCTTGCCGTCCTGGACCAGCATGTTGCCGACGTAGCCGGGGACCAGCTTGCTCCACGCCGTGTTTCCGGTACGGCCGTCCAGGACGGTGACGAAGGTTCCGTAGTCCACCTTCGAACCAGGCGAGGAGAACGGCCGGAACGGCCAGTCGCCCACCGCATAGGCGACGGCGACGTCCTCGACACCGTCACCGTTGAAGTCGCCCGTCACATACGGCTGCTTACCGGCGGCCGACATCTCGTAGGGGTTGTAGCCGACATAGAGGTTCGGCAGATACGGGTGCGGCTGGAACCAGTTGTCGGGGATGACCTGCCAGTCCTTGTACAAGGAGGTGGCTCCACGGTGCCACACCTGCTTGCCCTGGGCGTCGTACCGGGAGACGGTGCCGCCGCTGAAGACGCCCACCCAGTCCTTGGTGCCACCGAGCGCCACGCCCTCGGCGAAGCCCCGCGCGGTCTCCCACTGGCCGGTCCGCTCAAAGCCCGGAGCGGTGGAGGCGGTATCCGACCGCTCCTGCGAGCCTGCCGTCGCCTTCGGCGCAGTGCCCGGCAGCGCCGGCGCGGCAGCGGCGGGACCCTCCTGGGCGGCGACCTGCCCAGGCGTGCCGTCGATCCGTGGCTGGTAACGCTTGCTCAGCTTCTCCATCGCGCCGGCGGTCAGCCGGATGTTCTTCGCGCCCTGCGGAGGGCCTGCCTGAGCCGGCGGTGTGACCAGAAAGCCGGCGGCCAGCCCCAGCACGGTAGCGACCATGCCGGAGCGTATGCCTTTGCTACGCATTCTCAAGTGACCACGCGCCTCTCGTGGGGACAAGGGCGGTTGCGTTGCGGAAAGACTGGTGAACCGCCCTGTAGGGATGCCGGTACTGTTCCAGCGCACCCGTCTCACCGGGAGCACAATGGCTGGCCGATACCGGTCAGCGGCCGGTAGCGGCCATACGCCGCCTTTGACCGCGAAACACAGGAGGGAGGCGAGCCTGTGCTGGAACCCCTGGGTCTCGACGATCCGACCGAGCGCACCTACCGCCATCTACTGACCTCGCCGCCACTCACCGCCACCGAACTGGCCAGACATCAGTCCTGCAGCACGGCACAGGCGCGCCGCATGCTGGACGAACTGGTCGCGGCGGGCCTCGCGGTGCCCTCGGCGGTGCGGCCCACCCGCTACGCCCCGCTGGATCCGCGCATCGGCCTGGCCGCCCTGATCCGCACGCGCCGTCTGGAGCTGGAGCGCACGGAGGCCGCGCTGGACGCCTACGGAGCCGAGTTCAACGAGCGCAAGCTGAGCTCCGATCCCAGCCGACTGGTCGAGATCATCGAGGGGCCGACCGCGATCACCGACTGGCTCACCGAATTGATGGCGGGCGCCGACCACGAGGTCCTGTGCTTCGACACCCCGCCGTATCTCACCGCTGACGCGAATGCGTTGCAGGCCGAGGAGGACCTGCTGGCCCGTGGGGTGCGGGCACGGGCGATCTACTCCAGCCAGGTGCTGGCCATCCCCGAGCGCGCGGAACTGCTCCAGCACCTCGTGCTCCTCGGGGAACAGGCCCGGGTGCTTCCCCATGTGCCACTGAAACTGCTGGTCTTCGACCGCCGCGACGCCATCGTGCCGCTCACCACCGGCGCCGACGGCCTGCGCAGTACCGCCGCCCTGGTCCACCGGTCACCGCTGTGCGACGCCCTCGTCGACCTCTTCGAGGCCAGCTGGCAGCAGGCCACCCCCGTATTCGGCAGCAAGGCCCAGGAGACGGAAGACCACCCCGACCTCAGCGAGGCCGACCGCGCTCTGCTCCACCTGCTCCACGCCGGGCTGAAGGACGAGACCATAGCCCGCCAACTCGGCCTCAGCGAACGCACCCTGCGCCGCCGGATCACCGACCTGACCACCCGCCTCGAAGCGACGAGCCGATTCCAGGCAGGCGCGCAGGCGGTCCGCCGCGGGTGGCTCTGAACCCGCTCCGGTGTGGTTCACGGCGCTTGGCGCGACAGACTGTGGGCGCCGGTGCTCCCTCAAGCACCGGCGCCCACTCACCCCTGCCCAGGGTGGCTTGCTGTCCTACTGACAGGCGTCAGGGGACGAGGATGAGGCGGATCGGGTCGCCGATCTTGTTCTCCAGCCGGCTGACCGCGTCGGCGGCCTCGGCGAGCGGGATGTGGTCCGTGATGGAGGGGGCCAGGTCGAGCCGGCCGACCTCCGCCAGCCGGACCAGCTCGGTGACGGACTCGGGGGTGCCGCCGTAGTGGCCGCGGACCTGCTTGCCCAGGTAGTTGAAGGTCAGGCCCTCGCTGATGGTGAGCGGCCTGGGGCTGATGCCGACCAGGATCAGGACTCCGCCCAGGCCGAGCACGGCGGCGGCCTGCTCGCGGACGGCGGGCACGCCGGCGCAGTCGAAGGCGAAGTCCAGGCCGCGTCCGCCGGTGACCGCACGCACCTGGTCAGCGAAGTCGTCGGCGCCCGGGTCCAGGGCCAGGTCCGCGCCGAAGGACAGGGCGCGCTCCCTGGCGCCGGGCAGCGGGTCGACCGCGATGATCGGCGCGGCGCCGGCCAGGCGGGCGACGCGCACGTTGTGCGCGCCGACACCGCCCACGCCCCACACGCCGACGGACTGGGCGGGACGGACACCCGCGGTGGTGACGACGGCGGCGTAGGGGGTGGAGACCGCGTCGGGGATGATCGCGGCCTGATCGAAGGGAAGGCCGTCGGGGATGGGGATGAGGGTGTCCTCGCGGGCGATCGTGTACTGGGCCCAGCCGCCGTCGTAGTCGATGCCCGCGGTGAGCATCTGGGTGCAGGGGCGGCGGCGCACGCAGCCGGCGCACTGGCCGCAGGTCTTGCCGGCCTCCAGGGTGACCCGGGTGCCGACGCTCAGGCCGCGCTTGAGGTCCGGGCCGAGCGTGTGGATCACACCGGACACCTCGTGACCGACGGTGACCACATCGGAGGTGGCGAACAGCGGGACGAGAGAGCCGTCGATCAGGTGCACGTCCGACAGGCAGACCCCTGCGGCCCTCACCTCGACGAGTACCTCGCCCCGACCGGGCACGGGGACAGGGACCTCCTCCACGGCGAACTTCCTTGTGTCCAGGTGGAAGCGCCCGGCGAGCATGGTGTCCATGAAGATCTGCTTTCTGTGTGCGGCATCGGCTGGCGGTTCGGGCCGATGGGTGCCGTGTGGTGTCTCAATGGCTTGTGGTGGCCGGGAGGCGTACGGCCGGCAGCGGGGGTGTCGCTCGCCTCCCGGCGGCTGGGGGTCGCACGCCGTGACGGCGTGCGATGGTCAGGCGAAGACGTCCTGCTGGTAGCGCTCGTCGGCTTCGAGCTGGGCGAGCCACTGCTGGGCGGTCTCGTCGTCGCTGCCGGTGTGCTTGCGGTGGATGGCGGCGAGGGCTTCCCGGACGGCGGGTGCCATGCGGCGGCCGTCACCGCAGACGTAGATGTACGCGCCGTCCTCGATGGCCTGCCATACCGTGTCGGCGGCATTGGCGATGGCGTTCTGCACGAACCGGGCCGGGTGGCCGGTCACCGCGGAGTAGGCGGTGTGGACCTGGGCGATCTGGGCCTGCTCCCAGTGCTGCATCTCCTGGCGGTAGAAGTAGTCGTGCTCGGGGTGGCGGCAGCCGACGAACACCTGCGACAGGCCCACCTGCGTGCCGTTCGCCTGCTGCCAGGCCCGCTCCTCCAGGAAGCCGCGCAGCGGCGCGATGCCGGTGCCGGGGCCGATCAGGATCAGCGGCGTGGCCGGGTCGGCCGGCGGGGCGAACGTCGGGGAGGGCACGCGCACGTAGCCGTAGACGACGTCACCGGGCCTCAGCTGTGCCATGTAGGCGGAGCAGGTGCCGCGATACTGGCCCTCACCGGACAACGCGGGGCCCTCCAGCAGGCCGACGGTCAGCCGGACGTGGCGCGGGTTGGCCAGCGGGGCGGAGGAGATGGAGTAGAAGCGGGGACGGATCGGGCCCAGCATCTCCAGGAACACCGCCAGCGGCAGCTCGACAGCGGGGAAGCGCTCCAGCAGGCCCAGCACCGAGACCCGCTTGCCGAGGATCTCGCTCTGGTAGCGCTCCTCAGCCTCCTCCGTGTCGGCCGTGTAGGCCTGCAGCTGCGGCCGGGTCCACGGGCACTGGGTGTGCTCGGCCAGGATGCGCACCTGGGAGCGGGTGGCCACATCCTGCAGCTCCAAAAACTCGGTGAACAGCAGGCCCGCGGTGACGGGCGTGCCCACCGGCAGGTGCGTGCGGCCGCCGCCGGGCTGGTCGAGCCGGAGCACCTGGTCGCGGTCGACGGCCAGGCGCGCCAGCGCCCGGTTGACCAGGGACGGCTCGTTCTTGGTGAAGACGGCGAGGTGGTTGCCGGTCTCGTAGGTGACGCCCTCGGGCAGCTCCACGGTGAGGGACTTCGCGGACGGGCGCGGCGGCTCGATCTGGAAGTCCCACAGCCCGGTCGCGTCGGACACGAGTTCCTCGTTGGCGACCACGGTCAGGGGGTAGGCCTGCTCGGAGACGATGGCGGGGCGCACGTCCGCCTCGGTGAGCAGCTGGACCTGGTAGCGCGGCGCGCCGTCGTCGGAGGTGTCGGCGGCGTACTCCTCGGCCAGGGTGGCCCACAGGGTGTCCATCCAGCGACTGGCCATGCCGTCGAAGTCGCCGGCGGCATCTGCGATGCCGCGCTCGATGACGGGGGTGGCCCCGGCGGCCAGCAGGGCGGCCTCGATCCGCTTGGGGAAGGCCTGGTAGGTGGCCACCCACTGGGTGTTGCCTGCGCCCAGCAGTGCGAACCGCACGTTCGACAGTGAGTCCTCGCCCAGCCCGGTCGCGATCAGGTCATCGAAGCGCTGGGCGTTGTCGGGTGCCTTGCCGTTGTAGCTGGCGGCGACGACGACCAGGAGTCCCTCGGTGGGCAGGTTGTCGCACAGCTCGTCCAGGCTCACCAGGGTCGTGCCGAATCCGGAGCGCTCGCTGCGGTCGGCGATGGTGCGCGCCAGGTCCTCGCACGAGCCCAGGCTGGAGGCGTAGGCGACGGTCAGGTTCACCCCGACACCGCTGACCGCTGCCTGCGCCTGCGTGTCACCGGTCTGCAGGTCCGCGGCGCCGAAAACGGTCCGCTCGTGCTCCTGACGACGGCGGACGATCAGCTCGAAGTTGCCGGGCTTGCGCGTCAGCGCCTCGCGGACGTCCATCTTGTAGTCGCTGGTGTCCGAGAGCTTGAACTTCTGCAGCACCAGCGCAAGCGCCAGGCGGGCCTCGGTGAGCGCGAACTGCCGGCCGATGCAGGCACGCACACCGTTGCCGAACGGCTTGTAGGCGTGCGGGTGCTGCCGGACCCGGTTCTCCGGCAGCCACCGGTCGATGTCGAACTCGTCCGGCCGCTCCCACGCCTTGGGGTGGGTGTGCAGCGGGCCTTCAAGGATGCTGACCCGTGTGCCCTTCTTCAGCTCGTAGCGGCCGCCGATGACGGTGTCCTCGATGGGCGCCTTGGCGATCATCGGGATGGGAGCCCACAGCCGCAGGGTCTCCTCCAGGATCCGCGGGATGACGTCCAGCTGCATGATCGTGTCGTAGTCCGGCACGGTGTCGCCCGGCAGCAGGCGGTCCACCTCGGCATACGCCTGGGCCAGGGCGTGCGGGTTGCGCATCAGCGAGTACGTGGCGAACGACAGCAGACCACTGGTGGTCTCATGCCCGGCGATCAGGAACGTCAGCACCTGGTCACGCACGTTGTCGACGTCCAGCCGCTTGCCGGTCTCCGGGTCGGTGGCCTCAAGCATCAGGCCCAACAGGTCGTCCTCACCGCTGCCCTTGCCCTCCTGGCGCTCCTTGATCACGCTCTCGACCAGTTCGCGCATCGCCTGGATGTTCTCGTCGTACTTCTTGGCATCGGCCCTGCGCAGCTTGGTCATCATCGGCAGTTCCTGAGAGCGCCGCATCGACTCGGTCAGCGCGCCCAGCATCGCGTTGAGGAACGGGTGCAGCCCCTCCTTGTCGAAGGAGTCGAACCGGTAGCCGAATCCCGACAGGGCGATGGTGTCCAGCGTCAGGCGGGTGTAGTCGTCGGTGATGTTGACCGGCTTGCCTTCCCGGCGCTCCCACTTGCCCACCAGGTTCTGGGCGATCTCCAGCATCTGCCCGAAGTAGTTCCTCATGGCCCGCTGGCTGAAGGCCGGCAGCAGGATCCGGTGTGCCCTGCCCCATTCCTCTTCGTGCTGGTGGGCGGTGAACAGGCCGGCGCCGGCGAAGTCCCGGATGTGGTGCAGCGGCGTCTTGTCGATCTGCTTGAAGAACCGCGTCTCGTCGCTGACCTCGGCCACCAGGTCGGGGTCGTAGACGAAGACCTGCTCGATGCCGGCGATGTCCATGCCGTAGATGCCCTCGGGGAACTGCTTGGACAGCTCGCCGAAGTACTCGACGGGGTTGGTGTCGGGGATCTGCGGCGTGTTGCCGAGGAGGGGAACCCCGCGCGGGGACCGGATGGGGCGAAGGTCGTTCGCGGAGTGGGTGGTCATGGCTTGCTCCTTTGTGTGGAGAGGGGGAAGGGCAAGGGCGCCGGTCTATGCCGCGACGCACCGCAGAAACGTACGTCGTATGGAAGTGATACCATACTAAGTATGGAAACGGCGAAGCGCACCCCCCGAGGGACCAAGAAAAGAGACACACCCCTGACCGAGGCCGGGATCTACGCCGCCGCCCTGCGGCTCATCGACGCCGACGGGGTGGAGACCCTCACCATGCGCAAGCTCGCGGCCGCGCTGGACGCCAACCCGATGTCGCTGTACCACCACGTACCCAACAAGGAGGCGCTACTGCGCGGCGTCGCGAGCATGGTCGGCGCCCAGTTCCGCACCGTGACGCAGAAGGACCGCCCCTGGCAGGAGCGCATCCGCCAACTCGCCGAGGACTTCCGCGCTCTGGCGCACCGTCACCCGAAGCTCATGACCTATTCGTTCGGGCAGCCGGACTTCGTCCAGCCCGAAGACCCCTTCTGGCTCGCACTCACCGACGTGCTGGCGAGTGCCGGGGTACCGCGGCAGGAAGTGTCCCGAATCGCCGCGGTCATCTGCGCCGCCGTGTTCGGTGTGCTGATTGCCGAGATCAACGGCGCGCTTCGCCGGTGGTCGACCCTGCCGCCGGCCCCCGGCGCAACAGGGGAGGGCGAGTCTGTGGACGCCGACTCCGAAGGCGATCACATGTTCTATACGGCGCTCAACGCGATCATTACATCCGTCCACATGACCGAATTGAAGTCATACATGATGCGGACAAACTGAGGCGCGCCCAACGCGCGCGCGTACCGACGCGGGTCGGATGTCATCGATCGCCCAGACCGTCTGACAGAAGGATGTAAGAGGGTGGAAGTTCGCACTGATCCGCGCCTGTTGCGCAGTCGCGAGGCCATCGTGGCAGCGGCCACAGCATTGCTCACGGAAAGTGGACTGGAGGCCGTGACGCACCAGACGGTCGCCACTCGCGCAGGCGTCGGCCGCGCCACCGTCTATCGACACTGGCCCAGCCTGCTCGACCTCCGACTCACCGCGCTGGAAGCCGGCATACCCCCTCCGCCACCGGCACCTGAGCACCTTCGGGTCGCCTCCGGCAACGATCCGCGAGAGGAACTCATCCACCGCCTCGGCGAACTGGCCGAACCCTGGGAGGAAGAGCAGGCAGGCGCCGTCCTTGCGGCGATCCTCGGCGGCTCACGGCACGACGAAGACATCCGCCGCCTCCGGGAGTCGCTGGTGCACCAGATCGCCGAAGCCCTGCGTCCCGCCGTCACCGCGGCCGTCCAGCGCGGCCGACTCCGGCCTGACGTCACCCCCGAGACGTTTGCCATGGCCACTGCCGGACCCCTCTTCTTCGAGCGCTTTCTCGCCGGGAACGGCCTGGACCGCGACGCAGTGAGCGCCGTTGTCGACGCCGCCTTGAAGGGCTGGTCCTGAAAGAGCGTTTTCGGCACTCTGCTTGGCGGGCCGCTCAGTCGGTGGACAAGCCCCCTTCCCGGTCAGGCGGCGCGTAGCCGCAGACCAAAACCAGGCCGGCAGGAAGATCTGGTGCCCATGGCCCACTTCTCCTCGTGCCGGTGGGCTGCGAGCAGGCCCGCCCCGGAGAAAGTCCCGGACGTGGTACAGCGGCGTCTTCTCGGCCTGTCGGCAGAACCGCGTCTCGTCGCAGACCTCCGCCACCAAGTCCGGGGCGTAGACGAGGACCTGGCCGACGCCGGCGATGTCCATGCCGTAGACGACCCAGGGAAACTACATTCCATACTTAGTATGGAATTGGACCGTACGCGGTATGGAAAAGCGAGGCGTCCCCCGCGCGGCACCAGGAAGAGAGACGCGCCTCTGACCGAGGCCGGGATCTACGCCGCCGCCCTGCAGCTCATCGACGCGGACGGCGTCGAGGCGCTCACCATGCGCAAACTCGCCACCGCGCTGGACGCCAACCCGATGTCGCTGTACCACCACGTGCCCAACAAGGACGCCCTGCTGCGCGGCGTGGCGAGAATGGTCGGCGCCCAGTTCCGCACCGTGACACTGCAGGACGCCCCCTGGCAGGAGCGCATCCGCCTGCTCGCCACGGATTTCCGGGAACTGGCGCACCGCCACCCCAACCTGATGGCCTACTCGTTCGGCCAACCGGACTTCATCCAGCCCGAAGACCCCTTCTGGACCGCACTCACCGCGACCCTGCCCGCCGCAGGGCGACGTCGTGGAGCCCGGAGCAGATCGCGAACCGGCTCAAGGCCGACTTCCCCGATGATGACTCCATGCGCATCTCGCACGAGGCGATCTATCAGGCCCTCTACATCCAGGGGCGCGGCGCCCTCAAGCGCGAGCTGGTCGCCTGTCTGCGCACCGGGCGTGCGCTCCGTGTTCCGCGAGCGCGCTCCCGGCAGCGCGCCAACGGCCACGTCACAGCCGACGTGGTGATCAGCGAGCGGCCTGCCGAGGCCGAGGACCGCGCCGTCCCGGGTCACTGGGAGGGCGATCTCATCATCGGCACCGGCCGGTCTGCGATCGGCACGCCAGTGGAGCGCACGACGAGGTTCACCATGCTGCTGCACCTACCGCGGATGGACGGCTACGGTGCAGAACCACAGGTCAAGAACGGCCCGGCGCTGGCCGGCCGCGGCGCCCAAGCCGTGAAAGACGCCATCGCCGGCATGATCACCACGCTGCCCGAGCAGCTGCGCCGCTCGCTGACCTGGGACCGCGGCAAGGAGCTGGCCCAGCATGCCCAAACTCCGTATCGACACCGGGCTGCAGGTCTACTTCGCCGACCCGCACAGCCCCTGGCAACGCGGCACCAACGAAAACACCAACGGACTGCTTCGCCAGTACTTCCCGAAGGGCACGGACCTGTCGCGACGGGATGCCGACGAGCTTGAGGCCGTTGCTCACGCCCTCAACAACAGGCCGCGGAAAACCCTCGATTGGAAGACACCCGCCGAAGCCCTGAACCTGGATCCATCGATCGGTGACCGGCTGACGGTGCCCCCATGGAGAGGACGTGCCTTGTGACCTGCGAGGATGGGAGTTCTCTAGGCTTCCAACCCGCAGC
>NZ_JBIARC010000066.1:0-43392 GCF_042889625.1 Streptomyces sp. NPDC002573 | reverse complement strand
GTCGTCTCCCACGAGCTCAGCCTGGACGAGGCCCCCACCGCCTACGAGCACTTCGACGCCCGTGACGAGGGCTGGACCAAGGTGGTCCTGCATCCCAACGGACACGGCAACGGCCACAAGCGGTGAGCGACCCGGCGGCCGCAGCCCGAGGGCCGGACCGGCGGGCGGCGGTCGCCGCTCCCGGCCCCGCTTGACACGCGTGTACCCAGACGCCGACTCGGCAGGCGGGGGCCTGGATCCGCTCCTAGAGTCAAAGCCATGGATCTGCCGGTGATGCCGCCCGTCAAGCCCATGCTCGCCAAGCCGGTGGCGAAGATCCCGCCGGACATGCAGTACGAGGCGAAGTGGGACGGGTTCCGGGCGATCGTCTTCCGCGACGGCCCCGAGGTGGAGCTGGGCAGCCGTACGGGAAAGCCGCTGACGAGGTATTTCCCGGAGCTGGTGGAGGCACTGCGCGAGCGGTTGCCGGAGCGCTGTGTGCTGGACGGGGAGATCGTGATCGTCCGGGAGGGGCACCTCGACTTCGACGCGCTGACGGAGCGGATCCATCCGGCGGCCTCCCGGGTGCGCACCCTCGCGGAGCGGACCCCGGCCTCGTTCGTGGCGTTCGACCTGCTGGCGCTGGACGACCGGTCGCTGCTCACCGTCCCGCTGAACGAACGGCGTCCTGTGCTGGAGGGGACGCTGTCGTCGGTGACGCCTCCGGTCCATCTCGCGCCCGCGACGACGGACCGCGCGGTGGCGGAGGAGTGGTTCCGGCAGTACGAGGGCGCGGGCCTCGACGGAGTGATCGCCAAACCGCTGTCGCTGACCTACCGTCCCGACGAACGCGCGATGTACAAGATCAAGCACGAGCGCACGGCGGACGTGGTGGTCGCGGGCTACCGCTTCCACAAGAGCGGCCCGGTCGTGGGCTCCCTGCTGCTCGGGCTGTACGACGACAGGGGCGCCCTCCAGCATGTGGGCGTGTCCGCCGCGTTCTCCATGAAGCGGCGTGAGGAACTCGTGGCGGAGCTGGAACCGCTGCGGATGGAGGAGGCCGGGGGCCATCCGTGGGCGGCCTGGTCGGACGAGGCGGCGCACGAGACGGCCCGGCTGCCCGGCGCGCCCAGCCGCTGGTCGGGGAAGAAGGACCTGTCCTGGGTGCCGCTGCGGCCCGAGCGGGTGGCGGAGGTGGCGTACGACCACATGGAGAACGGGGTGCGTTTCCGGCACACCGCCCGCTTCCGCCGCTGGCGCCCGGACCGCACCCCCGAGAGCTGCACCTATGCCCAGCTGGAGGAGCCGGTGCGTTACGACCTCGCGGAGATCCTCGGCACTCCTGGCCGACCCTGACACATGTTTATCGGCGTTTATCGAGACCGATCGTGTGCTTATAGGTTCTATATGGGCATGCGACAAACCGTGCGGAGACGGCGCGGCAGGACGACGGCGGCGCTGCTGACCGCCGCGATCACGGGCGGCCTGGTGGCGGGATGCACCGCGGGCGGTACTCCCCGACACCATGGGCAGGACGGCGGCCGCTCCTCCGCGCCCGCCTCCTCCGGGGCGGTGCTCGCGGTGAAGATCGACAATGTGGCCGCGGCGCGCCCGCAGACGGGTCTGGACCAGGCGGACCTCGTCTATACCGAGCAGGTCGAAGCCGGGCTCAGCCGGCTGATGGCGGTGTTCGCGACGAATCTGCCGAAGGCGGTCGGCCCGGTGCGCAGCGCCCGCGAGTCGGATCTGGAGCTGCTGCGCCAGTTCCACACACCGACGCTCGCCTTCTCCGGTGCGCAGCACAAGCTCCTGCCCCTCATCGACAAGGCGCCCCTGACCCCGGCGCCCCCGGACAGGAACTCCGACGCCTACTTCCGTGACCCCCACAAGGCCGCCCCGCACAACCTCTATCTGCGACCGCAGCGCCTGATGCGGTCCGCGCCGGGAGCCACCGCGCTGACCACCGGCTTCCGCTTCGGCGCCGCACCGGCGGGCGGCACCCCTGAGCCCACGCGGACGGTCCGCTTCCCCTCGGCGCGCTTCACCTTCACCTGGTCCGCCGAGCGGCATCGCTGGCTGGTGGCCATGGACGGGATGCCGACGGTGACGGCGGACGGGACGCAGGTGGCCCCGGCGACCGTGGTGGTGCAGTACGTACGGGTGCGCACGTCCGGCCTCCATGACGTCCTCGGCAACAACTCGCCGTACACGGAGACCGTGGGCTCCGGGAAGGCCCAAGTCCTGCGCGACGGCAAGGCGTTCGACGTTCGGTGGCGGCGGCCGTCGGCGACGGACGGCACCCGGTTCACAACCGCGGACGGCACACAGATGAACTTCGCGCAGGGACAGGTCTGGGTCGTGCTCGCGAAGGAATGAGCCGGGGCGTGCGAGCCGCTGTCACCCCGTCCGCTACGACCTGCGGCTGAGCCGGCGTGCGATCGCCGTACCGGCGTCACGGCGGGCGGGGGCGAGCGCCGTCCGGGCCTCGTCGGCCGAGCCCAGTCCGAGGGCCGCCGCGATCGCCTCCCAGGCGACACCGCCTTCGAGCAGTGCCTCCACGGCGGCGCCGACGGCGACCACCGTCTCCCGGCGGGCCCGGTCGAGTTCGGCGAGCGCACGCAGCAGGTCGGGTGCCGTCGCGGCATCGGACAGCCCGCTCTGCGCCGCGTGCCGCGCCTGGTCGGCGGTGACCCACCAGTCGGCGGCCGGGTGCGGGGAAGCGGTGACGAGGGTCCGGTCCACGGGATGCCGCCTTCCTTGCCGGGTACACATGCGGGGGCTGCCGTGACCGCCAGTCTAGGTCGGTGATCCGGTGAGCGGCGTCCGCGGTCCGCTGAACGGACCAACGCGCGCAGGCGGCAGACAGCCCCTACGCACGCTGGTCGACCGCCGACGGAGTGTCACCCCGCGGCCGCGGCACGAGGGGCGGGCTCCGGCCGACCCGTCGCGCCGCGGCCGAGCGTCACGCGATCCCCATGCCGTCCTCCAGCGCCTGTTCCGCCCGGGCCACCAGCCCGTCCGCCCCGCACGACCGGGCCAGCGTCAAGCCCCTCTCCAGCTCGGCCGCCGACCGGGTGGCCACGCCGTACTCGACACGGGCCAACGCGTGCTCGTAGGCACAGGGTGACGCCTCCAGATAGGTCACCGCCCGGGCGTACAGCGCGGCGGCGCGCTGGCCCGTCTCCAGGGCGGCGGCCACCCGGAGTGCCTCGCCGATCGCGGTGTCCGTGCCGAACAACTCGGCCTGCCGGCGGGCGGAAAGGGCGATTTCGGCGGCACGGCGCGGATCGTCGGCGGCCAGCGCGCGGGCGAGGTCGGCGGCCCAGGGAGCCAGCACGGTGTTGTGACCGCGCCCGGCGGCCGCCTTCTCGGCGGCCTCCAGTTCGCTCACTCCCTCCTCGGTCCGGCCGACGGCGAACAGCAGCCGAGCGCGGACGCACCGGGTGTCGGGCAGCACGATGGTGGAGGGGTACGGCGGCGCGAAGCCGTATCGCTCGGCGATCGACCAGGCCTCCTCGACATGCCCGCGGGCGAGCAGGGTGTCGACGAGTCCGCAGGTCGCGGACCAGTACAGGGGCAGTCCGCGGCCGACGCGCTCCGCGAGGCGCAGGGACTCACGCAGGGAGGTCTCCGCCTCCCTGAGCCGGCCCCGCCTGCGATGGGCCAGTCCGACATAGGCGTGCGCCAGGGCGAGGTGGCCGCCGCTCCACCCGGCGGACTCGTAGGCACGCAGGGCCTCCGTGAACAGACTCTCGGCCCGGTCGAGGCGGTCGGTGTAGGCGTAGGCGCTGCCCAGCATCAGCAGCAGTTCGATGCCCCACTCGGTGTCGGTCCAGCCGAGCCCGGGGGCGAGGCGGCCGTTGACGAGGGCGCGGTCGCACAGCTCCACGATCTCCTCGGCGTTCTCGCCGTGGGTCATCGCGTCGAAGCCGCGCAGGATGAGCAGCGCGCGTTCGGAGTTGTCCTTCCCGGTGCAGGTACGGGCCAGTTCGGCCAGCTCCCGGGAGCGGTCCGGGGAGTCCTCCTCGGCCGCGTGGATACCCTCCCACATGTAGTGCACGGCCTGCAGCCGCATCCGGGAGGGCCCGGGTTCGAGGCGGGCGGCCTCCTCGTCGACGGTGCGGACCGCCTCGTCCAGCTGGTCGTTGTGCAACAGGGCCTGGGACAGGCGGCAGACGGCGTCGACGCGCACCTCGCCCTCCAGACCGGGCATGGCGAGGGCCGCCTGAAGGTAGTCGATGGTGGTGGCGGGCGAGGTCAGCAGGGTGGCGCAGCCCAGTTCGTAGAGCACATGCGGGTGGACCTCGGGCAGCGGCGGCTCCACCAGGGCCCGCTGCAGACAGCGGCGGGCGGCTTCGGGGGCGCCGACGGCGAGGTGCTCGCGCGCCGCCTCGCGCATCTGCTCCACGAGTTCCTCGTCGTCGTCCGGATGGACCTCCAGAAGGTGACGGGAGGCGGCCGCGGCGCCGAGTCCGGAGTCCGTGACGACCTGTGCGGCGATGCCGTGCATCGCGGTGCGCAGCCCGTCGGGGATGGAGCGGTAGACGGCACTGGCGATCAGCGGGTGGACGAACTCCAGCTCGCCGTCGGCCGCCTGGCGACCGGCCGGATCGGGCTCGGCCAGGATGCGGGCCGCGCCGAGGAGTTCGGCGCACCGCACCGCCTCCCCATGGTGCATGGTGGCGAGCCGGGCCACCAGGTCGACGGTGATGCCGGTGCCGAGGATGGCCGCGGCCCAGGCGAACCGGGTGGCCTCGATGCCGAGGCTCTCCAGCCGGGCGACGAGGCCGTTGCCGCGGGCCGAGCGGTTCAGTGCGCGCAGTTCGACGGCGGACGCCTCGACCGGTTCGAGCTGGCTGTCCTGCACCTTGGCGAGGAGTTCGACGGTCTCGTACGGATTGCCGCCGGTCACGGCCCACACCTCGCGGCAGAACGGCGCGTCGGCGTGCGCGCCGATGGTGGCGCGGGTGATTCCAGCGGTCGCCTCGGGGGTGAGTTCGCTCAGCGTGCTGACCGGGCGGCGGGCGGCCGCGGCAATGGTGTCGAGGTAACGGGCGCTGTCGCCGGTGACCTCGCCGGGGCGCAGGGCGACCACGACCAGGACACGCAGTTCTTCGAGGCGCTCGCAGAACGCGGCGAGCCAGTGGAGGGTCTCCAGGTCGGCCCACTGCGCGTCGTCGATGAGCAGGACCAGGGGCCACTCCCGTTTGGCTAGCCGGGAGACGACGACGACCAGGCCGTCGCACACACCCTGCGGGTCGGCCTGCCGGTCGCCCGGTTCCGTTATCCCGAGGGCGGGACCCGCGACGTCGTACCAGTCGCCCAGGTACTCCCGCGCCTCCTCCGGCATCAGCGAGAGCAGCGCGGGCTGGAGCAGTTGCCGTACGACATTGAAGGGGACGGACGTGACGGTCTCACCCCCGCGCGCCGACCACACCGTGCAGCCGCGCCGCTCCGCGATGCGGCGTGTCTCGGTGAGGAGCGCGGTCTTGCCGATGCCGGCCTCCCCACCGATCACCAGCAGGCTCCCCGCCGCGGAGGGCGAGGCGTCGTCGCGTAAGGCGTCCACCGCCTCGGTGACGACGGCGACTTCCGCGTCGCGTTCCCACAGGGAAGCCGAGGCGGCCGCTCCGGGCCGTGCCTCCGTCATCCCGGTACCTCCCCAGGTCGCCCAAACGACGTACAGACATCGAGCCTAGCCGCCCCCGGGCTCTGGCGGAGCCGGGTCGGGGCACCTGTTGCCGTGATGGGTGACTTGCGATGCCCTGGGGCGACGCGAGGGGCCGCCGACCAGCCGAAGAAAGGTTTCGTTGGTCAAGTTCCCGCAAAATCTGCCCCATCGGCGGTCACTGACGATCCGCCGGAGAACCGGGGCGGACCGGCCGGCCGGGGGGCTCTCATCCCTCTTTCACGCATGCCTCCTACGGTGGTCCCATGACGCAGGTGACTCCTCCCGGGTGGTACCCCGACCCCGGGCAGACAAGTGACGGGCCCGCCACCGAGCGCTGGTGGGACGGCAAGGCGTGGACGGACCGGACCCGACCTGCGGATCAGGCCGCCGCATGGGCGCCGCCGGCACAGCCGCCGGGCGTCGGACCGTATCCGGGCGGGCCGTTCGCCACCATGCCGTATCCGGCCGCCGCGGCCGCCCCGGCGCGGCGCGGGCTGCGGACCGGGATAGCCGTCGTGGCGGCGATCGCCGTGCTCGCGGGCATAGGCGGCGGTGTCTACGCGCTCACCGCGAACGACGGCGGCGGGGACTCCGCGCGTTCCCAGGGGCCGGGGGGCCAGGGCGGCTTCGGCGGTCCGGAGGGCCAGGGGGGACAGGGGAGCCAAGGGGGCCAAGGGGGCCAGGACGATCCCTTCGGTGACCAGGGCGGACCCTTCGGAGGCCAGGGTGGTCAGGGGGGCCAGGGCGGCCCCGACGGCTCGGGCGGGTCGGACGGGTCCGGGGGGACCAAGGACGGGTACGCCACCGATCCGTTCAACGGCATCAGCATCCCCGTACCGGACGGCTGGAGCGGCAACCTCATCGACGGCGGCGCGGCGATCCAGTCGAAGGGCGAGTACAAGTGCCCCGGTGACACGACGAAGACGTGCAACACCGGCGGGGCGTACTCGGCGTCCGCGAAGGCTCAGGGGCTGACGGCCACCACGGCCGAGGCCGCGGCCAGGCAGGACATCGCCAAGAACGCCGAGGAGTCCTACGGCGGCGCGAGCTACGGCGGTATCACCTCGCACCAGGTGCTGGCCTCGAAGGCGGTGACGGTGGCCGGGCAGAAGGGCTATCTGGTCCGCTGGAAGGCGGTCACCGGGAAGGGCACCGACGGCTATGTCGAGTCGCTCGTGTTCCCCTCGCCCGCCGGCTCCGGGCAGCTCGTCGTCGTCCGCTTCGGTATCGATGTCGGCTCGAACGCGCCGAAGCCGTCCGTCCTCGACCAGGTCGCCGCGGGCATCAAGGCGGCGTCCGCGGGCGGCGACGGACAGAACGTCTGAACCACCGCCCGCGCGGCCGAACGTACTGCGGCCGGGCGGGGTTCCCCTCCGCTCAAGAGGAACCCCACCCGGCCGGGTTGCGCGCCGCCCCCGTCCCCACGGTGCGGCGCAGCAGGGCCGACGTCCGGTCATCCCACGGACGGCGGCCCGGTCTCTAGGTCAGTCCCAGCAGCGGGAGCACCGCCACCTCGACGTAGCGCGTGAAGTACTCCTCGTCCACGTACTGCCCCTCAAGCAGCGGCCGGGCGCGGAGCACGCCGAGCAGTTGGACGGGGATGAACTCGAGGGCCGGATGGTCGGCGGCCACCTCGCCGCGCTCCACCCCGCGCCGCAGGATCTCCCGCAGCGCCCTGGTCTCGGGCTCGACCAGCGCCTCGCGCAGCGCCTGGGCGAGTTCCTGGTCCTGCACGACGGCGGGACCGAGGGCCTGGAGCAGCTTGGTGTCGCGGCGGGACCACGCCGCGGCGGCCCGGGCGGCGGCGCGCAGGTCCCCGGCGAGGGAACCGGTGTCGATCCCCGCGATCCGCTTCGTACGGCTGGACCTGAGGGCGGCGGCCACGAACTGGGGCTTGGTCTTCCACTGCCGGTACAGCGTCGACTTGCTGCACCGGGTGCTGGCGGCGATGCCCTCCATGGTGACCGAGTCGTATCCGCATTCGCGGATCTGCTCGAGCACGGCGTCGAAGAACTCCCGCTCACGCTGCGGCGTGAGCTTGGAGCGGCGCGAAGCGGCAACCGAATCCGGTTCCTCCGCTGCCTGCGACGTCATGGCTGGCTCCTCCTCCGTAGTACGCCCGGCCCGTGGGCCGCTTCACATCAGTATATCGATACGCGAGTGTACCGGTACGCGAGCGTATCGGTACACTGACGTATCGATGAGCCTTGGACAGGACCCACCCGTCTGTCGAGTGGACCCTTTCCTGGGCTCACCATGCACCACCTCACGCAAGACCATCAGCAAAGGGGCCGGGGGATGGATTCCCGTACCGAGCCTGAAAACGACGGGGCAGCCGCGATACAGCGGCCGCCCCTCGTTCGGGAGCTCCTGCTCGTGGCGGGGCTCTTCCTCGTCTACAAGTTCGGCCGCCGGCTGGCGAACGGCCACACCGCCGAGGCCTACCGCAACGCGCACCACGTATGGCACTGGGAGCGCTCCCTGCATCTGCCGGGAGAGGGCGCCGTGCAGTCCGTGCTGCTGCACGGCCACGTCCTGGCCCGCACCGCGAACCTCTACTACGTGGCCGTCCACTTCACGGCCACCGCGGCCTTCCTGGTCTGGCTGTACCTGCGGCGCCCGGACCACTACCTGTGGGCCCGCCGGGTCCTCGCCCTGCTCACCGGCGCCGCGCTGGCGCTGCACCTGACGTTTCCGCTCGCCCCGCCGCGCATGCTGGACATGGCGCATCTGGTGGACACCGGGCAGGTCTACGGGCCCACGGTCTACGGGGCCAAGCCGGAGACCGACTCGATGGCGAACCAGTTCGCCGCCATGCCGTCGCTGCACTTCGGATGGGCCCTGATGGTCGCGATCGGCCTGATCGTGGCCACCCGGTCACGGCTGCGGTGGCTGTGGCTGCTGCATCCGCTGCTGACCCTGGTCGTGATCGTCGGCACGGCGAACCACTACTGGCTCGACGCGATCGTGGCGAGCGCCCTGCTCGGAGTCGCGCTCGCGGTGGTCCGCGCGCCGTCGTCGGCACCGGACAAGACGCGCACGGCGCGCCCCAGGCTCCCCGCACCGAGGCCCGCCGAGCCCGCCCCTGTCGCCCGGCGCTCGGCGGCCCTGCCGGACACACCGGCCGCTCGGCCCCCGGCATCTCCGGTCGCCGCCCGGCGCTCGACGCTCATACCCGACGCACCGACCGCCGGGGGTGCCGGACTGGTGGGAGCGGGACGATGAGCGCCACGCTCCTCGCCCTCGTCCTGTCGCTGTTCTCGGCCGTCGCCTACGCGGCCGCGGCCGTGGCGCAGGAACGGCTCGCCGCCCGGTCCCGAGGCACCGGCACCCTGCGGCTGTTCACCAGCGGCGCCTGGTGGCGGTCGGTCCTTCTCAACGCCTGCGCGGCCCTGCTGCACGTCGCCGCCCTCAAGTTCGGCCCGCTGACCCTGGTCCAGCCGCTCGGCGCGCTCACCCTGGTCGCCGCGGTGCCGCTCGGCGCACGGGCGGCGGGACGCCGGGTCAGCCCGGTGGAGTGGCGGGGCACCGTCCTCACCCTGGTCGGTCTGGCCGCGCTCCTGGTGACGGCCTCCGGGCCCGAGCCCGACAACGTGCTCAGCCTGCCGGAGGCCCTGGCCGTGGCGGGCGCCACCGCCAGCCTGATCGGCACGCTGACCCTCCCCCACTCCCGCTCGACCGGGGGGCTCTCATCGGGCTCCCGCCCCGGCCTGCGGCACGCAACCGCCTCCGGTGTCGCGTCGGGTGTCGCCTCGGCGCTGACACAGACCGTGACGGTGGCGGCGACGAACCGCTCGCAGTCGGTGCTCTGTGTGCAGGTCGTCGTGGTGGCGCTGCTGGTCGCGGCGTTCGCGACGGGTGGTCTGCTGCTGTCCCAGACCGCCTACCGGGACGGCCTCGGCGCGCCGCTCGCGGTGGTGACCCTCGCCAATCCGGTCGCCGCCGCGGTGATCGGCCTGTCCTTCCTGGGCGAGCACCTCCAGGGCGGCGCGGCGGGCCTGCTGCTCACGTCGGTGGGCGCGGCCCTGGCCTCCTGGGGTGTGGTGACGCTGTCCCGGTCGGCCCCCGTCCCCACCCCGGCGGCGGACACCGGGACGGGCGCCGACCGCCCCGTGGCCACGGTGCCCGGACCGGCGCCCGCGCCGCTCCCCTTCGAGCCGCCGTTGCTGCCCCAGCAGCCGGCACCCCCGTCACCGGGGCACCTCACCACGCTGTGAAACGGGCGGAGGCCGGCACGTACATGTACGTGCCGGCCTCCGCCGTCGGGTGGGTGTGCTGGGTCCACTGGGCGCCGTCCCAGTACCGCAGGGTGCCCGGCGCACCGTGCGGATCCGGGTACCAACCCGCAGGTGTGTTCGATTGCGTGGTCACCGGGGCACACTACCCCGACACCGGCCCAGCCCCCCGAAACGGGGCGATCGGGCCGCCCTCGCCCGTGCGGCGCCTCCACCACCCCGGCCCGGGACCGCCGCCGGGGTGCGCGCGGCGGTCCCGGTCATCCGGTGACGATCGCCGGGTCGCTCACGCCCGGCCGGCCGTTCTCGACGTGTCCGGCGAAGCGGCGCAGGAAGGCGGGGTCGGCCTCGGACGTCACGGTGAAGTCGTACCAGCGCCTGCTCGCCCCCAGGGCGAAGGTGCGCCGCACGGTGGCACCGGAGCGGACCGTGACGGCCTGTGCGTGACGGCCGTACGCGCAGACGACCTTGAGCCGTACCGTGCCGGAGCCCTTGTGGGTGAAGGTCAGCTCGACGTCGTCGCCGATGTGCCGTGCGACGACCTCCGGGCCGGCCGCCTTGTTCGGCCCCTGGAAGACGCGCAGGAAGCCGTTCGGGCCGTGCACGGTCAGGTCGTAGGAGCCGCCCGAGTAGGCCGAGTTCCAGGTGTCCGAGACGGTCTTGCCGGCCTCGGTGGTGTAGGTCCAGGGGCCGTCGGTGCGGTTGCCGGACGTGACGAGGAAGGCGGCGCCGGCCTGCGCGCCGGAGGCGAAGGCCAGCGTGAACTTCCCGTTCGCGGTGTCCGCGGAACCGTCCACGACGGGCGCGTACTTGAGCGGACGGGTGGGCCGCGAGCCGCGCTCCTGCTTGGGCAGGACGGGGTTGGCGGGCGGCGTCGGCACATAGTCGGGGTGCCGGTTGTGGTCCGGCGGCTGGTAGCCGTCCGTGGACGGGAGCGACACCGGCTCGGTGTCCTTGCGGGAGAAGTCGAACGCGGAGGTCAGGTCGCCGCAGATCGCGCGCCGCCAGGGCGAGATGTTCGGCTCGTGCACGCCGAAGCGCCGCTCGATGAACCGGATGATCGAGGTGTGGTCGAGGGTCTCCGAGCAGACGTATCCGCCCTTGCTCCAGGGCGAGACGACCAGCATAGGCACGCGCTGCCCGAGTCCGTAGGGACCGGCCGGGTGGCCGGCGTCGCCCACGAAGAGGTCCGGGCCGGCGTCGACCGTGGACCTGCCCTGTGTGGCGGAGGCCGGCGGGAACGGCGGGACGAGGTGGTCGAAGAAGCCGTCGTTCTCGTCGTACGTGATGAACAGGGCCGTCTTCGCCCACACCTGCGGGTCGGAGGTGAGCGCGTCGAGGACCTGGGAGACGTACCAGGCGCCGTAGTTGGCGGGCCAGTTGGGGTGCTCGGTGAACGCCTCGGGGGCGACGACCCAGGAGACCTGCGGCAGCTTGCCGCCCTTCACATCGGCCTTGAGCCGGTCGAAGAAGCCCTCGCCCGTGCGGGCGTCGGTGCCGGTGCGGGCCTTGTCGTAGAGCGGGTCGCCGGGCGCCGCGTTCTGGTACTGCTTGAAGTAGAGCAGCGAGTTGTCGCCGTAGTTGCCGCGGTAGGCGTCCGGGATCCAGCCCCAGGAGCCCTTCACGTCGAGGCCGTCACCGACGTCCTGGTAGATCTTCCAGGAGACACCGGCGGACTCCAGGCGCTCGGGGTAGGTCGTCCAGCTGTAGCCGGCCTCGTCGTTGCCGAGGACCGGGCCGCCGCCCTTGCCGTCGTTGCCCGTGTAACCCGTCCACATGTAGTAGCGGTTCGGGTCGGTGGAGCCGATGAACGAGCAGTGGTACGCGTCGCAGATGGTGAAGGTGTCGGCGAGCGCGTAGTGGAAGGGGATGTCCTCGCGGGTCAGATACGCCATCGTGGTGGCGGACTTGGCGGGCACCCACTTGTCGTACTTGCCGCCGTTGAAGGCGGTGTGACCGTCGTTCCAGCCGTGCGGAAGGTCCTGGATGAACGCGAGGCCCAGGTCGTCGGCGTCGGGGTGGAACGGCAGGACGTCCCTGGTGCCGTCCGACTGGTGCCAGACCGACTTGCCGTTCTGGAGACTGACCGGACGCGGGTCGCCGAAGCCGCGGACGCCTCTGAGCGTGCCGAAGTAGTGGTCGAAGGAACGGTTCTCTTGCATCAGTACGACGATGTGCTCGACGTCCTCGATGGTGCCGGACCGGTGGTGCGCGGGAAGAGCCGCGGCACGCTCGATGCTGCCGGAGAGCGCGCTGAACGCGGCGGTGCCGCCCGCCAGTTGGAGGAAGCGGCGCCGATTCACTTGAGGCATGACGGAGTGACCTCTTGTCCTGAGCGGGGCGTGGAACGCCCGTTGGTGAGAGAACCTGCGCGAAGGGAGTGTTCCAGGAACACCAAACGTCAGGAAAGGGTGCGATGGCGCCCATGTGAAAGTCGCAGGTACGGCAGATGCGACCCCGGCCAAGACCTCCCCAACACGTTCCCAAGCCCCGTGACCACCTGCCGGAATGCCCTGCGCGAGACCACCGCATCCGCCCTGGCCGGGAAATAGCGGAAAGTCGACTTCCGGCGATCTCCCCGAGGATCGGAGCCAGAGTCAAACCAATCTCTCGGCAGTTTCTTCCCCTAATCGAAAGGACCGTGCGTAACCCCTCTGAGCTGGGCGAACGTTAAGTTTTCAGCGCATCAATTTTCTCCCATGAGCGGGTCGAGAATCAGGGCCGCATTGCTTGCGAGAAGTTGGTGAACCGTCTTCACGAGCACTCCATCTGACGGTGCGACAAGGGCGTTGCGCCCATCGGCACCGAAAGACAGAGGCACCACATTGCCTTCGCCCCTCTCCCCGCCGTCCCCCGAACCGTTCGTGTCGCACGGCGAGCGGGCCCTCTTCCGCACCGGGGAGGCTCCTCCACCGCGCACCCTGATCGACATCCTGGAGACCACCGCCGCCGCACACCCGCAGGCGCCCGCACTGCAGACGGCCGCGGAGCTCCTCTCTTACCGCGAGCTGTACACCGAGGTCCTGCACCGCGCACACCGGCTGGCCGGCCTCGGGATCGGTCCCGGCGACCGGGTGGGCATCCGGGTGCCGTCGGGCACCGCCGAGCTGTATCTGTCGATCCTCGCGGTACTGCGCTGCGGCGCGGCCTATGTGCCGGTCGACGCCGACGACCCCGACGAACGGGCCGCCACCGTCTTCCGCGAGGCCGGGGTGTGCGCGGTGCTCGGTCCGTATCCGCAGCCCGAGCGGCTCGCCGTCGCGTCGGGGGCGGCAAACCGCTTCGGACCCGCTCCCGGCGACGACGCGTGGATCATCTTCACCTCCGGTTCGACCGGCGCGCCCAAGGGCGTCGCCGTCACCCACCGGTCCGCCGCGGCCTTCGTCGACGCCGAGGCGCTGCTGTTCCTGCGGGAGCGGCCGCTCGGGCCGGGGGACCGCGTCCTCGCGGGGCTGTCCGTCGCCTTCGACGCCTCCTGCGAGGAGATGTGGCTGGCCTGGCGGCACGGCGCGTGTCTCGTACCGGCCGAACGCTCCCTGGTGCGGGCCGGTCACGACCTCGGTCCCTGGCTCGTCGAGCAGGACATCACCGTCGTCTCCACCGTGCCCACCCTGCTGGCGATGTGGCCCGAGGAGGCGCTGCAGCGGGTGCGGCTGCTGATCCTGGGCGGCGAGGCGTGTCCTCCGGGGCTCGTCGACCGGTTCGCCGTGCCGGGCCGGGAGATGTGGAACACCTACGGTCCGACCGAGACCACCGTGGTGGCCTGCGCCGCCCGTCTGCGGCGCGGCCGTCCGGTGCGCATCGGACTGCCGCTCGCCGGCTGGCAGTTGGCGGTCGTCGACGACGCCGGGGAGCCGGTGGCGTACGGGGAGGAGGGCGAGCTGGTCATCGCCGGGGCGGGCACCGCCCGCTATCTCGACCCCGTCAAGGACGCCGACCGCTACCGGCCGTGCGCCGCGCTGGACACATCGCGCGCCTACCGCTCGGGCGATCTCGTGCGCGCCGACGCCGAGGGCCTGGTGTTCCTGGGGCGCGCCGACGACCAGGTCAAGCTCGGCGGCCGGCGGGTGGAACTCGGCGAGATCGACGCGGCCCTGCTCGCCCTGCCGGGGGTGCGCGGTGCGGCGGCCGCAGTACGGACGACACCGGCAGGGACCCAGGTGCTGGTGGGCTATGTGGTGCCGGAGCGGGCCGCCGACGGGCCTGCGGTCTTCCAGGCCGACAAGGCCAGGGCGCTGCTCGTGGAGCGGCTGCCCGCCCCACTGGTGCCGTTGCTCGCGGAGGTGGCGGATCTGCCCACCCGGGCCTCCGGGAAGGTCGACCGCAACGCCCTGCCCTGGCCGGTGCCGCTCGGCGGGGCCGAGGACGGCGCGGTCGACCCCGCGCACCGGCTGCACGGGACGGCCGCCCGGCTGGCGGACATATGGGAGCAGCTGCTCGGCCTCCGCCCCGGCCCGGACAGCGACTTCGTGGAGCTCGGCGGCACCAGCCTGACCGCCGCCCGGATGGCGTCGGTGCTGCGGGAGCACTACCCGGGGGTGTCCGTCGCCGACCTCTACCGGCACTCGGTGCTGCACCGCATGGCCGCGCACCTCGACACCCTGGCGGGTACCGTCGACGAGGTGCGCCCGGCCCGGCCCGTGCCGAGGCGGACCGCCCTCGTGCAGTTCCTGGTCCAGCTGGCCGCCTACGGCATAACGGGCCTGCGCGGCCTGGTCGGGCTCGCGACGGCGGACAATGTGCTCGGCTGGGCGGCTCCCCGTGCCTGGACGCCGCACACCGCATGGTGGCTGGTCGTCGTGGGCTGGGTGGTGCTGTCCAGTGCCCCGGCGCGGTGCCTGATCGGCGCGGGGCTGGCCCGCGCGCTGGCCGGTTCCATCGCCCCCGGCGCCCATCCGCGGGGCGGGCGGGTGCATCTGCGGCTGTGGAGCGCCGAACGGGCGGTGGCGGCCTTCGGTGTTCCGTCCCTGCTCGGCACGCCGTGGGCCGCCCGGTACGCCCGGCTGCTGGGCTGCACCACCGGCCGTGACGTCCAACTGCACGCCATGCCCCCGGTGACGGGGCTGGCCGAGCTCGGCGACGGGTGCGCCATCGAACCCGGGGCGGACCTCGCGGGGTGGTGGCTCGACGGCGACACACTGCACGTCGGGAAGGTCACCGTCGGCGCCGGGGCGCGAGTGGGCCACCGCGCCATGCTGCTGCCGGGCGCCGTCGTGGGCCGGGACGCGGAACTCACGTCCGGGAGCTGTCTGGACGCCCGGATCCCGGACGGCCGGACCTGGACCGGCTCCCCCGCCCGCCCGGACGAGACGGCCGAACGCATCGCGGACGGCGGCCCGACGGCGCCCGCGGGCCCGCGCAGGCGCCGCTGGGACCTGGTCTACGCGCTGTCCCTCGCCGCGCTGCCGCTGCTGTCCCTGCCGGCGGCCGCCCCCGCCCTGGGGGCCACCTATCTCCTGGTGCGCCGGGTACCGACGCTGTCGGGTGCGGCGCTGCGTCTGCTGGCCGCCGCCCCGGTGCTCGCGGTCGTGACGACGGTGTGCTCGATTCTTGTCACCGCGGGCGCCGTACGGCTGCTGAACCGGTCCATCACGCCGGGTGTGCACCGCGCGGACGGTGGAGTGGCCTGGCGGGTGTGGCTGGTGACCCGGCTGCTCGACGGGGCCCGGGGCAGCCTCTTCCCGCTCTACGCGAGCCTGGCCACGCCGCTCTGGCTACGTCTGCTGGGCGCCCGGGTCGGCCGGGGCACCGAGATCTCGACCGTGCTGCCTCTGCCGTCCCTGCTGGAGGTGGCGGACGGGGCGTTCCTCGCCGACGACACGCTCGTCGCACCGTTCGAACTGCGCGGCGGTTGGCTGCGGTTGGGGCGGGTACGCATCGGTGAGCGCGCGTTCGTCGGCAACTCCGGGATCGTGGGCCCCGGCCGCGAGGTGGCCGATCGCGAGCTGGTGGGGGTGCTGTCCGACGCACCCGCGCACGGCAGGCCGGGCATGTCGTGGATCGGGCGGCCCGCGATGCCACTGCCCCGGGTGCCGGGGAACGCCGATCCCGCGCGGACGTTCGCCCCGCCCCGGCGGCTGGTGGCGGCCCGCGCGGCCGTGGAGCTGTGCCGGATGCTTCCGCTGGTGCTGAGCACGCTGCTGGCGGAGTGCGTGCTGCTCGTCGAGCAGGACGCCCTGGATGTGGGCGGGCTGCCGCTGGCGGCGCTCGTCGGCGCGCCGCTGCTGCTGGCCGCGGGCGTGACGGCCTGTCTCACCACCACCGCCGCCAAGTGGCTGCTCGTGGGCCGGTTCCGGCCGGTCGAGCACCCGCTGTGGTCGCCGTTCGTGTGGCGCAACGAGCTGTTCGACACGTTCGTGGAGTCGTTGGCGGTGCCGTGGGGAGCGGGGGCCTTCCTGGGCACCCCGGCGCTCAACTGGTGGCTGCGCAGCATGGGTGCGCGCATCGGACGCGGGGTGTGGTGTGAGACGTACTGGCTGCCGGAGACCGACCTGGTCAGTCTTGGCGACGGGGTCAGCGTCAACCGCGGCTGTGTGCTCCAGACCCATCTCTTCCACGACCGGATCATGCGGATGGACACCGTGGACCTGGCGGCGGGAGCGTCCCTGGGACCGCACAGCATCGCCCTGCCCGGCACCGCGGTCGGCGCCGGTGCGTCGATCGGCGCGTCGTCGCTCGTGATGCGCGGCGAGACCGTGCCCGACGGCACGCGCTGGGCCGGCAACCCCATCGCGGGCGCCACCGCGACCCGTTCCACGGCCGTGCTCGCCGGCGGGGAGGCGGCGTGACACGGTGCAGCCGACGGGCGCTGATCCGGGGCGCGGTGCTCGTACCGCTCGCGGCCACGGCCGCGGACCGCCTCCCGCAACCCGCCGAGCGCTACTTCGCGAGCCATGGGTCCTACGGTCACCACACCCTCTCCTACGATCTGCGGCTGGCCTACGACCCGGCGGGCGGCACCCTCGAAGGCCGGGCGCGGATCCGGGCGGTGGCCGACCGCCCGCTGCGGCAGGTGGAACTCGACCTCGCCCGCATGGCGGTGCACACCGCCCGGGTGGACGGGGTGGAGGTCCGTGCCCGGCAACGGCGGAACAAGCTGTTCCTGTCGGCCCCGCGCCCGCTCGCGGCGGGTACGTCCTTCACCGCGGACATCGGCTACGGCGGCCGGCCCGGTCCTCTGCGCACACCGTTCGGGCCCATCGGCTGGGACCGCACGGGGGACGAGCACGACGGAACGCTGGTGGCGGCCCAGCCGCTCGGCGCCCCCTCGTGGTTCCCCTGCAACGACCGCCCGGACGACAAGGCCGCGTTCACGTTCCGGGTGACCGTGCCCCACGGCCACCAGGTGCTCGCCAACGGAACCCTGCGGGAGCGGCGCGCCCTCGGCCCCGAGGAGCGCTGGACCTACCACCACCCCGGTCCCATGGCTCCCTATCTCGCCGCGCTGTACACCGGACGCTTCGGGCACGAGACCTGGAGGGCCCGGGACAGCGCGACCGGCCGCGTGGTCGCCGGGCGCAACGCCTACCCGGCACGGCTCGCGGACCCGGCCCGTCATGACCTGGGCCGCCAGCCGCAGATGCTCGGCGCGTTCACCGGCTGGTTCGGCCCGTACCCGTTCGAGACCTACGGCGCGGTGGTCGTGGACGCGGCGCTGGACGAGCCGGTGGAGAACCAGACGCTCTCCGTCTTCGGGAGCAATCACATCGACGGCGAGCGCGGCTGGGAGACGCTCGTCGCCCATGAACTCGTTCACCAGTGGTACGGCAACAGCGTGAGTCTGCGGGACTGGCGTGACATCTGGCTCAACGAGGGGTTCGCGACCTACGGCGAGTGGCTGTGGTCGGAGCACATCGGCGAGGACTCGGCCGACACCATCGCCCGCGCGGAGTGGCACACGCTGGCGCGGGGCGCGCAGGATCTGCGGATCGCCGACCCGGGGCGGCGCCGTATCTTCGACGACCGCGTCTACACCCGTGGCGCGTGCACCCTGCACGCGCTGCGCCTGACCATGGGCGACGACCGCTTCTTCGCCATGTTGCGTTCCTGGCACCGCATCCACCGCGGTGCCAGTGCCACCACGTCCGCCTTCGTCGCCCATGCCGGGCGTTTCTCGCCCCTCGTCACCGAGCCGCTGCTGCGCGCCTGGCTCTACGACAGCCGGCTGCCGCCGCTGCCCCGGGCGTGAGCGGCGCACTCGCCGTCCGTCCCGCCCGGGGCGGGGCGGGGCGGACGGCGGGGCGCGGGAACCTCAAGGTGCCAGGGCTCCTCGCGCGGTCAGGAGAGGTACGCCTCCACCTCGCTGAACTGGGCGGCGGGCCACCGGGTGTTGGCGGTCACGTTCAGCCGCAGACAGCGCAGGTTCGTGCCGCTGGGCAGGGTGACGGTCACCGTGTTGCCGGTCGCCGGGTCGAAGCGGTAGTCCGCGGAGCCCAGCACGGTGGTGTACCCGGATCCGTCCGTGCTGCCGAGCACGGACAGGGTCTGGGTGCGGGCCTGCCATACCGAGAGCGGCGGCAGTTTCAGCACCAGCCGGCGTACCGCCTGCGACGATCCGAGGTCGACGGTGAAGTACTGCGGGAAGGCGTTGTTGGTCGACTCCCAGTAGCTGTTCGCGTCCCCGTCGACCGCCTTGCCGGGGGTGTAGACGTCCTGGGAGCCGCTCGCGGTGGCCTGGCGGCCCTTGGCGAGGTTGCGGCCCGGGTCCGGGGGCGGGTTGCCCTGGCCGGGCTGGGGCCAGGTCGAGCAGTCCGACCAGGTGCTGTTCCAGCCGGAGTTGCCGCCGCCCTCGGTGAGCGCGAAGGCACCGGAGTTCGCCGGATAGGGGCAGTTGTAGATGCCCGCCGAGCCGACCGAGGCGGCGGAGACATTGCGGAAGGTGGCGGCGCCCTGGGCCTCGGCCTGGACGACGACGGTGCCGGTGTTGCGCACGGTGGCGCCGTCCACCGTGACGTTCCGGACGGGATAGCCCTGCCCGCCGCCGGAGACGAACTCGAAGGCGCTGTAGGGGCTGTCGGTGACCGTGGTGTTGGTGATGTTCACGGTGGCGTTGATCGCGCTGTCGTAGGAGTCGACGCGCAGCGCGCCCATGGGGTGGTTCCAGTTGGGGTTCATCGCGCCGGTGCGCACGAGTGTGTTGCCGTCGACGGTGATGGTGCCGGCCAGCGGGGAGAACGGGTCCAGGAACTTCTGGTTGGAGATCGCGATCCCGCTGCCGAGGGCGTTGGTGTCGGAGATCAGGTTGTTCCGCACCGCGAGGTCCGTGCCGCCGTAGATCGCGATGCCGTTGGCGAGGTTGGGCTGCGAGATGGTGTTGTTCTCGAAGCTGCTGTTGGTGTCCGGCGAGTAAAGCGACCACATGGCGAGCGCGTCGTCGCCCTGGTTGCGCAGGAAGTTGTTGCGGACCCGGACACCCTTGGCGGTGCCGTTGAGGTTGAGGCCGTCGGCAGTGGTGTCGAGGATGCGGTTGTTCTCGACGACCAGGTTGTCGTTGTTGCCCATCAGCCACAGGCCGACCTTCATGTGCTGAATCCACATGCCGGAGACGGACGAGTTCGGGCCCAGCGAGCCGTTGACGAAGTTGTCGGGGTTGGAGTCGACGCGCTCGGTGACCTCGCCGAGGACCGCGAAGTCCTTGATGTGGACATTGCCCGAGGAGCCGGACTGGTCGATGAAGCGGGAGGTGTGCACCACGGACCACCAGCTGCCGGCGCCCTGGAGGGTCACGTTCTGCACCCCGCTCAGCGAGGACGTCAGCCGGTAGTCGCCCGGCGGAATCCAGACCACTCCCCCCTGGGCGCCGGCGATGGCGTCGCGGAAGGCCTGGGTGGAGTCGCCCTGGCCGCTGGGGTCGGCACCCTTGGAGGTGACGGATACCGAGCCGGCGGGCTGGCTCGCGGCGGCGGCGATCTGCTCGAAGTCGGCGACGTCCACGGTGACCTGGGTGCCGGTCGACTCGAAGGCGATCCGGTCGCCCGGCTGGACGTTCTGCCCCAGCAGCAGGCGGGCGTCGTCGAAGAAGTGATGGGTCCTGGCGCCGGGGATCCAGCCGGTGTCGATGTAGGAGTACTTGGAGGTGACGGCCATGGTCTTCGCCAGCCTGGCCCCGTTGACGTACACGTTGAGCGTGCCGGACTGGCCGTCCGGCACGCTGTAGGCGAGGTTCACGGCGTTGGCGGCCCGGGGCACGGTGAACTCGACGCGCTGTCCTGAGGTGAGCCGGACGGCCTGGCGGCCTGAGGCCTCGGAGGCGAGGCTGCCCTGGGTGTAGTCCGGGCCGATCTTCGTTCCGGTGGTGGTGGCGGACTCGGCCTCGACCGAGGTGAAGGGCAGGGAGGCGCCCGCGTCCGCGTGGGCGGCGGGCGCGCCGAGGGTGACGAGCATGCCGGCGGCGAGGGCGACGACGGCCCCGATGACTGGCATGCGCCTGACAGATCTGGCCGTGCGGGTGGTCCCGTGCATGTGCTGATCCCTTCATGGTGGGGGTGGTGGGACAGCTCGGTGCGGGACGGCGGTCAGGCGCGCAGCCAGACCGCCGTGTCCTGGGGAAGGCGGCCCTGTTCGTCCAGGGGGCCGCTGGCCAGCAGAGGCCGGGAGGCGGCGGGCAGTTCGGCGGGGGCGGCGGCGAGGTTCACCATGCAGATCACGCCCTCGGCGCGGGTGAAGGCGAGGACGCCCTCGGGGGCGGGCAGCCACGCCGGCGGGCCGTCGCCGAACACCGGCCGGATCCGGATCGCCGCACGGTAGAGGCTGAGCATCGAGCCGGGGTCGGCCGCCTGGAGGTCCGCCGCGTACGTCGGCCAGTACGCGGGCAGCGGCAGCCAGGGCTCTCCGCCGAATCCCGCGTGGGGTGCGCCGGCCGTCCACGGCAGCGGCACCCGGCAGCCGTCGCGGCCCGGGTCGGTGCCGCCGGAGCGGAAGTACATCGGGTCCTGGATGCGGTCGAGCGGGATGTCGGCCTCGGGCAGGCCGAGTTCCTCGCCCTGGTAGACGTAGACCGCACCCGGCAGGGCCAGTGACAGCAGGGCGGCCGCGCGGGCGCGCCGGGTGCCGAGGGCCAGGTCGCTGGGGGTGCCGAAGGCCTTGGCGGCGAAGTCGAACCCGGTGTCCTCGCGGCCGTAGCGGGTGACCGTGCGGGTGACGTCGTGGTTGCACAGCACCCAGGTGGCGGGGGCGCCGACCGGGGCGTGCTCGGCGAGGGTGCTGTCGATGGCGGCACGCAGGCGCCCGGCGTCCCAGGGGCAGGACAGAAAGGAGAAGTTGAAGGCGGTGTGGAGTTCGTCGGGGCGGAGGTAGCGGGCGAAACGTTCCGGGTCGGGGAGCCAGACCTCGCCGACGAACACACCGTCGTAGGCGTCGGCGACGGCCCGCCAGGAGCGGTAGATGTCGTGGAGTTCGTCGCGGTCGACGAACGGGTGCGGCTCGGGGTGCGTGGCCAGGTCGGGCAGGTCCGGGTGCTTGGCGAGCAGGGCCGCCGAGTCGATGCGGACGCCGGCCACGCCGCGTTCGAACCAGAAGCGCAGGATGTCCTCGTGCTCCTGGCGGACGGCCGGGTGGGCCCAGTTGAGGTCGGGCTGCTCGGGGGTGAACAGATGCAGGTACCAGTCGCCGTCGGGCAGCCGGGTCCACACCGGTTCGGGGGAGCCGACGAACTGGGACGGCCAGTCGTTGGGCGGGAGCGCGCCGTCGGGTCCGCGTCCGGGCCGGAAGTGGAACAGTTCGCGCTCGGGACTGCCCGGTCCGGCGGCGAGGGCCGCCCGGAACCAGGGGTGCCGGTCGGAGACGTGGTTGGGCACGATGTCCACGATCGTGCGGATACCCAGGCCACGCGCCTCGGAGATGAGCTTCTCGGCCTCGGCGAGGTCGCCGAAGCCCGGGTCGACGGCACGGTAGTCGGCGACGTCGTAGCCGCCGTCCTTCATGGGCGACAGGTACCAGGGGTTGAACCACAGTGCGTCCACGCCGAGTTCGGCGAGATACGGCAGTCTCGCGCGGACGCCCGCGAGGTCCCCGGTGCCGTCGCCGTCGCCGTCCGCGAAGCTGCGCACGTACACCTGGTAGATGACGGCCGAACGCCACCAGTCACGGTCGGTCCGGGCGGTGCGGGCAGGGGTGGGCTGTCCCACGGTGCGGGCCTTTCTGTCTCGGGGGTGCCAGGGGCCGGTTCAGCCCTTGGTGCTGCCCGCGCTGATCCCGGCGATGACGTGCCGCTGGAAGACGAGGAACAGCGCGACCATCGGGATGCTGGCGATCACCATCGCGGCGACGAGCACGGTGAGCTGGATGTTCTGCGAGAGCTGGACCAGGGCCACGCTGATCGGCTGCTTGTCGGTGTCGGAGAAGATCATCAGGGGCCACAGGAAGTCCTGCCAGACGGCGACCAGAGCGAAGATCGACACCACGCCGAGCACCGGCCGGGACATGGGGAGGACGACCGACCACAGGATGCGCAGCCGGCCCGCGCCGTCGATCTCGGCGGCCTCCAGGACGTCGCGCGGCAGCTGGTCGAAGAACCGCTTCAGCAGATACAGGTTGAAGGCGTTGGCGACGGCCGGCAGCCAGATGCCGAGGGGGTCGTTGAGCAGGCTGGTGTGGATCAGCGGAAGGTCGGCGGCAGTCAGGTACTTGGGGACGACCAGTGCCTGGGCCGGGACCATCAGGGTGGCGAGGATGCCGCCGAGGATCACGTTGCCGAAGGCGGGTCTCAGCTTGGACAGGGCGTAGGCGGCGGCCGTGCAGAACACCAGTTGGAACGCCCATGCGCCGGCCGCCTGCACCACCGTGTTCCACAGGTGCTGCGGCAGTTGCATCAGGTCCCAGGCGTCGGTGTAACCGCTGATGTGCCAGTGCTTCGGGAGCAGTGCCGATGGGGTCCGGGCGATCTCGTCCGGTGACTTCATCGCGCCGGTCACCATCCAGTAGACCGGGAAGAGGAAGGCGAGCGCGAAGAGCAGGACGACGCCGGTGAAAACGGTCCAGTAGATGGCCTTGCCGCGGGGCCGGGCGAGCGTGGCCGGCGAGATCAGGGTCCGGGTGCTCATACGGCCTCCTCCCCGGAGCGGGTGAGCCGGAGGTAGCCGGCGGAGAAGACGCCGAGCAGCACGAGGAGCATGACGCTCAGCGCGCAGGCGCCGCCGAAGTCGTTGTAGAGGAAGGCGTATTTGTAGATCAGGTACAGCACGGTGACCGTGGCGCTCTCCGGTCCGCCGCCGGTGATCACGAACGGCTCCGTGAAGACCTGCATCGTCGCGATGATCTGAAGGAGCACCAGCATCAGGATGACGAACCTGGTCTGCGGGATCGTCACATGCCGTATGCGCTGGAGCAGGTTCGCGCCGTCCAGTTCGGCGGCCTCGTACAGCTCGCCGGGGATGGACGCGAGGGCGGCCAGGTAGATCAGGACGGTGCCGCCCATGTTGGCCCAGGTCGCCACGAGCACCAGGGAGACGAGGGCGGTGTCCGCGCCGTTGGTCCAGTTGGAGGTGGGCAGATGCAGAAAGCGCAGCGTCTCGTTGGCGAGGCCGGCCCCGGGGTCGTAGAACCACTTCCACAGCAGGGCGCTGACCACCGGCGGGATCATCACCGGCAGATAGACCACGACCCGGAAGAAGGCCCGGGCGTGGCGCAGTTCGTTCAGGACGAGGGCCAGCACGAAGGGGACCGCGAAGCCGATCAGCAGCGCCAGCAGGGTGAAGGTGAGCGTGTTGCGCCAGGCGACCGCGAACTCCGGGTCGTGCAGCACCCGGGTGAAGTTGGCGGTGCCGACCCACTCGGGCGGGGAGCCGGGCGTGTACTTCTGGAAGGCGATCACGACCGCGCGGATCGCGGGGTACCAGGAGAACAGGGCGAAGCAGAGCAGGCCGCCGAGCAGGAAGCCGTATGCGCGTGCCTGGTCGGCGAGGCGGCGCCCCCGGCCCCTCGACGGGGGCGGCGCGTGCACCGGGTGGACGGCGACCGTCTCGGCGGGCCGCCGTGCGGCGGTCTGCGTCATGAGCGTCAGCTCCGGGCCAGAATGGCGTCGATCTTTCCGCCGGCGTCCTCGAGGAGCTGGTCGATGTCGGCGTCCTTCTTGGTCAGTACGGCGGAGACCGTGCCGTCGAGGACGGAGTAGATCTGCTGGGCGTTCGGCGGCTCGATCTTCATCTGCAGGCTCTGGTTGCCGTCGAGGAAGGACTGGTAGTTCTTCACCGGGACATTGGCGTTGGCCTTCTTCACCTGCTGGTCCTTGGCGTCGGCGGCGCCGGTGAACAGCCGGGGCTCGGGCAGTCCGACGGGTGCGTCGTTCTTCTTGGCGCGGGCGTAGTCGCCGAGGAAGCCCTTGCCCGGGGTGAGGAACATGTGGTCGAGCCACTTCAGGCCCGCGCGGATCTGCGCCGGGGAGTCCTTCTTGCTGAACATGTAGCCGTCGCCCCCGATGAGCGTGCCCTTGCCGCCGGGCATGGGAGCGATGGCGAGGTCGTCGTAGTTGCCGCCCTTCTCCTTGACCAGGATCGGGATGTTGTCGGGGGCGGAGAGGTACATGCCGAGCTTTCCCGAGCCCATCATCTGCTGGACGTCGTTGATGACGAGGAGCTGCTTGCTGCCCATGGAGTTGTCGGTCCAGCGCATGTCGTGCAGGTTCTGCAGCACGGCGTGCGCTTCGGGGGTGTCCACGGTGGACTTCCTGCCGTCGGCGGAGACCACGTCCCCGCCCTGCGCGTACAGCTCGGCCGTGAAGTGCCAGCCGCCCTGGTTCTGGGCGCTGTAGTCGGCGTAGCCCACGGTTCCGTTGCCGAGCGCGGCGATCTTCCTGGCATCGGTGCGGAGTTCCTCCCAGGTCGTGGGCGGCCGGTCGGGGTCGAGGCCGGCCTGTTGGAAGAGCTTCCTGTTGTAGATCAGGCCCATCGAGTAGCCGGTGCGCGGGATGCCGTAGATCTTGCCGTCGACGGTGTAGATGTCGCGCAGCTGCTGCTGGAGAGTGCCGTAGCTCTTCAACTCCTTGACATACGGAGTGAGATCGGCCGCCTGGCCGGTGGCGACGACATGCTTGACGTCGGTGAAGTACGTGTAGAACACGTCCTCCATCTGGCCGCCGGCGAGCTTGGCGTCGAAGGTCTTGGGGTCCTCGCAGGGGAACGCGTCATGGGCGACGACGTCGATGTCCTGGTGCCGCTTCTCGAAGGAGGCGATGTCCTCCTCGAAGAACCGGCGGTCGACCTTGGCGCTCTTGGGCGGCTCGCAGTTGACCGTGATGCGCGTCTTGCCGCTCGCCGCGTCGTCGCTCGATCCGCAGGCGGCGGCGGTGAGGGCGAGGGAGCAGACGCCGATCGCGGCGAAGGTACGGCGGAACCCGGTGCTTCTCATCGGTGGACCCCTCTGGGCAGGAGCGGTGGGCGCCGCACACTCAAGCACCGCCGACATCTCTTTGCAAGATGTCGCGCTGGATCTGTAATTATTCGACAGCAGAGCGGATCTCAGCCACGAGGCGCTTGCGCGGTCGATCCGCGCACCACCAACTCCGGCTCGAAGAGCAGCTCGTCGGCCGGTACGGACCTCCCGCCGATCTGGGCGTTGAGCAGCTCGACGACGGCCTTCCCCATCGACTCGATGGGCTGGCGGACGGTGGTGAGCGGCGGTTCGGTGCAGTTCATCAGGGCGGAGTCGTCATAGCCCACGACGGAGATCCGGGAGGGCACGTCGAGTCCCTTGCGGCGGGCGGCCCGCACGACGCCGAGGGCCAGCGGATCGCTGGCGCAGATGAACCCGGTGACCCCGCGGTCGATGAGCTTGGCGGCCGCCGCGTGACCGCCCTCGATCGAGAACATGGCCCGGGCGACGAACTCGTCCGGCAACTCCCCGGCGATCGCCCGCGCCGCCGCCAGCTTGCGGGCCGACGGCACATGGTCGCTGGGGCCGAGGACCAGGCCGATCCGCTCGTGACCCAGCGAGGCGAGGTGGCGCCAGGCCTGCTCGACGGCCACGGCGTCGTCGCAGGAGACGCCCGGGAAGCCGAGGTGTCCTATGGCCGCGTTGACCAGCACCACCGGGATGTTGCGGTCCGCGAGCAGCCGGTAGTGGTCGTGCGGGGCGTCGGCCTGTGCGTAGAGCCCGCCGGCGAAGACCACCCCGGAGACCTGCTGTTGCAGCAGCAGCGCCACATAGTCGGCCTCGGAGACCCCGCCCTTGGTCTGGGTGCACAGCACCGGGGTCAGCCCCAGCTGGGCGAGCGCCCCGCCGATCACCTCGGCGAAGGCGGGGAAGATGGGGTTCTGCAGCTCGGGCAGGACCAGCCCGACGAGCCGCGCCCGCTCGCCGCGCAGTTGTGTGGGCCGCTCGTAGCCGAGGACGTCGAGCGCGGAGAGCACCGCCTGCCGGGTGGCCGCGGAGACCCCGGGCTTGCCGTTGAGCACCCGGCTGACCGTGGCCTCACTGACCCCGACCTTTTTCGCCACCTCAGCAAGTCGTCGCGTCATGGACGCAAGAATAGCGCAAATAATGCAAGTGGCTTGCATTGATGTTTCAGCCGGACCGGAACGGCGACGGGGAGCGGCCTCCGGTTCCCGGCGCCGCTCCCCGTCGGATCCTCCGATGGATCCCGCTCTCCGTCGCCGGCTGATCCGGCCCCGTGTCGGCGTCAGATCCTGCTCTCCGTCGCGGTGTCCGCCGACAGGCGCTGGGCGATGTAGATCGGGACCACCGACAGGACGACGAGTACCGCCGCCACGACGTTCACGACCGGGGCCTGCTGAGGGCGGGTCATGTTGTTGAAGATCCAGATCGGCAGGGTCTCGATGCCGGGACCGGCCGTGAACGTCGTGACCACGATCTCGTCGAAGGAGAGCGCGAAGGACAGCAGCGCGCCCGCGAACAGCGCCGAGCGCACCAGCGGGAACGTGACGTCCACGAAGGCGCGGAAGCTGTCGGCACCCAGGTCCATCGCCGCCTCCTCGTAGGAGCCGGAGGTGCGGCGCAGTCGCGCGACGACGTTGTTGAAGACCACGACGATGCAGAAGGTGGCATGGCCGACGACCACGGTGAACAGGCCGAGCCCGACCCCGAGCGGTGCCAGGACCGTGCTGAACGCCGAGTTGAGCGCGATGCCGGTGACGATGCCGGGCAGCGCGATCGGCAGGACGACCACGAAGGAGATGGCGTCGCGGCCGAAGAAGCGGTGCCGGGACACCGCGAACGCGATCAGCGTGCCGAGCACCAGCGCGATCGCCGTGGCGCCGAGACCCGCCTTCACCGAGACCCACAGCGCGCTGCGGGCCCCCGCGTTCTCCCAGGCCACCGACCACCAGTGGGTGGTCCAACCGGGCGGCGGCCAGCTCGCGCTGCGGTCCGGGTTGAAGGAGTTGACCAGGACGAGGGCGAGCGGGACGTAGATCACCGCGAAGCCGAGGCCGGCGGCGACGCGCAGCGCGATACGCGCGGAGCGGGACAGTTGCATGACGGGTACCCCTGCTGGAGGCTGCGGAGTTCTAGAGGCTGCTGAGCGCGCCCGTACGGCGCATCGCCAGCAGGTACAGCACGATCACCAGCACCGGAACCGTGCCCAGCGCGGCGGCCATGGGCAGGTTGAGCTCGATGTTGGAGTAGACGAGGTTGCCGATCAACTGGGTCTTGCCGCCGACGATCTGGACGGTGATGTAGTCACCGAGGCTGAGCGAGAAGGTGAAGACCGAGCCGGCGGCCACGGACGGGAGCACCATCGGCAGCACCACCGAGCGGAAGGTGCGGCCGGGGCGCGCGCCCAGGTCGGCGGAGGCGTCCAGCAGGCCAGTGGGGAGCTGTTCGAACGCCGTGTGGATCGGCAGGATCATGTACGGCAGCCAGAGGTAGGTCAGCGTGATGACGGTCGCCGGGAGCCCGAACCCGGGTCCGCTCAGTCCGAACGGCCGCAGCATCCAGTCGGCGAGGCCGCCCTCGGACAGGATCAGCCGCCATGCGTACACCTTCACCAGGTAACTCGCCCACAGCGGCGTGAGGATGGCGACCACCAGCAGGGGCCGCCATCTGGGCCGGGCGACGCGCGCGGTGTAGAAGGCCAGCGGGAAGGCGATCAGCGCGCACAGGACGGTGACCGCGAGGGCCACGCCGATGCTGCGCAGGATCACCTGGCGGAAGACGGGCGTGGTCAGCAGCTCGTGGAAGTTGTCCGTGGACCAGACCTTCACCACCTCGGAGGTGAAGGAGTCCGTCGTCCAGAAGGCGGAGACGAACAGCACGGCGAGCGAGCCGAGATACAGCACGGCCAGCCACAGCAGGGGCGCGGTCAGCAGCAGGGACAGCCGCAGCCGCGGACGGCGGTGCAGCAGCCCGGCGAGCCGCCGGACGGGGGTCCGTCCGACGGCAGGCAGGGTGGCGGTCATGGTCGTGTCCTCAGCCCTTGATCTCGGTCCAGGCCTGGACCCACTTGGCGTACGGCACGCACTTGACGTCCGTACGGCCGTCGAGGCACTGCTCGATGGGGGTGTTCCAGAAGGCGATGTTCTTCCAGTAGGCCGTGTCGGCCGCGTGGTAGGTGGTGCAGAAGTTCTTGTCGCTGGTCTCCTCGCACGCCTTGGCGTTGGAGGGCGCCTCGCCGAAGTACTCGGCGACCTGGGCGTTGACCTTCGGCGAGATGATCCAGTTCATCCACTGGTAGGCGCAGTTGGGGTGCTTGGCCTTGGCCGCGATCATCCAGGTGTCGGACCAGCCGGTCGAACCCTCCTTGGGCACGAAAGCCTTGACCTTGGCGCCCTCGCTCTGCGTGAGGTTGGCGATGACCTGCCAGGTGGTGCCGACCACGGAGTCGCCGCTCTTGAAGGCGGACACCTCCTTGAGGTAGTCGCCCCAGTACTCGCCCACGTTCGCGTTCTGCTTCTTCAGCAGGTCGACGGCCGCGTCGAACTGCTTCTGGTCGAGCGCGTACGGGTCCTTGATCTTCAGTTCGGGCTTGGTGGCCTTCAGATAGAGCGCCGCGTCGGCGATGTAGATCGGGGAGTCGTACGCGGTGACGTGGCCCTTGTACCTGGACGCGTCGTCGAAGACGGCGGACCAGGACGTCGGCGCGGGCTTGACCTTGTCCGTGTTGTACATCAGCAGGTTGGCGCCGCGGCCGTGCGGGATGCCGTAGGCCTTGCCCTTGACCGAGTTCCAGGGCTGGAGCTTCAGGTCGGCGAAGACGTCCTTGTAGTTCGGCACGAGGCCGGTGTTGACCGGTGCCGCGTCGCCGGAGGCGATCAGGCGCAGGGAGGCGTCGCCGGAGGCGGAGACCGCGTCGTACTCACCGGTCTTCATCAGCTTGACCATCTCGTCGGAGCTGGCCGCGACCTTGGAGTGCACCTGGCAGCCGGTCTGCTTCTCGAAGTCGCTGACCCAGTTCACCTTGGCGTCGTTGGAGCCGTCCTCGACATAGCCGGCCCAGGCGACGAGGTTGACCTGCCCCTCGGACTTGCCCAGCTTCGTCTGCGCCTTCAGATCGGGCGGGTTGAGGCCGGTGGACGAGGAGGAGCCGCCCGGACCGGACGAGCCGCAGGCGGTGGCCGCGAGCAGCACCGCGGCAGCGGCGGCGGCCTTCAGGGTACCGATGGTGAGACGCACGTCGTTCTCCATACGTGACGGTGGGGGCTGGTGCGGTGGTTCAGCGGGCGTCCGGGACCTGGACGGCGTGGCGGCGGTGCCACTGGAGCCGCACCCGGGTGCCGCGGTAGGCGGCGACGTCCTCGGAGGAGGTCTCCAGGTTCTGCTGGAGCGCGGTGAGCCGGCCGCCCGCGTCGAGGTCGACGAGGAAGCGGGTGGCGTCTCCCAGGTAGACCACTTCGGCGACGGCGCCGACGGCGGTGGAGTGCTCCGGCTCGTCCGCGTCGGCGGACTCCTTCAGGACCCGGATCTTCTCGGGCCTGATGCTGTACGTACCCGCGGTGCCGACGATCCGATCGGCCGCCTCGCCCTGGAGCAGGTTCGAGGTGCCGACGAAGGAGGCGACGAAGGCGGTGGCGGGGCGCTCGTAGATCTCGGCGGGCGTGCCGACCTGCTCGATACGGCCCTGGTTGAAGACGGCGATGCGGTCGCTCATCGTCAGGGCCTCCTCCTGGTCGTGGGTGACGAACACGAAGGTGATCCCCACCTCCCGCTGGATCGCCTTGAGTTCGACCTGCATCTGCTCGCGCAGCTTGAGGTCGAGGGCGCCGAGCGGCTCGTCGAGGAGCAGCAGACGGGGGCGGCCGACGAGGGCGCGGGCGAGTGCGACCCGCTGCCGCTGGCCGCCGGAGAGCTGTCCGGGCCGCCGCTTGCCGAAGGCTTCGAGACGTACGCCGGCGAGCGCCTCGCGGGCCCGGGTGAGCCGCTCGGCCTTGGGCACCTTGCGGACCTTGAGGCCGTAGGCCACGTTCTGCTCGACGGTCATGTGCGGGAAGAGCGCGTAGTCCTGGAAGACGGTGTGCACGTCCCGCTCGAAGGGCGCCAGCCCGGTGACGTCCTGGCCGGCCAGCTCTATGGCGCCGGAGGTGGGGCTCTCGAAGCCCGCGATCATGCGCAGGACGGTGGTCTTGCCGGACCCGGACGGGCCGAGCATAGAAAAGAACTCCCCGTCGGCTATCTCCAGGTCGACCCCGGCCACCGCGGCCGTGTCACCGAACTCCTTCCGCAGCCCTCGCAGCCGGATCGCGCTTCCCTCCATGGACGGGAACCTTTCTGGTGCACTCTTCCGTTCTTTGCTCTGGATCGAAAAGATATGAACTCATAGTTCAAAGCTCAAGACCCCCTTAGGGTAAAGGTTGAGTCAACGCACAAGGTGGTGGCCGTGAAGCACAACTGGGGCGGCGGGGCCCGGAGAGCCGTCTTCTCTCCCGTGGACACCCGCGCACGCGTGGAGACGGTCGTCCGCCGCCTCGGCGACGCCATCGAACTGGGGCTGCTCGCCGACGGGGAGCAGCTGCCCGGCGAGAGCGAGCTGGCGGGACAGCTCGGGGTGTCCACCGTGACCCTGCGGGAGGCGCTCATGGCGCTGCGGCAGCAGGGCCTGGTCACCACCCGTCGGGGACGCGGCGGCGGCAGCTTCGTCTCGCTGCCCGAGGACCCGGCCGAGGACCGGATCAAGCTGCGGCTGGCCGGCTGGAGCACGGAGGAGCTGCGCGATCTCGGCGACCAGTGGGCCGCCGTCTCCGGCGCCGCCGCCCGGCTCGCCGCCCAGCGCACCGGCCCGGACGACCTCCATCCGCTGCGGCGCACGTTGGAGGAGTTCGCGGCCGCCGAGGACCCCGCGGCGCGCAGCCGGGTCTACGGCAGGTTCCATGTGGAGCTGGCGGCGGCCGCCCAGTCCGCCCGGCTCACCCGGGAGCAGGTCGGGCTCCAGACGGAGGTCGGCGCACTGCTGTGCCTCGTCCTCGGAGACGACACCTATCGCGAAGAGGTGGCGGACCGTTTCCGCGCCGTGATCTCCGCAGTGCAGGATGGGGCGCACGATTCGGCCAGGGAGCTGGCCGAGCGGTGCGTCCGGGAATCGACGGCACGGCTCATCGCGCTGCGCCTCGGCCTGTAAGAGCTCCAAACGGAACAAGCGCCCGGCTCGCAACATCCGGCACGTACGCACCAGACACCGCGAGCCGATCGGACCCCCGTTCTGTACGGAGCCCCAAGGACGCGCCGGCATCCGGTCGTGTGCGCGGGAGGGCGCTGATGATCACGAGCACCGGTCTGGCGGCACCGCCGGAAGCGCAGGTGACGGCCCGGGTGCGGTCCGCGCTGGAGGCGGTGTTCGACGCCGTCGCGGAGACCCGCGCCGACACCGCGGCGCTGCTGTCCCGGGTGGCCGAACGGGGCCTACGGCCCGCGACCGCGGACCTGGCCGCGCTGCGCCCGGGGCTCCATGCCCGGCTGGCCCGGCAGGAGTTGGTGTCCGGTGTCGGGTTCGTCGCGGCTCCCGGGCTGCTGAGCGACGTACCGGCATGGCTGGAGTGGTGGCAGACCGGCGCGGACGGCGACGTACGGCCCCTGCTGCCCGACCTGGATCCGGCGCACTCGGCGTACTCCGACTACACGCACTGGGACTGGTTCGCGCTGCCCCGTGACACCGGGCGGCGGGCGGTGGCCGGACCCTATGTGGACTACCTCTGCTCCGACGAGTACAGCCTCACCCTGTCCGCGCCCGTGCTCCTCGCGGGGCACTTCGCCGGGGTCGCCGCGGCCGACGTCTACCTACGGCACTTCGAGGCGGCGGTGCTCCCCCTGCTGCGCCGGCTGCCCGGGCCCGCGCATCTGGTCAACGCCCGGGGCCGGGTGGCGGCCTCGGCCGACCCGGCCCATCTGGCCGGATCACTCACCAAGGGGCCGGACTTCGCCGCGGTGCTGGAGGGCGCCCGGCCGGAGGTCTGGCGGGGGCTGCGGCTGGTCCCGTGCGACGGGATTCCGCTCGTGCTCGTCGTGCCCGGCTGAGCCGGCGGTCGCCGCGGGCCCCGGCGCCGTCGGTGACCTGAACACCGACGGAGCCGGGGCGTTGAGGAGGGTCTCAGTCCGGTGGTGCGGGCACCACGCTGAGGTGGCCCGTCGTACGCCGGGTGCGGCGCGGGCTCCGGACGACGGGCGCCGGGCGGCGCGCCTCGCGCAGCACCAGCGTCAGCTTCGAGTAGCCCATGGCCTGAAGGGTCTTGGGTGTCTCCCCCACCACCCGGCACTCGCCGCCCCAGCGCGGGTCGGGATGCAGCAGCGGGCGCACCGCCCCGTCGTGCTCCACGGCGCCCGGGCCGGCCGCGCGGATCCAGTGCGGCAGGCCCTGCCGGTAGGCGGCGTCCATGATCGGGTCCTGGGCGATCTCCCGGCGAATGGCCTGAAGTCCATGGTCGTGACCGTGGCTCTCCACCGCCGCCGCGAAGTGCGCCAGCATCGGCAGACACCAACGCGACTCGTGCTCGCCGAGGACCGCGCCCGCGTCCGGGTGGAACAGCACGAACCGCAGGAAGTTGTCACCGGGCATGGCCGTCGGATGCGGTCCCACCCCGCGGAAGAGGGCCTCGAACGCGGAGTTGGCGAGAACGACGTCCCAGCGGTGGTCGAAGACGACGGACGGAAAGGGGACGGCCTCCAGGAGCATGGCGTAGTCCTGCAGGTACGCCCTTGCTTCCGGACTCTCGGGGACGGGCCGCGGCTGCGACCGCTGCCCTCCTGCCTGAAACGCCATCGGGAGGTCACCCCTCTTGCCCTTGCGGCCTGCACGCGGCGCCCTGATCCTGCTGCGCCGGATCGAGCTGTGTCAACTATCGTGGCATTTGGCGTCGGTTGACGGCCGAATCTCGCCACAGTTGTGGCGAGACCTGGATGTGAGTTCGAGAGAACGGCTAATCTCCGGATGGTTCCGGACGACCATGAGAACGATGTGAGAAGAGACGTAGGAGATCTGTCGGTGACGGATGGCTTCGAGGTTCCGGGCGCCACGGCGACGGGTCTGCTGCCGGCCGTCGTGGCCCGTGTCACCGCTCTCGCCGACCGGGTGGGGGTGCCGCACGAGGAGATCTTCGCCGTCTCGCGTCTGTCGGTCGCCTCCGGCGTCCCGGAGCCGGTGGTGAAGGCCCTGCTGAGCGGGGTGCCCGCCGGGGAGCCGGATCTTCAGGCGCGTTTTCTGCAGCGGCTCGACCTGCTGCGCCGCACCCGGCTCAAGCCCAACGGCCGTAAGTACACCCAGCAGGAGATCGCCGACGGGGCGGGCATGTCCCGCCAGCAGGCGGGCGCTCTCATCAACGGCGACCGGCGCCCCACCATGGAGCACTGCGACGCCATTCAGCGCTTCTTCAGGGTGCATGCCGGGTTCCTCACGGCCGAGGACCCCGAGGCACTCGCGAACACCCTCCAACGCAAGGAACAGGAACTCCTCCAGCAGCTCGCGGACCGCGAGCGCGCGGCGGCCGACACCGCCGACGACCCGCTGGAGCGGCTGTTGCAGGACCATGGCGTCCGCGGCATCGCCTGGCGGGCGGCCCAGCTGCCCACCGACCAGCACCGCGACAAGGTCGCGGAATGGCTGGACATGCTCCTGGAGAGCGTCAAGCGGCCCGAGTCCTGATCCTGGGGAGAACCGTGGGCATCGGAAGGGAAATGCGCCGCCTGTGCGGCGAGTTGATGGCGGAGCTCGCGCTCCCGGCACCGGCGGCACCCGCCGACCTGTACACCGCGCTGTGCGCGGGGATGAGCAGACGCCGGGGCCGCCCCGTCCAGTTCCGCATGGCCGCCTTCCCGCCCGGCACCGCCAGCGGCCTCTGGCTCGACATGGCCGACCAGGACCTGGTGGTCGTCGAGGAACGCACCGCGCCGGACCACCAGTTGGTGATTCTCGGCCACGAACTGTGGCACATGAACGCCGGCCACCAGGGCCACGCCGTGGAGGGGGCCACGGTCGCGGCACGCCTGCTGAGCGACACCACCGATCTCCAGGCGACCGTCCACAAGGTCGCCGCGCGTACGCACTTCGACCTCGCCGACGAGCAGGAGGCGGAGAGCTTCGGCCTGCTACTGGCCAGCAAGTGCCGTACCTGGCTGGCGGGCTCCTCGCTGCGCGGCCCCGTCCAGCGGGACGACCTGGCGGGCCGGATCGAGGCCTCGCTCGGCTACCGCGGACCTCAGGTCCGCTGAGGCGCGCGGGACACCGACACGATGGACGGTTCGAGCTACTACATACCCGCCACCGCGATGGCGGTCGCCTTCGCCTTCAAGGCACCGGCGCTGGTGCGCTCCTGGCGCGACCCGCTGCTGCGCTCCGTGTGCGCGCTGCTCGCCCTGGCGGGTGCGGTGTTCTTCTTCGCCGCGCCGCCGACCATCGTGAAGGTCAACGACCTCACCGGCATCACCAATGTCTCCGCCCCGCTGGTGTACGCCCTGCTGAGCGCGTTCAGCGCGGCCTGTCTGGTGCTCGTCGTCAACTGGCGGGGCGGGCCGCCCGCCGCCACCCGCAGCCTCACCCGCCGGATCACCGCGGGATACGGCGTGGTGATCCTCGCCCTGATCGTGCTGTTCGCCCTGGGCTACACACCAGTTGAGCGGCTGCGGGACTTCGACACCTACTACGCCCTCACGCCGTACATCCGCGAGATGATCGTGCTCTATCTCGCGGCGATGACCGTGGCGAGCCTCGCGATGACCGTGCTGTGCTGGCGCTGGGCTCTGCAGGTCCACGGCTGGCTCCGGGCCGGGCTCGTGATCATCGTGACCGGCTACATGTTCAACATGGCCTATCTGGTCACCAAGTTCACGGCCGTGATCGCCCGCTGGAGCGGCGGGAACCTCGACGACCTCAGCACCTATGCCGCACCCGCGCTCGCCTCGATCGGCGGCCAGATCAGCGCCGTGGGCTTCTGTCTGCCGCTCGCCTGCCAGCGTGTCGGGGACCAGTGGACCACCTGGTCCACCTATCGCCGGCTGGGACCGCTGTGGCGCGAGCTGCGGCCGGTGTCCGCCCACACCGGCCGCGAGGGGCGCCTCGCCTGGTGGTCGTCGGCGGAACTGCAGGTCACTCAGCGGGAGTCCGACATCCACGACAGCATGCTGAGCCTGTACCCCTACTTCGATCCCGATCTGCGCGCACACGCCTACGACGCCGCCGTGGCGGCCGGTTCCGACCCGGCCCAGGCCCGGGCGGAGGCCGACGCGGCGATGGTGACGGCGGCGGTGCGGGCCCGGGCCAAAGACCCGGAGGGCCGCGTCATCAGCGCGGCGGAGGCCCCCGACGGGCCCCACGACGGCCCGCGGGACCTCGTCCGCATGTCCCTCGCGCTGCGCAGATCACCGGTCGTCGCGGCCGTACGCGGTACGGCCGGAGTGCGGCTCACATGACCGACGGGCCGACAGGCCGAGAACGCATCAGCCGTGCCCGGCCCCAGACCGGGCCCGCTCTCCCCGGAGAGCACGCATCACGCCGACCGCAGGCGCATGGGGGTGCCTTTTGAAGACGTACCTGGATCTGCACCGCGAGTTCTCCGCCGGTATCGAGGCGGAGCTCGCGGACTCGCTCGCCCGGGCGGGCAAGTCCGCGCCCGCCGTCCGTGACGCGGTCGACCGACTGCTGCGGCATCAGCCGATGAAGTACCCGCTGTCGGTGCTGCCGCTGCTGGTGCACGGCGCGGAGACCGGTTCTGCCGAACCGGCCCTGCCGCTGTCGGCCGTACACGTCCTGTGGTGGACGTCGGCCTGCTACCTCGACGACCTGGCCGACGGACAGGGCGCCGCCCTTCCGGCCGGCCTCGGCCTGCACGAGGCGCTGCTGGCGGCCATCGTCACCGGCCATCTGCTGCCGCTCCAGGTCCTGGAGTCGCCCGCGGTCCCGGCCGCCGTCCGGCCCGCGTTGACGGCGGAACTGCTGGAGTGCGGGATGACGGCCGCCGAGGGGCAGATGGACGACATGCGCAAGAACACCGGCGAGGCCGGCCGGGGCACGGTCCTCGCGGCCTACCGGGGAAAGTCCGGCGCCCCCTTCGCGATGATCACGGCGATGGCCGCGATCCTGTCCGGGGCGCGGACCGAACGGATCCGCCTGTGGCGGGAGTTCGGTGATGTCTTCGGCATTCTGTGGCAGATCTTCAACGACTACGAGGACCTCGCCTCGGGCCGCCACGAGGACCTGCTGAACGGCACTGTGACCTACGCGCTGGCCTGCGCCCTGGAGGAGGCGTCGCCCGGCGAGCGGCAGCGGATCCTGGCCCTGCACGCCGGCGCGCGTACGTCAGACGAGGCCCGGTCGGATCTCGCCGCCCTCCTCCTCGGCCCGTCCGCCCTCGCCTACTGCGAGAAGGACCTCGGGGAGTTCCGAGACACGGCGTACCGTCTCCTGGACGAACTCGGCGGCGACGAGGCCCATGTGTCCGTCCTGCGCGGGCTCGTCGACCAGACGTCCCGACTGCGCCCGTGACCGACCGCCGCCCACCCCCAATGTTCCGCCCCGCGACAGAAAGAGTGCCAGGCCATGTCTGACGGAATTGCCCCCCGCCGCACCGCGGTGGTCATCGGCGGGGGCATGACGGGCATGCTCGCCGCGTCGGTGCTCGCCGGGCACGCCGATGTCACGGTCGTCGAACGCGACCTGCTGCCGGACGGCCCTGCCCCCCGCAAGGGGCTTCCGCAGGCCCGTCACGCCCACATCCTGTGGTCGGGCGGGGTGAAGGCCCTGGAGGAGCTCCTGCCCGGCGTGGTCGACCGGCTCGTCGCGCGTGGCGCCCGCAAGGCGCACATCATGACCGACCTGGTGTCCAAGGCCCCCTCGGGCCAGTGGTTCCGCCGGTTCACCCACAGCCGCCATGTCAATCTGCTGTGCAGCCGTGATCTGCTCGACGCCGTCGTACGGGAGCGGGTCCTCGAGGATCCCCGGATCACCCTGCGGCCGGGGACCGAGGCGCTCGCCCTGGAGGGCGGCGCGGACCGCGTCAGCGGGGTACGCGTACGGTCGGCGGACGCGACGAGCACCCTCACCGCCGACCTGGTCGTCGACGCCAGTGGACGGGCCGGCCGGGCTCCCGTGTGGCTGCGGGAACTGGGCCTCCCGGCGGTCGCCGAGCGCACCGTCGACACGGGCCTCGCCTACGCCAGCCGCCTCTACCGTGCCCCCGGACGCACCGCCGACGGCTATCCCATCGTCAACGTCCAGGCCGACCCCTGGCAGGCCCCCGGCCGCGGCGGCATCATCCTGCCCATCGAGGGCGGGCGCTGGCTCGTGACCCTCGCCGGAACCCGCGGCGGGCAGCCCACCGCGGACAACGAGGCGTTCCTGGACTTCGCCCGCACTCTGCCCCACCCCGTCATCAGCGAGCTGCTCGCCGACGCCGAACCCCTCACGGACGTCGTCACCACCCGGAGCACCGCCAACAAGCGGCGCTACTACGAGAAGGCGGCCCGCTGGCCGGAGGGCTTCGCCGTGCTCGGCGACGCCATGGCGGGCTACAACCCGGTCTACGGCCATGGGCTGAGCGCCTCGGCGCTGAGTGTGCTCGCCCTGCGCGGTGTGCTGGAGAGGCAGCACCTCACCGCTCCCGGGACGGCCCGGCGCATCCAGAAGGCCGCGGCGCGTCCCGTCGAGAACGCCTGGAGCCTGGCCGTGGGCCAGGACGTGTTCTACCCGGGTGCCAGTGACCAGCCGCCGACCCGGCTGGAGACGACGCTCGCCGCCTTCGTGGACCGGGCCGTCGACGCCGGAGCGCGCAACCCGCGGGCGCTGCGGATCCTCCTGGACGTGATGAGCATGGAGGCGTCCCCGGCCCGGCTGCTGATGCCCGACATGCTCGCCCTGGTGTGGTTCGGCCGGAAGAAGCCGCTCCTCGACGGCCCGCCGCTGACCGAGCGGGAGCGCAAGGCGGCGCTGGATCCGGCGCCGCTCGGCGAGGAGGACTGACCGCCCCCGTCGGGGCGGCTCCCGGGGTCACGTCGGGGCCTGTTCGGGGCGGACCCGGCGGCCTCGGCGGACGTCCTTGACGACGCGGGTCCGCAGGGCGCGGGAGAGCCGGGCGAGGTCGCCGGTCGTCGGCGGCGGGAAGAACGGACCGGCGGGCTCCCCTCCGGTCGAGGGCTCGTCGCCGACGACCCGGTACCGGTCGACGGCGACGGCGATCATCGCCGCCTCGGCGATGATGTCGGCGACCTGTGCGACCGCTCCCCGGTCGAGGGCGGCGGCGTGCGCCTCGTTCCACGTCCGGCGGTCGAAGCAGGTCCGGCACGCCACGATGCGGTCGGAGATGTAGGTCTGCCGCTGCGTCAGCCGTAGTTGGAAGTCGGGCGTCCACCAGGGCAGAGGCAGCTGGGTGAGGCCGGGCGCGCCGGGGACCGCGCTCAGCGTCCGGGCGAGCGGGCCGAGCTGCCAGTACCGTACGGCGTCCTCGCTGCGGCGCCTGACGAGCGGGAGGATGAAGCCGACCGCGACGAGCAGGGCGCTGGGCTGGCCCATGCTGGGCGCGACACCGGTGGCCAGGAAGTCCCAGTCGTGCCCTGTCCAACGGGCGCCGATCGCCACGAGTTTGGCCCCGTCGTAGCCCGCGTAGTGCATCAGATAGCCGAGGGCGAGGGCGCGCAGGCCGATCCGCATGGTGCCGTGCACATCGCGCGACCAGCGCCAGCACAGACGGCTGCACACGTAGGAGGCCAGACCGTGGGCGAGGAGGTACAGCAGGATCATCTCGCGGATGTAGGGCGTGCCGGAGTAGTACACGTCGAAGTCGGTGCGCCGCTCCACGGGGGCGTCGCCGAGCACGTACAGGGTGATGATCAGTACCCACACGAGCAGATACAGCGCGATGATCCACTGGGACAGGCGCCGGGTGTGGCCCTTGTCCGAGCCGCCGCGCCAGTTCAGGACGAGCACGACCGAGGCCGCGGAGAAACCGGTGAGCGCGCAGTAGACCAGCGGGGCGGAGAAGTTGGACACCCCGGTGGTCCGGTTGACCAGGATGATCGTCTGGGGGGCCGAGGTGAACAGGACCCCGGATCCGACCAGGAGCAGGGCGCAGATCGAGGACAGCAGCCAGTCCCGGCCACGGGCACGGATCAGCGCGGGTAACTTGAGCAGGCAGGCCAGGAGCAGCAGCCCGCCGGCGATGTAGAAACCGAGGTTGGCCTTCATGGCGCGGCGGCCCCCGGGGGTGTCTGACAGGGGGACGCCTGGGTGCGTAAGTTCATGTCTGGCGGCTCTCCGGCCTGCCGTCCGCGTGCAGCGTGTCGGTGACGATGAGGGTGTGGACGGCCTGGGAGACCCGGACGAGGTCGCCCAGGGTGCCGTCGAGTGCGGTGGGACCGTATGCGCCGGGCGAGGGGTCGTCCGGCGTGCAGGACCGGGTGGCGGCGACCACCATGGCGGCGGCGCCGATCGCCTCGGCCTCCGGGGCGCTCGCCCCGGACGAGACCGCCCGGTGGTAGGCGCGTTCTCGGACTCGGTCGTCGAAGCGGGGTTCCAGGCGGGTGATGCCGTCGCGGATGCCGGTCTCCCGCTGGGTGAGTCGGAGGTCGATGTCGCCCAGCGACCGCCAGGACAGCGGCACCCAGTACCGCTTGTCGGCGGGGTCGACCAGGAGTTTGAACAGCGGTCGCAGCCGGGCGTAGGCGGCGACGCTCTCGATGCGCGGGCCCACCAGCGGCAGGGCGTAGCCGACGGTGACGAGGGCGGCCGCGACGGCGGCGACCCCGGGGGCGAGGTCGGTGCTCAGGCCGTCCCAGTGCCGCCCGGTCCAACGGCCCGCCACGGCGGCCAGTTTGACCATCCCGAAGACACCGTTGAGCAGCCAGCCCAGCACGAGGACCGTCAGGCCCTTGCGGGTCCAGCCGGTCACCTTCCGGGACCAGCGCCAGCACAGCGTCGTGGTGGTGAACGCCGCGACCAGATGCGCCAGCAGATACAGGGTGATCATCTCGGCGAGGCCGGGGGTGGTGGCGTAGTAGGTGTCCAGGTCGGTCCGGCGTTCCACGGGTGCGTCGCCCACCGCGAACAGCACCCACAGGGCGACGATGACGACGGCGTAGCCGGTCAGCCAACGGCGGGCCACCCGGCGTACGTGCTCCGGCTCGCCCCCGCGCCAGTAGACGATGACGACGAGGCAGGCGGCGCTGAACGCGGTCACCACGGTGTAGACCAGCGGCGCCGCGATGTTCGGGACCCCCGTCAGATGGTTGACGGCCGCGACGCTGGCGGGAGCGGACAGGGTGAAGGAGATCCCGGCCGACAGCACGACCGCGCACAGCGACACCAGCGCGGGGTCGCGCCGCCTGTGCAGCAGTCTGGGGATCCTGATGGCGAGGCCGCTCCACAGGAGCAGGGCCGTCAGGTAGTAGATCCGACCGTCCACGACTCAGACCCAGAGACCTCTGCCCAGCGAGTCCTCGATCCGTCCGGCCACCTGGCCCAGGTCGGCGCGCCAATGGGTCCTGCGGAAGGTGCGCAGGTCCGTGCCCAGCCGCAGACCGAACATCTCGGCCTCCGCCTCGTGCCGGTCGTCGAAGCGGGTGCGGGCGGCGACGCCGAGCTGGGGTTCGCCGAGCCCGCCGAGCCGCGTGTCCCGGGAGGCGAGGAGCCGGCTGACCACGTCGTCCACGGCGCCGGCGTGGAAGCTGTGGGCCCGCGCGGCGGCGCGGCCCGCCGGGATGTGGGCCCCGCAGTGCCCCTCGAACATGTGCCAGATCTCATGGCCCAGGATGACGTGCTCGTGCTCGCTGTTGGTCGTGTCGTCCCGGACGGCGACAATGTCCATGTCCTCCAGGTCGAGCCAGAGTCCGCTCGCGGTGCCCGGCGGAAAGGTGGTCCGCTTCAGCACCACCGGACGACCGCGCAGACCGGTGAGGATGCCGCCGAGCGCCGCGAATATCTCGTCGTCGTCACCCGGCGCGGCCTGACCGAGCCGGGTGAGCAGTTCGGCGCTGAGTTCTTTCATCCTCTTCTCGCGCCTGGTCTTCACGTCGTCACTCCCCGTTCTTCGACGTCGGTGTCCGATGCCGCCCGGCGCCCGCCCGCGACGGGACGGTGGCCGGTCGGCACGGCCCGTGGAACATCCGGATCGCCACAGTAGTCACTTCTCCGTGGTCCTCAACCGACCTCTGGCACAGAGGCACAGGGACAACGGCGAGCATGCCGGACAAACCGCGTTCTGTCTCCCCGTCCCGCCGTGGCGTGTTGACTCCTCTCGTCCGCATTCCGCGTCCTGTGCGGAGGAGTTAGCGCTGCGCGACGCACGGGTTTCCGGGAAGGTTTCGACTCCGCTGAGCGGGCGAACCCGTGGCATCGGCACCGGGATTGTCAGTGGCGGGCGGCAAGCTGGGGGTGCGCCACCGCTGGGCGCGGCGACCGGCCGCGGACGAGGGGCGTGCACCGTGCATGTACCGCCGCACGCCCTGCCGGGCCGCGCGGCCGAACCGGGGAGAGCAACCGATGCAGACCGCCGTACTGACCGACCGCCAACGCGCCGCCGTGCAGGCCTATCTGCGCCTCCTCCACACCGTACGAGCGGCGTTCGACGGGCCACCGGATCCACGCCGACCACCCGTGGTCCCGGCCGCCGCCCTGGCCGAGGCGGACCGGGCCCTGGCGGAGGCGGGGCTCACGGGCACCGAGGAGGAGTTCTTCCGCCTGTGCGGGCAGTGGTGTCCCTGAGCGGGCTCGCGCGGGACTCCTCCCGGGCCGTCATCGGGACCGTGGGACCGGTCCGCCGGATCCGTCGTGGCCACACCCGGCGCGAAGCCGCTGCGCCGCCGCCACGCGGCCCGGTTTGATCCGGTCCGCTCGCGGAACTTGTTCTGCGCACCCTCGGGCAGACGGGGCGGCCCGGTGACGGGCGTGTCGCACGCCCGGAGCGCTGCGGGCCCGTCCTCCGCGCCCTGGTGCGCGGGCACGAGGGGCGAGGGAGAGGTCGGCGATGACGACGGTCGGTGTGGAAGAGGAGTACCTGCTGATCGATCCGGTCACGGGCCGGCTGGCGGCGCGGGGAGCGAAGGTGCGGGCTGCCGCCGGACTGGCGCCCTACGTCGCCGACGCGGAGATCCAGGCGGAGCTGCTGCAGGCGCAGATCGAGGTGGCCACCCCGGTGTGCGCCACGCTGGAAGAGGTCGACGGGCATCTACGGCGTCTGCGGCACGCGGCGGCGGGGGCGGCGCGGGCCTGCGGCTGCCGGGTCATGGCCGGCGGGACGCCGCCACCGGCGGAGGGGCTGCCCGTGCCCGTCACCGACAAGGCCCGCTACCGGGAGATGCAGCGGCAGGCCCCTCAGCTGGTGGCCGAGCAGATGGTCAACGGCATGCATGTGCATGTCGCCGTGCCCGACCGCCACATGGGCGTCGAGGTGCTCAACCGCCTGCGGGTGTGGCTGCCGACACTGACGGCCATGTCGGCGAACTCCCCGCTGTGGGAGGGGCACGACACCGGGTTCGCCAGCTGGCGCACCATCGTCTTCGACCGCTGGCCGGTCAGCGGCGTGCCGCCGTACTTCGCCGACGAGGCGGACTACGACCGGCGTGTGGGGCGACTGCTGTCGACCGGCGTGATCAGCGACACCGGTCAGCTGTACTGGCAGGCCCGGCTGTCCGACAACTACCCCACGGTGGAGATCCGCTGCCTGGACGTCCAGCTGTTCGCGGACGACGCCGTGATGTTCGCGGGCCTGATGCGCGCCCTCGCCGACACCGCCATGCGCGACGCCGCGGCGGGCGGCACGGCGCCCCGGGACGAGGGCGAGTTCGTACGGGCGGCGATGTGGCAGGCCGCCCGCCACGGGCTGAGCGGGGACCTGATCGACCTGCGCGGCCGGCGCCGTCCCGCCGACGAGGTGGTGCAGGGGCTGCTGGAGCATGTCGGCCCCGCGCTGGAGGCGTACGGAGACACCCGGGAGGTGACCTCGCTGGTGCACCGTCTGCTGGAACGGGGCACGGGCGCGGAGCTTCAGCGCAGGGCGCTGGCCGAAGGAGGCCTCGACGGCGTCACCCGCATGATCGTCGACGCCGTGGTCGCGGCCTAGAAGACTCATGAAGATCTTGCTGAGGGGCTGCCCGGCCGTGGGCCGGGTGGCCCCTCGGTCTATGCGGTGGCTGGGTTGATCGTCCATGTGC
>NZ_JBIARC010000065.1:5825-43539 GCF_042889625.1 Streptomyces sp. NPDC002573 | reverse complement strand
TCCCAGATGCGCTTGTCCGCGGCGTCGTCGAAGAACAGGGCGCGCATCAGCGGCTTGCCCTGTGCCAAACCCGTGTGGGCCTCCTGTGCCAGGTAGGGCACCAGGCGCTCGCGCAGGTGGGCATACCTGCGGGAGATCTCCAGGACGCGGGGGTCGCCGGAGCGGTCGGCGATGTTCCACGGGGTGCGGTCGCGCAGCGGCAGCCGGTGGTGGTTGTACTCCGAGTGGTAGGAAGCGCCCAAGGGCCAGGAGATGAAGCGCGGACCACAGTTCAACACCCTCCTGCGTGACCTGCTGCACGCTCCCCGCCAGAGGGCCACTTCGCGGAAACCCGAGCGCCTTGGGCGGCGTGCGGCATCGCCGCCTCACGCTCGCTCCACCGGCGGCGACGGCTGAGGCCGGCCAAGGGCCACCGTTTGAGGCTGGGGGGCCTGGCTGTCCGAGGCAGCAGGTAGTCTCGATCACCTCGTCAACGCGGCCCGACGGGCTTCCGCTCCACCCCGGTGGAGTCTTAACGGACATGCCCCCACCCGCACGAGTCACTTCGTGCTGCCTGGGGGAAGTCCTTGCTGTTCCGCGCGTCTGCTCAATCGGTCGCCGCCATGGGGTTCGACGGTTCGCTCTACCTCCACCTCACCGAGCAGTTCGTCCACATGCACGGCTACCGGCCCAGTACCTCGGAGATGCGCTCCTGGGAGCGCAGCATCCCCGCTTTGGCCAGTGCGCTCAATGACGCGGGGCTGGGGGCGGTGGAGGTCATGCTGGAGTACGCGCTGCCGCTCAACAGCAAGCGCGCCGACGCCGTCCTGGCCGGGGTGCACCCGGTCACGGGCGACCCGTCCTACGTCGTGGTCGAGTTGAAGCAGTGGAGCCAGGCCGAGCCGGACGAGGACGATGCGGAGCTGTGCCGCGTCGACGCCTATACGCATGCGGTCCTCAATCCCATCGAGCAGGTACGCCGCTACTGCGAGTACCTCGTGAATTTCAACGGTGCGGTGGCCGAGCATCCCCAGCGGGTCCACGGCGTGGCCTACCTGCACAACGCCACCGAGTTCGGCGTGGGCGGTCTGCGGGCCGTCGAGAACAACGAGCGGGGTCAGTTGTTCACCGGCCAGCAGCGCGGCGAGTTTCTCGACTATCTGCGGGCCAGGCTCAGCGACCGGCAGTCGGGTGCCCGCGCCGCCGACGAGCTCTTGGCGGCGAAGACGGTGCCGTCGAAGCAGCTGATGGCGGTCGCGGCCCAGGAGGTGCGGGAGCGGGAGCAGTTCGTGCTGTTGGACGAGCAGCAGGTCGCCTACCGCATGGTGCTGAACGCGGTGCGCCGCGCGAAGACGTCCGATCACAAGGAGGTCGTGGTCGTCACCGGTGGCCCCGGGACCGGCAAGAGCGTGATCGCGCTGTCCCTGCTCGGGGAGCTGTACCGGCAGGGAGTGCCGGCCCTGCACGCCACCGGGTCGCAGTCGTTCACCAAGACGATGCGCAAGGTCGCCGGCAGCCGCAAACGGGAGGTGCAGGAGCTGTTCAAGTACTTCAACAGCTTCATGACAGCCGAGAAGAACACGCTCGACGTCCTGATCTGCGACGAGGCCCACCGCATCCGGGAGACCTCCGCCAACCGCTACACCCCCGCCGCCCACCGCACCGGCCGGCGGCAGATCGACGAGCTCATCGACGTCGCCCGCGTCCCCGTGTTCCTCCTGGACGAGCACCAAGTCGTGCGTCCTGGCGAGATGGGCACGGTAGAGGAGATCAAGGCGGCCGCGGCGGCCAAGGGCCTCGACTGCCATGTGGTGCCGCTGGAGAGCCAGTTCCGCTGCGGGGGCAGCGACGCCTACCTGCGCTGGGTGGTGCGCCTACTGGGCCTTGAGCCCGGCGGCCCTCTCGTCTGGGAGCCCGACGACCGGATGTGGCTGCTGGTCGCCGACAGCCCGCAGGAGATGGAGGCGTTCCTTCAGGCACGCCGCGCCCAGGGCTACGGGGCGCGCATGTCGGCCGGCTACTGCTGGCGCTGGTCCCCGGAGCCCAAGCCGGGCGAGCCGCTTGCGGCCGATGTCGTCATCGGCGACTGGGCACGACCCTGGAACCTGCGCGGGGAGCGCTCCGTCTCCGGCGCGCCCCCGGCCGCGCTGTGGGCGACCGACCCGGCCGGCTTCGGACAGATCGGCTGCGTCTACACCGCCCAGGGCTTCGAGTACGACTGGTCCGGCGTCATCATCGGCCCCGACCTCCTCTGGCGCCAAGGCCGCTGGGTCACTGACCGCACCGCGTCCAAGGACCCCGTCTTCAAGAAGGCGACGCCGGACGCCGACGTCGACCGCTTGATCCGCAACACCTACAAGGTGCTGCTGACCCGGGGCATGGTCGGCACCGTCGTGTACTCCACCGACCCCCAAACCCAGGAAAGGCTGCGCCAGCTGGTGGGCGGCCATGCGGAGCAGGCGCCCGTCGGCGTCGGGCGAACGGCGGCAGTCCCGCACCGGTCAGCCGCACCCGATCACACCGGATAGCCCGCGGTCTCGCCGGTCGCACACCGCAGCCAGAAGGGCCGCCCAGGACACCGCGTCCAGCAAAGCGAACCTCGTCGGGGTTCTCCCAGTCGGACTGATCAATACTGCGGAGTTTTAGGAAGCGATCGACTGCCGATTGACGTCAGCTCGTACAACCTGTCCGGCGACAGTCAAGGCTGGCCGCTCTGCGGCCCTAAGCGTCCTGCTACGGGCCCTCTCTGTCAAAGTGGTGTGAGGCGGGCATACCGTACGATTCATTGAGTCGATGACCGAGGGCGGAGAAGGAGTAGTACCCCAGGTGGCCAGCATCAACGACCCCGGGACCCCTGATCCGCAGGTAGAACCCCGTTCGACCGGGCCGCGCCGGTACTCCGCGGAGTACAAGGCGAGGATCCTGGCCGAGTACGAGACGCTCGACCCGCAGGGCAAGGGTGCCCTGCTGCGCCGGGAGGGCCTGTACTCGTCATTGATCACTCACTGGCGGCAGCAGCGGGAGAAGGGTGCGAAGGCGGCCCTCGCCGCGCCCGCCGGGCGGCCGAAGACCGATCCGCGGGACAAGGAGATCAAGCGGCTGGAGGCGGAGAACGCCCGGCTGCAAGCCGAGTTGGGCAAGGCCCGCACCGTCATCGAGGTGCAGGGAAAACTCTCCGCGCTGCTCGACCAGCTCGCCACGGGCGGCGCCACGGCCACGAACGGCGAGAGCTGGTGATCCTCACTGCGGACACGGACACGGACACGGACACGGACACGGACACGGACACGGGGACCGAGGGCCAGGATCCGGTGGCGGGCACGGTATTCGAGGCCGCTCGCACCGAGGCCCTGGAGGAGCTCACTGGCGTAGTCGGCCGGGTGCGGGCGTGCTGGGCGCTCGGTGTGAGCCGGGCAACCTACTACCGCCACCATCGCCAGAGCCCGGCTCCGGCCCGGCCGCCCCGGCGGGAGCGGCGGCGTCATCCCCGTGCGCTCGCTCCGGCCGAGGAGGCGCGGGTCCTGGAAACGCTCCGCTCGGAGGAGTTCGTCGACATGGCTCCCGCCGAGATCTACGCGGTCCTCCTGGACCGGGGCGTCTACCTGTGTTCGGAGTCGACGATGTACCGGATCCTGCGCCGGCACGGCGAGGTCCGCGAGCGGCGCCGGCAGGCCACCCACCCTCCGCGCAAGAAGCCCGAACTCGTCGCCGAGAGCCCGAACCGGGTCTGGTCGTGGGACATCACCAAACTGAAGGGCCCCGTCAGGGGCAGCTACTACTGCCTCTACACGATCATCGACATCTACAGCCGCTACACCACCGGCTGGATGCTCGCCACGGTCGAGAACAAGGAACTGGCCGAGCAGTTCCTCTCCTCCACGATCGCCAAGTACCAAGTGGAGTACGGCCAGTTGACGATCCACTCCGACCGGGGCTCGCCGATGGTCGCCGAGAACGTCGCGCAGATGATGTCGAACCTCGGCGTCACCAAGTCGCACTCCCGACCGAAAACCTCAAACGACAACCCCTACTCGGAGAGCCAGTACAAAACCCTCAAATACCGGCACGACTTCCCCGACAGGTTCGGCTGTATCGAGGACGCACGTTCTTGGTGCGAGCGGTTCTTCGACTGGTACAACCTGGAGCACAGACACTCCGGCATAGCCATGCACACCCCGTTCGATGTGCACTTCCACCTCGCCGATCAGCTCCGCGAGATGCGCGCCGACGTTCTCGCCAGCGTCTACGAGAAGCACCCCGAACGCTTCGTCCGCAAGGCCCCCGAGCCGCCGAAACTCCCCGAGGCCGCCTGGATCAACAAGCCCGACGAACCCGACGAACCCAGACCGGACGATCAAACGATCCCAGCACAGCGATAGAACACTTCACCTGCCTTGATCGCGTTGACAGGCTCCGGGGGCCGTAGAGCGTTGAAGAGCATCACTTGGGCTGGCGGATCTCCGGCAGCAGGTCGTCCAGCAGTCCACTTACGTCACTCCCGCCCAGGACCAGCTGTCGATCCAGCAGTCGGTTTCCGGTCTCGCACGAGGTCTCGCTCACCAGGGAGCAACCATGGCAGGCCGAGAGGTTCAGGTGCGAGGCTCCCTGCCGGTCACTCTCGATGCAGACCGGATCGTTGGAACAGAAGTCCGCATCGTCCAGGGCTGCCACAAGGAGCGGGATCAACTTCTCGGGATCCCCGAGCCTGACAAGGCCACCGAGGGTCCCCTGGGCGTCCCCCGCTGCGGTGTAGATCAAGATCCCGGCGGTCTTGTCCGTACGGTCGGAGTTCGCATAGATCCGCTCCTGCAGCGCAGCAGACGCATAGCCGCTTGCGAACGCCAGTCGCCGGATGAGCAGGTGCGCCAGCGTGTGCAGGGCGATGTACCTGGGTTCCGGCACATCGAGGCGGCCGGCCCAGGGAGAGTCGGCCCTACGCGTCTTGAGGATGCCGGCTCGTGCCTGCACCCCCGGCTGTGCCTCCCATGCGGCGAGCTTCTCCTCGTCGAACCGCAGGAAGATCCCTTCCCCGAACAGCTCGATCGCCGGGTAGGTGGGCCAACGCCGCTGGTCCGGCCCGAGATCGGCGTTGATCATCGCCGCTTCCGCATCGTGGCGCCGGAATCCTCGCAGAGCACGGACCTCACGGACCCGACGCACCTGCCCGATACCGCTGATCTTGCTGAGCAGACTCTGCGGTCCTGCGACGCCTTCGAGGCTTCGCCCGTCGACAACGAAGTCGCTTCCCGTACCGTCACGCCCGCTGTGCAGCTTCTTCAGGAACGCCGCCCACTCGCCGTCCTTGAGGTCGAGCAGCATCTCGTCCGGCGGGGTCTCCTCCCCGGCCGCCACGGCGAGGACTGTTTCCGGCGTCACTCCGAGATCGTCGGCGATCCACTGCGCCACCTGCTCTGACAGAGGTCCGCCGTTGTCTGTCACGACTTTCTCGAAGAACACGTGCCCGCGGATCTTGTCGGCTGCTTCTGCGGACTGCGGACGTTCTTCCGGGATGTCGAGAGCCGAGATCCGCTCGGCGATGTAGTTACCCGTGGCACCGCGCTGCACGGCGACCAGCTCGTACGGGCAAGGCTTCTTGACGGAGTCTTCCGGTTCCCAGGGCTGCCGTCCCGCGCAACGGATCCCGTCCCGGTGCAGAGCCCCCTTCGTCACGAGTTCCGCGAGCTTGCGCTCGTTCCCACACCCGTAGCACTTCACCACCAGTGCCGCGAGGCCTTCGCCACGGGTGGCCAGCTTGTGGAACCTGAGCGATTTGTAGTCACGGCAGAAGCGGACCGCATCGTTCAAACTCGCCGCACGTCCACGATGTGCCCACTGGAACCAGTTGATGTCCTGAGCATGGCTGCCCTTTTCACAGACGGCGATGTATCGCATCGGTACGAGCACACCGCCGCACTCGCAGGTGTTGCTCCACTTGCCCTTTTTCTTCCCGGTCAACTTCGAGAGCTTGTCGCAACGCTCACAGAACCGCCACGCGGGAAAGCGCCAGTACGGCAGCGCGGGGGTGTCCTTGCCGGTACGACCCGCATGCGCTGGCGGCTGTCTCAGGACGCCGGCACCAAGGCGGGCCATCAGACGCTCACAGCTGATCTCGTGGGCGAACTTCTTGTCCCACCAGGACGTGTCCGGCGCCATGAGGGACTCGCCGCGGACATCGACGATCGCTCCCACACCGAATGGTGAGATCGTCTCGGAGAGACGCAGGTCATGCCTGATCTTCTCCACGGTGCACCTCCTCCTGCGGCTCCTGGACCTCAACTGCCACGTTGGGCTCCACGGACCTCATCGAGTCTCCGACGAGCCACCCTTCGCCGGGCTGACCGAACTTCTTCAACAGAGCTGCCTGATCCTTTTTCGTGCGCTGGTAGTACAGGGGCTCGTCCGACTCGCGTGCTTGTGCCGCCCGACGGTCCCAGTCCTGCAGAAGGCTCCACACCGCGGAGCGCGTCTCTGCCGCTTCAAGGCTGTCGGCACGCGTCACATAGCCGAGGAACTTGTCCACGAGTCGATCGACCGCTTCGCGGAGCCTGTCGTCCTTGAGGTCAAGCCGACCTGCCGCGTCGTTCGGGGCGAGCGCGGTGAAGGACTGCCTCAGGAGTGCCACGAGCGCGCCGGCGAGCGATCGGTCGCGTGAGGCCAACGACCACGGCGTGACGCTCGTGGGTTCCACGCTCCGGTAGAGAGCCTCGTGGTAGCCGCGGAAGGTCTCGAAGTGCGACCGGTCCCGGGCCCTGCTCGACCGGAACAGGGTGACGACGACGCCTTTCGTGTCTCCACGTCCGACGCGGCTGGTGGCCTGGATGTACTCGGCCGTGGTCTTCGGCTGCCCCACCATGAGCATCAGCGCGAGCCTCGGAATGTCGATGCCTACGGAGAGCATGTTCGACGAGAGGACCACGTCGACGGCCTCCGACGACTCGTCGGCCCTGACCCGGAGCGCGCGAAGATCGTTCGGCAGTTCCTCGGCTCCGCGACGGCTCGTCAGTTCCAGGACCTTCTCTGCCCTGACCTGTCGCAGGGGGAAGCCGAGCCTTTCGGCGCGAGGCTCCAGACGGCCGTTGACGTCGTCGACGACTAGCGTTCCGGTACGCCCGAGCTCACGAAGACTGTTGTGGTACATGACCAGCGTCCAGTACGCGTCCCGTGACGCGGCGGACGGAGCGCGGGCGGCGAGCGCCTCCGGCATCTCCACCATGGGGGTGACGGCGGCGATGACGGCCGACGGCTGCGAGACCGACTGTGGCATGAGGCCGACGTAGAGACGTCCTTCTCCGCTCTCCACGGGGCGGGAGAAGAAGGTCCGGTCGTCGTCGAGTCCTGACGGCGGATACAGGGCTACTTCACGCCCGTACAGTCCTTCCACCTGTTCCTCGGACGCACGGATGGTGGCCGTCGAAGCCACGATCTTGGGGATGGAGCCCGACCGGCTCAGCAGGAGCTGGATCACTGCGTCGAAGACGGCGACGGTGGTCCCGAGAGGCCCCGAGAGCAGGTGCAGCTCGTCCTGGATGATCATGGATGGTTGCTTGAAGATGGTTCCGAGGCCGAGCAGCTTGCCGGCTTCCGGCCTGAACTGCAGACGCGCGAACTTGTCGACGGTGGCCAGCAGGATCGTGGGGGGTTCCTCGTACAGCACCTCGTCGACGACCGCGAGCGGCAGTTTGTCGGCGAACTCGCACGACTTGTCGACGCAGTGGAGTACGACGTCCGTGCCCTCCAAGCGCATGCCGTAGTCCTGAGGCTTGTCGCTCCTGAGCTTCGGCACCAACGGCGTCAAGCACCATGGGCAGCTCTCGACTTGGAATTCGTTCGCCTCTTCCGGACGCGTGGCCTTCTGAAGACGCTTGAGTGCGTCACGCGCCTCTCCACGCGTGCCGGGGGTGACTTCGTTGCCGACCCACAGGCCGATCGAGAACGGCACCATTCCCTTCGCCCGTTCGTCCGTGGCCCGCAGCTTCTCCATCGCGCAGACCAGCGCCGCAGCACGCTGGAACTGCTGAGAGGTCAGGAGCCGCAAGGTGTAGCGGGTGATGACGGCGGTTCCCCCACCGGCCATTCCATGAGCGAGCCGCCGGTGGAAGGTTTCGATCGCGGCGAGGCCCAGATACGCCTCGGTTTTGCCACCGCCGGTCGGGAACCAGATGAGGTCTACGAGGTCCCGGTCCTTGTGCGTCTCGTCAACGGTGGATGCCAACGATACGAGCAGGAAGCCGAGTTGGAATGGGCGCCACTGCGGCTCCGGTACCTGGTCCTCCGCCTTTCCGTCGTTGATCGACGCCTGCCGCAGCTGGAGACGCATGGCGGCCATGCCGAGCGAGAAGGCCGTTCGAAGGTCCCGCCGTCCTGGTGCGCGAAGGAGGTCGATGCCCTCCCTCATTCTGTCGACGGCGTCCTGCGAACGCCTGGCGATTCGGACGGCCACGACCTTGTCGTCGCCGAAGGCTTCTGCTCGTTCCAGCTGCTGGGAAGCCCAGCCGGCGAATGCCTCGACGAATGCGTCCAGCGATCGAAGGACCGATTCGGGATCCGTGTCGATCTGCTGGAGGTGGTTCAACTCCAAGGCCCTTGCCTCGGTCGTCCCCTCGTCGAACCCCGTGGTCTCGACGGCGGGCACCACGAAGGCCGGTACGGGATCGAGGAAGGCCTTGGTGCAACGGTCCGCCGTGAGCTCCCAGTCCGCGGCCATACCGTGCCCGACCGCGTAGACCTTTCGCTTGCGGTAGCGCAGACGTAGCTCGGCGGCTTCCGGGTCGGTGTCGAACGAACGCGTCGTGTCGTACTCCAGGATTTCCGCGCCGGCGGAAGGAGTGACGGCCAGTTGGACCTGGAACAGCATGAGTGGTATGTCGAGTCGGTCGTCACCCGTGGATTCGGTCATGACCCGCACGTGCACAGTGACCAAAGAGTCACCCTGGAAGTCACGCCAACGTGCCCCGACCTCGACCGAAACACCGGCCACGGCGAACTGCTTGGGCCCGTCGTCCCGCCGGAGAACGAGGTCATCGGCGGAGAAGGGGGTACGCCGCCACCTCGGTGGCCCGTCCCCCTCGACAATGGCGTACGTGCCGCACGTGAAGTCGACGTCGACGGAGTCGCCGTTGGTGACGAAGGAGATCGCGACGGACGAGGGTCTCCAGTCCTCGGCCAGTGGGGGTGCGGCGCCATTCTCCTCGACATCGCCGTCGGGAACATCGGCGGAGACCTCCTCGTCCGCGTCCCCGCCGTCATGAGGTTGGCCGGCCGCGGCCTCGACCGGGAACAGCATGCCGACGGCGTACTGCCGGTGAGGCAAGTTCGCCGTGACCTCCTCGTCTCCCGCCTCAGGCCCCACGTAGGAGGCTCGGAGATGCTGCAGGGCCTCCTTCTGGGCCACTGTGAGGTTCACTTGCCAACCTTCTTTCGAAGAAGATCTTGGAGCCGCTTCTTGTCGTCCTTGGACGCGACCACGTGGAGCGTGACCCGCGCCCTCGTGACGGCCACGTAGAACGCGGCCAGTCCCCGGTCGTCGAATTCCCGTGGCAGGTCGCAGACAATGACGTGCTCTGCTTCCAGCCCCTTGGCGAACCGCGGGTTCGTCACGAGGAATCCGGCCTCGCTCCTGCGCGGCTCGGCGTCCTCGGAGACACTGATGATCCAGATGTCCTGGCGGCGGGCCCCGTTTGCAACGAGGTCGCGAGCCACGTCCTCGGCCGTGGCGACCTTGGCCGTCGTGTCGGACCACCGCCATTCCACACGGTCACCGTGGACGATGCCCGGGTCTCCGACATCGGCGCCGAGGTACTCCTGTACGACGTGGACGATCGCCCGGGTGTTGCGGACGTTGCGATCCAGTTCGTACTGGAGCGCCTCCTGCTGGATCAACTCGCACACATCCGGGTCGAATTCGCCGTCGACGCGTGCCTGGTTGTTGGGGTCGAGGAACATCCTCCACCGGCCGGCTTCGCGACCTCCTCGGATCACTGCGTCCAGTGCGTCCATGCCCTCGGCGTTCATGAGGTCCTGTGCCTCGTCGACGAAGACGACGTCGTACTGCTTGTGACCGGACAGGTCCGCGAAGGGAAGGAGATCGATGTTTCTGCCGGCGATCCGTGGGCCGAAGAAGTCGACGAGGGCGGGCGAGTGAAAGGTGATGAGGACCGACTTTCCCTCGCCCGCCTCCTGCTTCGCGCCTTCTGCCAGCACCAGGGATTTTCCGGTGCCCGCGCCCCCAAAGACGAGCATCCTCGGATTCCGAGAGAGCGCGGCCAGGACTCGGGCCTGACCTTCGGTCGCTCGATTCTGCTCCTCTATCACGGCGCCCCGCTGCGCATCGATGACGGGCATCCGTGTGAACTCACCGAAGAGACGGGCCCGCAGAGTCTCAAGACGGGCAACCCTGACTCCGAAGGGGGCGGTCCTTGCCTCGCGGGCAACCCTCTCGAAGGCTTCCGTCATCGCGGCGATGCTCATCTGGTCCTTGGCCCACCAGTGGCTCCCCTTCCACTCGACGGCGGCCGGAGGGGCATCTATGTCAGGGGTGAGGGCAACGGCCTCGGTCGCGAACCAACCGACGCCTTCCTCGTGGAGAATGTCGCGCAACGCGTACATCGCCGATTCCGCCTGGTCCATCGGGGACTCACGCAACTTCTTCCAGTCACCGTGGCGGTCGATGGAGTACCAGAGGCCGTCGTACTTCCTGACGCCCCCGCCCTTGACCTCGATGAGGATGACGACGCCGTCCCAGAGCACAACGAAGTCCGCTTCTGCCTGCTGCTTGACCGCATGGCTTCGCAGCTTCACGGAGTGGAAGGCGACCGCGTCATGGGGCCCGTCGATCGCCCGCAGCAGCCGGGCCACCCGCCGCTCGGCGCTGCTGGTGGTCGTCGTCTCGATGCCGGCGAGGTCCGGTATGAGGATCATGCTCCCTGCTTTCGCCAGAGGCCCTCGTAGGCACGGAATCCGAGGAAGTCGTTGACTGCACCGAAGTTGTCGGCGACGTCCACGATGAGGCACTCCTCCTTGCCACCGTTCTCAGGACCACGCAGACCGCGGCCGGCCATCTGGATGTACGCGCTGGGGCTGAACGTCGGCCTCGCGATGTACAGCGCCCGGACGCCAGGCGCGTCGAAGCCCTGGATCAGCAGGTCACAGTTGGCCAGAACCCGGATCTCGTTCTTCTTGAACCTCTCGATGACCTCCCGACGCGCTTGCCGTCCGGTCTGACCGCTGACCGCCTCGGCCGCGACCTGCCGGTACCGAAGCGTCGCCGCAAGAACCTGGGCGGACAGGACATTCGGCGTGAACACAAGGATCGGCCATTCCGGATCCTGGCTCAGAATGTGCTCCACGAGAATCCTCATGCGCGCCTGGTCCCGGCCGATGCGGTCGAGAACCTGAGGCTCCAGCTTGCGCAGAGACCGCACCTGTGCAAGTTCATCCGGCTTCAGTGCAACTTCCACACCGTCCAACACCTCGTGTCGGACCCGGGCGAGGACGCGCCTCTTCGACAGCTCCTCGTAGGCGTTACCGTCGAAAGCGCTCATCTTGTGGTTCCCGAAGCGAACCGCCAGTTCCTTCGTCGGCTCGGTGACATCCCCACTCCCCTTGAACGGCGTCGCCGAGATGCCCACCAGAGGCCGTTCCCAGCTACGACCGTCGACTCCGAGCCACCTGAGAATCTTCGTGTACATCTTCGACCCGCCGGCCCGGTGCGCCTCGTCGATGAACACCGCAGAGGCCCGGCTCAGCCACTCATACTCAGGAGTGTCGGCGACCCGATCGAGCTTGGCGTCGGTGGCCACGATCACGCTGAACTCGGTGTCGGGTTCGTGGACGACGTTGGTGTTCCAGAGTCGACCGATCGTCAACGGGCGCTCGTCACCGAGCCAACGCCAGACGGTGCTGAACGTCTGCACCGCCTGTTCGCAGAGCTCCTCCGACTGCGCAATCCAGAGCACGGTTCCGCTCATGTCACCATCGGCGAAGAGCCGCAATACGGTTTCGGTGGCCACGCGGGTCTTCCCAGCTCCCGTCGGAAGCTCCACCATGCCCTTGCGTGCGCGACCGTCTACTTGCCGGGACGTCAGGACCTCCTGCAGTTCCTCGCTGATCTTCTCCTGGAAGTCGTGCAGAGGCTTGAGCTTCACGGCACCGGGCACGACGAACTCCTCGGCCTGGTGCCGGCCACGACGCCCGGCGTACTTGGTGCCGAACCCCATCTTCCGGAGCCAGGCGACGGTCGATGCTCCACCCGCCCACGTCGTGGGAACGTCCGTGTACCCCTCGGAGCTGAACTCCTGGGCGAGGAGCTTGATCGAGTCGCTGCCGTAGACGGTCAGGAAGAGCTCCGCGACGGACGTGGAGTCGTCCACCAGGCCCTGCCCCTCGAGTGCCTGCCAAAGCCCCTTCGGCAGGTTCTCCTTAAGCGTGTCGTCCCCAATGAAGATCGCCAGCCGCTCTGCGTCACCGGACGCAGCCTTGGCAGCCTGCCGTTGTGTTTCCAGATGTTGGTCGACGCGTGCCCGAAGGATGTCGTTCAGCTCGGCGTTGGACAGGCGCAAGTCGAATGCCCCGTTGACGATCTGCAGGACACGATGCGCGTCGAGGTCCGCTTGGACCACCAGGGTCAGTCCCTGGAGGTGCCATTCGAGCGACTGGTCCTCAACGCCGTCCTCAGTGGTCACACGCTTCGTGATCTGGACGGCCTTCGCCACAGTCGCGTTCGTGACCTTGTCCTCGACGAACGTCGAACGCAGTCCGGTGTACAAGTCGATGACGCGCTCCTCGTCCTGCCGGCCGTCGACCAGCAGCGAGAAGGAGAAGCTGTCCTCGAACCGGCGGCATCCGACTGCTTCGACGAGCAGCTCCGCTTCGTCCTGGACCACCTTGAGGTACGGCTTCTGCCTGACACTGAGGAACTCCCGTTCCTCCTCGGTCGTCGCCAAGTACACCGCGTCGGGCCGCCTCGTCTCGATGGCGCGTCCCACCCGGGCGGGGATGAGCACGGGATGCCCGTCCGGGAACGCGATCCTGCTGGCCGTAAGGACGAACCCCGTCAACGCACCGTTCTTGATCGGCGAGGTGACCTCCCCCTGGAGCGCTTCACGCAAGACTTCTGCCGGAACTTCGTTCAGTTCCTTGGGCAGCGCCAGAGAGTCTTCGACGTGACGCGGACCGCGGAAGAGTGGCAGCAGGGCCTCGTACTCGACAAGCGATGCGGACACGACGCGGCGGGGAACCCGGTAGCCGCGAGTCGACTTCAGCACCCCGGCTCGGTCCACTGCCCATCGCACAGGGGAAAGAACTCGGTGAGTGAGCCCCGTGTCGATGTCCGTGCAGAGCCAGTAGCCCACCTCGTCCAGTTTGAGAAGCCGTTCCGTCCAACGCTCGCGGACGCGGTCAGGAGCCTCCGCATCCTTCAGCATGAGAAGCGCCGAGAACGGACCAGGACCGTCGCCCCTGTCGAACTCGACCTGCTCGACAAGGCGCTCACCCGGCCCCAGCCTCCGGTTCAGCTCGTCCAGCACGTATTGGCGGTAGTCCCCGTAGTAGACCTCGTCCTCGACCGAGTACGAAGCCACCGGATCGGTGATGACACCTGCTTCGTGCGCGAGCTCACGAACGCACCTCGTTGGGTCCAACACTCGGCCGGGCGTGCCATCGCCGAGGCCATCGATGTCCAGCACGTGCTCGGGCGAAGCCCAGCCGCCGTCGCGTGTCGGGACCGGGACCCTGACACCCCTCGCCTTCTTGCTCGCCACGACTCTCTGCGCCTGCGCCATGGGCACGTCGTTGGCCGCATCCCAGAACTTGGGGAGTTCCTCGCCCTCCGACTCCGGCGACAGCTTGGCCATCCTGGCCTCGAACTTCGCGAGCGGATCGAGGTCCCGGAACCCCTTGTCACCGAGTTTCTTCGCGACGCCGGGGATCGCAAGGAAGTCCGGATCGACGAAGCACGCACCTTCGACGTCGATGTCCTCCAAGCGATGGAGGTAGACCTGACCACGGTCCTTGATGGACCGCATGCCATCCGTCGTCGGTATGACCTTCGCAGAGTTGACGCCATCGACCCTGGGGTTCAGCAACACGAAATCGAGCGCCTTCGCGGCAGACGCTATGTCAGGCCCCTCCGCCCACTCACGCAACCAAGACTGAATGCCCCTCTTACGAATCCCCTCCAACGCCTTCGCCTCGTCCCTGGGCCGCGAGTCGGCGAAAGCGGGAGAGACGCTGCACAAGTAGAGCGTCCTCAGTCGAGTCACACGCTGATTACTGACATAGCACCGCCAGTGCGGCACATCATCACCGGTGTTAGGCGACTTGATCCACTCTTCGTGATCGCGCTCGGTCGCAACGTTGACACCGAAGTCAAGAGGACGAAGCTCCGGCGGCGTGCGCAGTTCACCGATCGCGTCGGGGATCAGCGCCTTCTGGGACCCGAGCTGCGGGACATGAGCACAGAGGATCTCGTCGCCGAACGAGTGGGTTTCACGACCACGCGCCGGCATGTAGTCCAGGTGCGCCGCCGGGTCGTCGACGGACGACACCTTCGGCAACATATCGAGAAACATCTCGGAGAGAGTCACGAGAATCTCTCGGTTGTACCCATTCTCGAGCAGCGTGGTTCGGTCGTCGTTGACGCTCCAAGGGGCATTGAAGAGAGCGGACGCGGACGTCCTGTCCTGGAGCGGGAAGTATGACCAGAACTCACCCGTTCTCAGCTGGACGAAGCGCGCCGGCATGGCCACCGTGACCTTCACCTGGTTACGCGACACCGCTTCACCAACCTCAGCCCGCGCCTCAGGACTGGGGGTGTGCATCTGGTCCTCGACATACCACTCGTCGTGGTCGCCTTCGGGACGCTCGATCCGGAACTTGCCGTCGCCGAGGTCTCGTGACACGTGGCTCGTCACGAAGTCTGCGTCCGCCCCGATCACTCGGAGACGGACCTGACGCACCGCATTGACGAAGAGCAGAAACTCTGAGCGGAACTCCTCGATCTCCTTTTTGAGGTTCTCCAACTTCGAGGCGTGCGGCAGTTTGACGATGGTCGCCGCCCACTGCGCGAGTTCGGCCAGAATCGGGTCCTTGGCGAACTCGGCCTCGGCATCGATCCGCGTTGCGGTCCTCAGGATAGGGAACCTTCTAGCCGTCGACCCGATCGAAGCTATCGTCGTCTTCGCCTTGGAAGAGTTGAACTCGAAGGAGACCGATCGGCTGAAGACCTGCGGGGCATCGCTGACGGCGAGCACCGACTTGAACCCGAGGCCGAACCGCCCGATCTCGTCGCCTCTCTTACCACTGAGGTGTGCGTGAGCGATTGCCGTGAGACCACTTCGCGAGAACGGACGACCGGCGTTCGCGCAGTACAGAGTCTGGTGGCCAAGGTCGAGTACGATTTCGACCCGCCCGGCTCCCTCCTCGTGCTCGGCGGCCCCGGACATCGCGTCGGCCGCGTTCTGCACCAGTTCCAGAAGCGTTCGGTGGGAGTAACCACCGACCCGTATGGACTCCTCGTGGTTGGCGTGCTCCGTGATCAAGTTCGGATTCGCACGATACGAATCAATCGCCCGCCCGAACAGGTCGTCAACCTCACGGACCAACCCCGCGTCGGGGACCCACTCAGCACGATTCCTCGTCACGACTGCACCACCCCCACCGACACCACGATGCACAACTCCCAGACCTGCACTTACGTGGCTCCCGAATCCGATCGCCCATGTTCCCGATAGCGCGTCACATTGCACGCCGCCGACCTGACACAGAGGGTAGACGCAGCCACCGACAGATCGACTCCTGAGATCCTCGCGGCCCTTGGCTTGCGGGTGTCCGAGCCTGCAACTTGCTGCAGGCGGACGGCGTCGATGTCCTCGACCTCCCCGCGGCAAGCAAGTCCCAGTGCTGCTGCTCGGGTTCATAGCCAGGCATCGTGCGACCGCTGTCGGCGACCCTCGGGTCCAGGGGCAGGAGGACGTACCCCGGCCCAGCGCGCAGATGATGCATGATGGGACCTCACCTCAAGCCGGTCAGCGCGCGAAGACACCAACCGATGACGACGCCCCTGAAGTGCGGCCGACTGCTCTCAGGAAGCAGACTGCTGCGGCGTCAACTGCATAAATCGCACTGCGGGAGTGACTCTGCCGACCCCGTCGGGTTGCAGCAGAATCCCCTCCTGTCTACTGCAGGGTCAATGACCGGTCCAGGCCCTCTGCCTGAACGCGCACCGGACACGCACAACAACCTTCACGAGCCCCCCTCATTTATTGATCTTAAGAGTTCAACAGAACGTCGCCGCAGGGAACCCTCCGTTACCGATTCGCAATCTAAAGATCGTCTAGAGGTGCGGCCACACAGCCAGCACGGCATCAACGGGTCCGCCCACCAGGCCGGATACCCCACCCGAGAGCTGCGCCGCCCGAAGCCGCTGGACGTCTCGACAGCAATCCGCCGTCCTCGATCGCGCCTCGATAAATGTGAATCGATCTTCACAACCCCCGTTGTGCTTCGTCAGGGCTTCAGCAACCCCTCCCAAAGTGGGCTACGGCAGCCCGGGTATAGCGGCAGTGGAGTGCACCTTCCGCGCGCCCCTGTACCACCCCGCTGATGCGCACCGGTTCGCTGCGGTGCGGCCACGATGGGCCCAACCCCGGTTACCGCAGGTGGCATCGCTCCGACCTCGCGGCCACGGTTTCGTGCAGGCCGTCGGCAGCATCGTCCGCTACGCACCGATCGAATCACGCCCCACTGTCCCCAAGGTGGCTGTGTCTGACCCAGCTCAGCTCTCCGCCTCACGGCCTCGTCGCCACCACGCCCGACGCGCCCCCTCGACGGGGCCCTGGATCCTCCCCCGTCGCTCATGTCTGTTCGTTCCGCAAGGCCGGGGATCTGGGCGGGACCCGGCGAACCGGCGCTCACGGAGGCACGCGAACGTCCGGATACGTCGAAACGGACCTGTCGCCCGCTCAGGGACGGCACTCCCGGAGGTACTCGTGTATGGCTTTGCCGATGGCCGCGCCTAGGCCGACGGGGACGGCGTTACCGATCTGTCGGGCGATCTGGATCTTCGTCCCGTGCCACTTGAAGGTCTCGGGGAAGCCTTGGATCAGGGCGGCCTCGTAGTGGGTGATGGGCCGGTGCGCTGTGGGGTGGAGGTAGCGCCCCTTCTCCGGCTTGTAGAACTCGGTGCGGATGGTGACCGAGGGACGGTCGCTGTGCAGGCGGCCCATGACGTCGCCGGAGCCGTTGTCGTGGCGGTCCCAACTGGGGGTCGACAGGGGGACCTCCTCGCCGTCGATGGGTGCCGTCTTGCCTCGCAGGTCCTTACGGTTGCCGCCCTCCGGGATGGCCGCGTATCGGGCCAGGGACAGGTCTCTGGGGCTTCGACCGATGTGCAGTTGGGTCGTGAGGTAATGTCCGGGCACGCGGACCCCCGCGCTGGTGGTGATACCCGAGGAACCGATGTCGGGCAGTTCCGTGCCCGCCGTCGCCTCGGGGGTCTTGGAGAACACGGCGTCTTGGACGGTGACCCAGGCGGGGGTGTCGTCGGTGGTGAACTGGCCCGGAGCGGTGCGTGTGTGGGTGGGGCGGGGATGGGACAGGGCGGCACGGCTGGGGTGCGAGGCGATGACGTCCTCGCGGGTGCCGATGACGATGGTCCGGCGTCGGGCTTGGGGTACCCCGTAGTCGGCGGAGTTCAGGATCGCGTCGACGATGCGGTAGTCGCCCAGGCGTTTTTTGTCCGCGACGGCCGCCCGAAGGTCGACGAACTGAGGCGAGCGCAGAAAGCGGTCGACGTTCTCGATGACGAAGATCTTGGGGCGGATCTCCTCGACGACCTGTAGGTACTGCTTCCACAGCAGGTTCCGGGGGTCGTCGGGGTCCTCCTTGCCCAGGCCTGAGAATCCCTGGCAGGGAGGGCCCCCGATGATCACGTCGGCTCTGCCCTTGTACGGCGAGGCATCCCAGCCGGTGATGTCCTCATTCGCCACGTGGCCGCCGAAGTTGGCCTCGTAGGTGGCCGCGGCCGCCGCGTCGAACTCCACCGCGGCGATGCTCTTAAAGGGGCTGGAGCCCTCGCCGGCGGGCTCGTATCCCATCGTCAGTCCGGCGGTGAACCCGCCCGCCCCCGAGAACAGGTCCACGACCGCGATCGTGGGGGCGTCGGCCGGGCGCTCGGCGCCGGATGGTGTTCTTGGGGCAACGGTGGGCATGACGTCGGATTCTATGTCGATGGATCGTGTCGGTCTAAAAGCCGGGACGGATGGCAGGGCTACGAGACGATCTTGTCAGTCGAGAGCTGCGATGATGCGTCGGCCCAGCTCACGGGCGAGCCGTGGGGGGACCGCCTGGCTCACCTGGCGGTAGGCGGAGGTCTTCTTACCCTGGATCCCCCAGTCCTCGGGGAGGCCTTGGAGGAGTGCCACCTGCTCGACGGTGAGTCTGGGCAGCCCGTAGCGGGGCTCGACATCGAGGTCGAGCCTGAAGCCCGGTCCCGGCACGACGTCGCCGATGCTCCCGCCGTACACGCCGTGCCGCGCCCACTGGGACTTGGCGCGCGAGGGCCCCAGATCGGCTCCGCCTCTGCCGGTGGCGCCTCCGACGATCAGCGGGGCCGGGGAGTCGGCCCGGGCCGCCCACTGGGCGGCCTGCGGCCAACCGCGGGCCGCCATGGACTTCAGCAGGGTCTCTCCCAGGGACGGGGCGGGCCTGCCGGTGGGGGTGGGCCAGGAGAAGCGGCGCATGTTCTCGGGTGCCATCGCGACGGCGAAGCCGTGGACGCGGTTTTGGGGTATCTCGAAGTCCGTGGCCTGCAGGCTGCCCCAGGCCAGCTCGTACCCCAGCGCCTGGGCGGTCTGGTGGATGCGCCGGCGGGGCTCTTCGAAGCGGACGTCGGTGTGGAAGGTGGGGATGTTCTCGAGCACGAGGACGCGCGGACGCACGGCGAGCGCCATCTGCAGGGCGGCCTCCAAAGCATCGCGCGGATCGCTCATGGCCTGTTGCAGTCCGGCCATGGTGTAGGGCGAGCGGGGCAGGCCGCAGCACAGCAGGTCCACCCCGTGCAGCCGCGGGTGCCGCGTGGGGTCGATGCGTTGGATGTCGTCGTGGACGACGTGCCAGTCGGGCCGGTTGTGGTGAAGGGTGGCGCAGCTGTCGGCGTCGATGTCGACGGCGGCCAGGATCGTGAAGCCGGCCTGCTCAAACCCGAGCGCCTGTCCGCCGACGCCCGCGCAGACGTCGACGGCCGTGGGCGCGGTGCGCACACTGTGGCCGCTGAAGGCGACCCCTCCACCGGGGTCTCCCGCCCGGGTGTGTTCGCCTGCCGTCGACCCGACGGGTATCGCCTCGCTTTCCGGGCGCGTGGGGGCGGGGGCCGACGCGCCGTTGCGGTCCTCATCGTCGGTCCCGCCGCCTTCCGCCCTGGTCAGGGTGCGAAGTGACTCGGCGAGGACGATCCGCAGTTCCTCATCGAGCTCGCCGGTCGTGAGGGACTCGAAGGAGACGAAGGCGCGCAGGCGCATGAGCCGCATCAGGAACTCCCGCAGGACCTTGCGCTCGGCCACCTCCGCCGTGGGGATGTCGGCCGCTTCCCAGACCCTGATGATGGAGCGCACCAGATGGGGGCTGGCTCCCAGGGAGACCCGGCGGCCGTAGATCTGGTCGAAGGCGGACTCGCTGAGCACGGCGAGGGAGGCGTAGAGGTCGGCCCCCGGCGCGTCGGCGTCGTGGACGAGGTGGGCCCGCCACCACAGGCGGCCGAAGACGTGACGGGTGACGTCGACGCCTTGGACGCGCTCGGGATGCAGTTTGGAAAAGCGCCATGCGGCGACGTCGGGCATGACGATCAGGGAGAGGAAGGCCCACATGTCGCCGACGACGGCTTCGGCGGGGATGACCCCGGAGTCGCGGTGAAGGATCTCGGCGACGGGGACGTCGAAAGCGGACACGCTCCGCCCGATCGGGGTGTGGGGGAAGCCGTGGTCGGTGGCGACGCCGAGGATCGCCTCGCGGAGCTCCCTGAGCCGGGCCTGCGGAACCCTCACCCCGCCGGTGGCCGCGTAGAAGAGGGCGGGGTGGGAGTAGCCGGCGCGCTCGCGCAGCTCCTCGAGGGTGCTTCGCCGAGCGGTGTCGGCGAGGTCCCTGGCCGCGGCGGGCAGGAGGCGGGGGAACAGGTAGGCCATCACGACTCCTTGGCGAAGAGGCCGGCGGCGTCCTGGATACGGGTGGACAGCAGGGCGGGGTCGCCGCGTCGCACGGAGCGCAGGGAGGCCACGTCGGTCTCGGGGAAGTGGGTTCGCACGACGCCGAGCAGGGTGTGGCCGAGGGTGTCCGGCTCGAAGGCCGAATCGTCGTCGAGGTCGTCGTGGTCGAGGGCGTGTTCGATCATGAGGCGGGTGACGTCCTGGCGGAGTGCGGACTGGATCATGCGCTCGGCGGGACTCGCCTTGTTCGCTTTGCGCAGGGCTTCGAGGACGAGGGTCGTCCGGCTGTTGACGAGCAGGAGGAGGGAGCCCATCGTGGCGGCCTCCAGGTTCCGCCCGATCTCCAGATGCCAGGGGGCGTCGGCCGGGTATCCGGCGTCCAGGAAGTCGACGACGGCCATGGGGAACTGTGAGGCGTCGCCCTGGAGGCGTACCTGGGTGCGCCTTCGCCACAGTACGGAACCGGCGCGCCGGGCGCCGGTGGGGTCGGGGTTGTCCAGTCGTCGTGCGAGGACGAGCTGGGTCTCGAGGGTCAGGATCCCGCCGCTTTCCCGCCCCAGCACGGTGAACGCGGGCTGGACGGTGCGGACGCCGGCGCCGTCCAGGGTGATGCGGTGGGCGAGCATGCGAAGTCCTGAACCGGAGGAGGTCCAGACGGTGGTGAGGATCAGCTCCGCTTCGGGGGGCAGGCCGGCGGTTTCGCGGACGGTGTCGAGGTCGACGTCGATGGAGCACTCGAGCCCGAGATTCGTCTGGTAGTCCCAGTCGGCGAGCGCGGACGGCAGGGGGACGGCGGTGCCGTCGTCCAGGCGCAGGGTCCAGCCGGAGGTGGAGACGGCGTCCGGGTGCGGGCGCCGGTAGGGAAAGGCGCGACGGTTCACGCGTGCCCCTCCCGCCGGTCGGCGGTCACGAGGATTTCGGTGACGGTGTCGGGGGCGGGCCTGACCAGGAGGGCCCAGACGGCGTCGTCGCCGCCGCTCGTCTTCAGGCTCTCGGTGCGCAGGACCTCACCGTCTCCACAGCGCCAGCCCAGGACGGTCGGGACGGCCGCGCCTTGTGGGGGTGTGTCCTCCCGGCCCGTGTCGTCGCCGAGGGCGACGGAGAGTCGGCTGCGCACGGTCTGTTCGCCCGTATCCAGGAGTTGGAAGCGCTGTACCAGCACGGTCTGCCCGTCGAGGAAGTCGAGTAGGGGCTCTTCGAGGTAACGGATCCGGGTGCCGCGGCGGCCTCGGATCGCCGTGCCGGAGGAGGCACCCGGAGCGCCGCTTGCGACGCTCGCCGCGGCGGGCCCCGCGTCGTCGGCGGGGCGGGGCGTGTCGGTTGGTGGCGCGGCGTCGAAGACGGCGGAGCCGCCTTCGCCGGGGGCTCCCGCCATGAGCCCGGCCATAAGTTGACTCATGCCGGCGAGGGAGACGCCCTCGCCTGCGTGGTCGACGACGGCCGCGGGGGCCGCCGCCTCCCGCATGGCGTCCGCTATCTGGCGAAGGGCGTGCCGGGCCAGCCGGCGGTCGTCGCCTTGCAGGCGGTCTACCTTCCAGTCGTCGTGGCTGGCCGGCTCGGTGGCCGCGAAGACGCGGTCCATGCCGGGGTCCGCGCGGAAGACCGCGGCGTAGCCGCCGTGTTCCTCGAAGAAGGGCGGCCCCTCCAGGTACCGCACGACGAGGTCCACCGGACGCATCAGGCAGGTGTGGTGGATCCGCTCACCGATGCCGGCCTCGATCGCGACCTTGGGCGGGGAGTCGGGCGGGGCGAGGAATCGTCGCACGCCCAGACGGCCCAGGGGCCTCCGCAGGCTCTTGTGGTGCAGTTCGCGGTCCATCTGGCCGTGCGCCCACAGGAATGGACGCAGGTGCGGCACCTCGGAAGGGCGGGGGATGCGCACTTCCAAGCCGTCGTGCAGGACGGAGAACCGCATGGGGGCCTCCCCGCCCTCGGGCAGCATCTTGGGCCACAGATGCCACACCATGGCGTCGGCGATCCACCGCATGGCCTCGGCGTCGTCGCGGTCCGCGAAGGCGGGGTCGACGACGGCGACGGTGGTGCCGGTCTGTCCGTGGGGAAATGCGGGCAGGCCGAGGCGGCGGGCGACCTCGTCGGCCTGCTCGTCCAGGAGGGGCTCGATATAGCCCTCTAGCGCGCGGCCCCAGTAGTGGCGTCCCGTGAAGGTCTTCGGTCCGTTGACGGTCTCGGTGCTGTAGCTCTCGTGGACGGCCCAGCCGATCAGGCGCGTCTGCAGCCGGCCCGCGATGCGGCATCGGGTGTGGACCAAGACGGTGTGCGGCGTGGAGACCAGGTGGAAGACGGCCTTGCCGTATCCGTAGGTACCGCCACGGCCGTTGAGGTCCTGGGAGCTACCGGTCTTGCGGACGAAGGAGACGAAGTCGCTGTCGCCGTCGGTCACGACGTCCGCGCGCGTGGGCCCGCCCAGCCCTCGGGTGCCGGTGTCGGTCACGGTGAGGATCCGCAGGACGGGGCGTGCCAGCGACGTGCGCAGGGCGAGGTGTTCCGCCGTGGGCGCGTTCTCCGCCAGCAGGGCGCGCCAGACAGGGGCCTGCCCGGGCCCCAGCGTGCGCAGCTCGATCCGGTAGTCGACCGGTCCATCGCCGACTCGGGCGTCCCAACTGTTCTGCGCGGATTCCCGCACGAGCAGTGTCAGCGGGTCGAGTTCGGTGGCGTCGAGGTTTTTCAGCATGCCCTCGGCGGCACCGCCGCCTCCGGGCCCGTAGGGCTCCGACATCCAGCGCGGCGACGTGGTCACGCGGTCTCCCCCATGTGTCTGAGAAGGTCGTTCACGGTGGCGTCGTCGAGGGGCTCGGTGCGGGCCGCGGCCAGGTCGACGGTGTATCGAACGTCGAGCACCCCGAGGGGCGGTGTCCCTTCGGCCATGGACGCCGCGGTGAGTCGGGGGAAGTCGTCGTCGACCAGGTGCCATCGGCTCTCGACCAGGCGCAGGCGCGGCTCGTGGTGGTGCTCGCCGGAGGGCCGGTAACCGATGCGCACGAGCTTGGACAGCAGAGCCAGCTCGTCGCCGCACATTCTCCTGGCCCGCGTGACCAGGTCGGGCAGCGACGTCCCGTCGGGGTGAGGCTCGAAGCGATGCCAGGCCAGGAGAAGACTGCCGCCGGCCGGTGTCTCGAGTTGGTCCAGTCCGTGGATGTGCATGGTGCGGCGCTCGGAGGCGGTGACGACGCTCTTGACCTCGACGGCCCGCATGCCGTCACTGAAGTCGTGGCGGTTGCCCTCGGGACCGGTCCAGTGCCGCACGGCGTCGGGGTCGTCTTCGAGCATGCGGGTGAGGACGAGTAGTTCCCCGAACAGGCCGATGACCTCGGCGGGTGTCAAGGTCCTTGGGAGGGGGGCGAACAACTGCCGCCAGCGGTCCACCACCATGCGTGCGGTGTGATAGGGACGCGCGGCGTCGGCCTCCAGCGCCACCAGGACGTCCCCGCACAGACCGGTGAAGACGTCGTCGAGCTCACGCCGGCTACAGGCTATGTCGGCATAGCGGGCGTACCCGTCCTCGTTCTGCAACGGACGCTCGCAGATACCGAGGGCGGCGCCCACGGGCGTGTCGGCGATGCGCTGTCGTGCCCGCAGCGGGACCATGAGGTGCCGTATGCCGTTCACGTCCACGGCCGCCAGGACCTGGCCGCAGGAGGTCTGAACGGGCAGGACGGAGGTGCGCAGCACGTCGGCGCGCGGGGCGGGGACGGCCTCGAGCCGTTCCCAGTGCTCGTCCAAAACCGTGCGCAGGTCGCTCATCGGCCGTCCTCAAGGAGCATGGCCCTTTCGGCGTCGTCCATGGCGTCGAGTTCGTCCTGCTCCGAGACGACACCACTGAGGTCGGCGCTGTACCACTCCACCTTGGCGTCCTCGCCGCAGGGCTGAGGGAAGACGAGACCGACGCCGATGACGTGATCGACGGCGTCGAGCGGCTCACGCCGCTTACTCGTGGGCGGTGAGAGACGGTCGATCGGGTAGAGCGCCAGCAGTCCGGTCTCCGGGCACTGGATTTTCCGCAGACGCTTGAGCTCCGCCTCGTTGACCTCGTGGGAGCCGGATACGTCGAGGTCGACGCCGGCGTCGCGGGGGCTCATCAGAGTCTTGATATCCGCGGCCTCGTGTCCGGTCATCTCGAGCTTCGCGCGGTTGACGCGCGCGACGGCGATGCCGGGGGCGAACTCGTAGAACTCCTCGGCCGATCCGCCGGGCTTGCCGATGATCGCCACGTTCCAGTTCCGCAGGCCCCCGCCGTGGGCCTTGACGCGTCGCTCGATGTACTGGCTCAGCAACGCCGTGTCGCATTCGATCGACTTGTCGTGGAAGCGGTAACGGTCGAGGAATTCGAGGATGAGGTCGTGGGGGACGTTGCGTAGCAGGTGTCGGCCGTGCTCGGTGCGGTCCTCGTGGCGCGCACCGACGTCCAGGGCACTGCGGACGAGGTGGCCGGCCGCGTCACGGTTGGCGCGCAACCAGTCGGCGTCCTGGGTGCGGAAGTAGCGTGTCTGGACGCGTTGGCCGCCGTAGGAGGAGCTGGCCTTGACCGCGTCGCGCATCTTGGCGGCCGCGGTGATGCGGAGCGCGGGGTGGTTGCGCAGTCGGACGGCGAAGGACAGGGGGGTCTTGTCCTCGACCATGTAGACGTCGATGTCGCGGCGCATCTCGGCCTCGACCGTCGCGATGTGGCGGAACCAGTCGCGCAGTTCGGAGGTCATCCAGATGCGGGGCAGGTCGGCGTAGCCGTCGCGGAAACCGAACCAGCGCCCCATCTGCAGCAGCGTGTCGTACGTGGAGGCGCCGCGGACGAAGTAGCTGACGGTGAGGCCTTCGAGGGTGAGGCCGCGGGAGAGCGTGTTCCCGCCGACGGCGATGGCGACGACCGGTCCGGACTCGTAGTCGAGGCGTTCGACGCTCTTGGAGTTGTCCAGGACGATACGGCAGTCCTCGACGACTCCGGCAAGCTCGCCCCGAAGGGCGTCGAAGGCCACCTTCTCCTCTCCCAGGGAGGGCTCGGAGCCAGGGACGCGCGCGGTCTCGGCCTCCCACAACGCCCGCAACTCCTCCAGGAGTTCCTCGTCGCCGGTGTCGACGAGGTCCGCGACACTCTTACGGAAGTCCTCGAGCGGCCCTTTGAAGCTCTCGTGGACGATCGTGCTCACGCTCGTGTGGATCAGCATGGTGGAGTGGGCGATCCCGTGTCCGCGGACCCGACGGGCCGCCGTGGCGAGCCAGAAGTACAGCACGGAGGTCCGCAGAGATCCCTCGATCTCGGGGAGGAAGTCGTCCAACTCGTCGCGGCCGGGGCGGACGAGGTCCACCTCCCACGGAGGGATGACGCGAATCATGTCGTAGCCGTCCGGCGCGTCCTGCGGGTCCTCGCCGTCGATCGGCTCCCGACCGAAGAGGACCTCGGTGCCGAAGTGGCCCTCGGGCTTGGGCAGGTTGACGATGAAGTCCCGCGGATACAGGTCGTCCGCCGTGGGATCGATGAGAAGGTTGGCGAACGGGGTCGCGGTGTAGCCGACGTAACCCCCACGCGGGAACAGGTCGATGATCTCGCGCATCAGGGGATTCGTACGCTTAGAGGCGACGCTCGCCTGGTCGGCCTCATCGTCGATGATGAGAGTGGGGCAGTTCCTGAGATTGTCCGGAGTGGCCTTCTCCAGCCACTCCTTCAACTTCTTCAGCCGCGGCACGTTCTTCTTCACGACGCACAGCACGTGCTGGTCGCTCTTGTGGGTGAAGAAGGCGGCAGGACTGCCGGGGGGCGCCTCGAAGTCGCCGTCCGCGCCCGTGAGCGGGTGCCACTGGTCCAGGACGGGGTTCACCAACTGCTTCTCCAGACGCAGCTGCGTCTGCCGTCGCAAGCCGTTGTGAATGCCCGCGAGGACGATGAAGAACTTGTACCCGGCGTCCGCGGCCTTGGCGATGAGGGCCGTGAAGTTAGTGGTCTTGCCGGACTGAACGTAGCCGACGACGAGCCCGCGGGTGGAGAACCGACGCTCCATGGGGTGGTCGAGCATCGAGACGACCTTGGTGGACGCCTCGTCGAGGGACTGCAGGGCGGCTTCGCTCCACGATCCCTTACCCAAGAGCTCCCGCAACGCGGGCCAGCACCGGTCACCCTGCTGAGGACCGACGTACCACGTCTCCCTGTTATTGCGGACGACGGAGCCGGGCTGACGCATCTCACGAACCTTGATGGTGTCCCGCTGGTGCCGCCCGGCGATGCGCTGGGCGATGGCCGCGTCCAGGCCGAAAAGCTTGATCGTGTTCAGAGCCTGCTCGGGCGTCTGAGTCCTGATCATGTTCTTGAAGGCTTCGTACTGCGCGTCGAACTCGTCCATGGATCCCCTCCCCCTCCCGTCCCGGCCATGCGGGAGAGGACCCCGACCAGGAGAGATGTAACACGAAAGTACAGGGATTATCACAGCCCACAGCAGAGGGGCCACCAAGGGAGCTTCCAGCTCTCATCGCCACGCCGTGGCCCTGTCCATGACACGTCGGTCACTCGGCGTGGCTCAGGCTTCCACAGTGAGCCATAGCGCCTCGTAACGGTACGAATATGATCCCTGCCCAACCTGTCCGCCGGGGATTCGAGGCCTGTCCCCTCGCCCCTGCCCCACAGATGCGGAGGCGAACACCCATCGCCGCGAGCACCGCACCGGCTTACCCCGGTGTCCACCTTCGTTCCGTTACACATCGTGGCTCCGGGCGGCGGAGCCGGGGGGCGACGAGCCGCGGTTCGTTCGAGCGGGAGAATGGGCGGCGGGGACGGGGCCGACGGGTTTCGCCCGGCCCGCCGGGCGGCCGCGACTTTCGGTGCCGTGGCACTACGCAGGGCGGCCGCGACTTTCGGTGCCGTGGCACTACGCAGGGCGGTCGGGCGGTCTCGGCCGTCCCACGCAGACGACGGGAAAGGGGTGCCGCCGCAGATGGGGTCCAGCAGCGAGCTTCGGGGGACGCGGGATCGCTCCTGGAAGCCGCGTCCGGGACGCGATCGGGCGCAGATCTCGAGGGAACAGGATCGAGCGGCTGGTGGGGCGGCTCTGCGGTTGGTGGACACCGGCGACGGCAGGTCCGCCCGCGCGAGCGTCGTCCTCGACCGCTCGATGCGCACCGGTCGGGTGTACGCGACGCTTCGGTGGCGAACGGGTGGTCGGACCGCGTCCGTACGACTGGGGGAGGTGGACCGGGCGACGCGGTCGGAGAACCTACGCGAGGGATGGCGTCTGGCCCGGGAGGCGGGAGTGCTGTCCGCGGAACTCCCGGAAGGGTCCTGGGCCCGATCCGCCGCCACCCGTGCGTCGATGCGGGCCAACAAGGGCAAGGACACCGGGCCGGAGAGGCGACTGCGCTCCATCCTCCACCAAGCCGGTCTGCGCTATCGGGTGTCCGCGCGACCGGTCCCGTCTCTGCGTCGGACGGCGGACGTGGTGTTCACGGCGGCCAAGGTGGCGGTCTTCGTGGACGGCTGCTTCTGGCACGGGTGCCCAGATCACGGCAGCATGCCCGCGAGCAACCGGGGCTTCTGGACGGCGAAGATCGCCGGGAACAGGGCGCGGGACGCCGAGACGACGAAACTGCTGGAAGAGGCGGGCTGGACGGTCGTGCGCATCTGGGAGCACACCGCCCCCGAAGAGGCGGCGAAGACCGTCATGACGGCCGTCACGGCCGCGCGCACGGCCGCCCGCCCGGTCAAAGAAGGCGGCCGTTGAGCAGGTCGTCCACCGCGTCGGCCTCGCGGCGCAGGACGATCCTGCCGTCGCCGTCGCTGTAGGCGAGGATTTTCGATCCGACGTGGAGACCGGCCTCCACCAGCAGGCCCATGGGAAGTTCTACGGTGCCATCCTCACGGACGACGGTCTCTGCGGGTTCTTTGAGCATGGCTCTAGCATGTCAGCCCGCGGCTCGCCCGGTAGGGGCGGTCGGCCATGTGATCGATCAGCCGCTCGAGGGCGTCATCCCCGGAGAAGGGCGGGCACCTCTGCCACCCAGCCGCGAGAGGCACCAGGCCGGCAGACCAGACCAGTGGGACCAGGTGTACGTTCGGCCGGACGGCTTACGGATACTGCCCCAGTCTTCGTCAGCTGCAGGCATCGCAGATGCCGGTGGTGCAGCAGTCAGGCGCCGCGACGACCGAGAGACCGTGTGGCCGTCCCGCCGATGAGGGTCCTCAGGCCTTGTCGGGCCTCGCGATGAGCCCCGGCTTCTTCACGTTCTGGCCAACACCGCCAACCGCTCCGTGTGCAGATGCCACGGTGTCCGCAGCAACGTCCGCACCGCCAAAGGGGGGCCCGTGCGCCGTATCGTCTCGGCTGTCGTTGTGCTCGCTGTCCTTCCTGCCCCTCGCCGCCTGCTCCGCAAGAACGCCTACCCGGGCCGCTCCGGCCGTTACCGTGACGCGCACCGTGCCGGCCCCGGTGTCGCCCACCGCAACGACCCCGACCGCTGGCCCCACGCCGACGTCCGCGGCGCCGGCCACGACAGCCGTCGTGCCCAAGACGGCGCCCCCGGCAACTCCCCGGCAGCACCTGACCAACGCCTCGGCGGTACTCTCGCAGTACTACCAGGACATCACCGATCACGACTATGCGGCCGCTTGGGCGCTCGGCGGCTCGAACATCGCCGGGACGACCTACGACCGGTGGGTGGCCGGGTTCGCCACCACCCAGAGCATCACCCTGGGCACCATCAGCGAATTCGGAGCCTCCCGCGTCCACGCCGTCCTGTATGCCACCCAGACCGACGGCACGCTCAAGACGTACGCCGGCAACTACACCGTGGCCGACGGCATCCTCGTCGGCGCCTCCATCCGCCAGACCAGCTGACGCCAGTCGGGTCTCGCCCCCGTCAGGCTCCGCTGAGGGCGAGACCCAGTTGCCACGGAAAGGCGGCGAGCTGACCGTGCTCGTCGTAGGCATCGACGATCACCTGGCCGCCATGGCGATCGACCGCCCCGTCCGGCACGCCGAGGTGATCCCCTCCCAAGGGCGACGGCCGCCGCATACGAGGCCGCGCCTCGGACAGGTCCCGCGGCCGACAGCAAGACATGACCAACATCGACTGGCGCAGCGGGGGCTGAAACCGGCGCCCCCAGCCCACGATTCGGCCGCCGGTGAAACGCGAGTGCTGTTCACCGAGTGCCACTTTGCCGATCCTGGACCCACCGGGGGTAGGGGCAACGGTGCCATGTGTGTGGGCCTGCGCTCGCTGCTTCGTTGCGGTCTGCTCCTACGCGGCGGGCCGCGGCGGCGCCTCCTTCTCGGCAAGGAGCCACGTCCACCAAAACCCACCGACGTCCCGGGCGGGTCCGGATGTGGTGCGCCATCCGGCCATCCAGTCACCGCCGCCGTGATTGCGGGCCTGGCAGGAACATGTGTAATACGCCTGCCGCCGACACCGGGGTCGTGTCCCGCGACGTGGTGTAGGGGATCAAGCGCTACGCGTTCCGGTTCGAGGTCCGTAGCGATCTATGCGGAGGCGGCAGCCCAAGGAGTGTGCTGCTGACTTGAGTTGGACACCCGATCGGGCGGATCCACCGTCCTGGCCTGGGGATTCCGGTGCCTTGATCTCCTACACCACCTGGCGGGACGCCATCGACACCGGACGCCCGCCTGCCGGGAACCTGCCCTGCGGTTCGCAGGGGCCTCGATCCGCCAGACCATCTGACGGTCAGTGAGTGCTCATCCCGTCAGGCTCCGCTGAGGGCGAGACCGGCTTCCCCCCGGGCATGCCAGCCTTCTGCTGGTGCTGCAGCGCTGCGGACTGCCCTGACGCTCGGGACTGCCGGGCCTTCCGAAAGGCCCCGGCGCCTTCCCGGATCGGGCAACCGTTGCCCAGCAATGCTCGCCTGGCGTCCGGACGGCCTATGTGCGGAGGTTGCACCCTGAGTGGGCGGTGACGGGCCGCGGGATACGGTGCGATGCGGTGTTGATTGCCACTCAGGATGAGGACGCCGGTGGTAGGAGTGTGCCGTTCCGGATGAGCACGGCGACGTGATCGTTGCAGGCGGGTTGATCTCCGGGGTGCCGAGGGGCACGGTGACCATGTCTTGATCGGCAAACGGCCCTCCCGTTGTCGTTGGTCGCGAGGTCGGGAGGGCCGTTCGGGTGCGCCCGGAGGCGCTTTGATCACCGTAGAGGTGGACGCTGGGGATGTCGAACGGCGGCTTGCGGCAGGTGAGTTTGAGTGCCCGTTGTGTGGCGGGATCCTGACGCCGTGGGGGTGGGGACGCGTCCGAGGGCTGCGTGGGGCCGGTGAGGGCCGGCTGGATGTACGGCCGCGCCGCTCAAGGTGCTCGAGCTGTGGGGCCACGCATGTATTGCTGCCGGTCATCGGCCTGTCGCGGCGGGCGGACATGGCCGAAGTGATCGGGGCCGCGCTTGAGATGAAGGCGATGGGAGCCGGGCACCGGGCGATCGCGGACTGGCTGGGGCGGCCCGCGGCGACGGTTCGGGGCTGGCTGCGGCGGTTCGCCGCCCGGGCCGCCGAGGTGGCGGGGGTGTTCACCTCTCATCTGGTCGCGCTCGCCGACGACCCGGCCCGGGTGCTGCCGGCACCCGCGGCGGACGTGTTCGGGGACGCGGTCGCGGCGGTGATCGCCGCCACGGTGGCAGTCCGCGCCAGGTTCGCGGTGGCCGCCGCGCCCATCTGGCAGGTGGCCTCGGCGGTCAGCCGGGGCCTGCTGCTGGCGCCGGGCTGGCCGCCGTCGGATCGGTGAGAACGATCAACACGAGTCGCCTCTGACGGGCGGCGGCATGGCGGGTCCAGCCTGACTCGTTGACATGTCCGCTGTCTTTTGGAGGTCGTGCTGATGGCACTGGTCGACGAGGAGGAACGTCGGCGGGCCGAGCGGGCCCACCAGGTGGCGTTGTTCCGCTACCAGTTGATCCGCGAGGCGGCCGACCCTGCTCTGTCTCCGCGCCAGCGCGGGGCGATGGTGCGGGAGTTGGCGGCCCAGATCCACACCGATCCGTTCGGGCGGCAGATCACGGTCGGCCGGGGCACCCTGGACCGGTGGCTGAGGAACTGGCGTGAGGGCGGCTTCGACGCCCTGCTGCCGCCGACCAGGCAGGTCACCCCGAGAACACCGGAGGAGGTCCTGGACCTGGCCGCGGCGCTCAAGCGGGAGAATCCCTCGCGCACGACCGCGCAGGTGGTACGCATCCTGACCCAGCACCTGGGCTGGGGCCCGTCCTATCGCACCGTCCACCGGCACCTCGGCCGCCTGGACCTGCTGGACCGTCCGGACGGGCAGGCCCCGCCCGTCTTCGGCCGGTTCGAGGCCGACCGCCCCAACGAGCTCTGGGTCGGGGATGCGTTGCACGGCCCGAAAATCGCAGGTCGCAAGACGTACTTGTTTGCCTTTCTGGACGACCACAGCCGGCTGATGGTGGGGCATCGCTGGGGCTTTATGGAGGACTCCGTCCGCCTGGCCGCGGCCCTGCGGCCGGCCCTGGCCGCCCGCGGCGTCCCCGAGGGGGTCTACGTCGACAACGGCTCCGCGTTCGTGGACAAAGCCCTGCTCAGAGCCTGCGCGAGGCTCGGGATCAAGCTGATCCACTCCACCCCGGGACGGCCCGAAGGCAGAGGGAAGATCGAGCGGGCGTTTCGGACCGTGAGGGATCAGTTCCTCGTCGAGGTGGACAGCGAGAAGATCGCTGACCTCGGTGAGCTCAATCGTCTGTTCACGGCGTGGGCTGAACATGTCTACCACCGAGCGGTGCACTCGGAGACCGGGCAGCCGCCGATGGAGCGGTGGCTGGCCGGCTCCCCGTTCCCGCAGCCCACCGCGGCCCAGTTGCGGGAGGCTTTCCGCTGGTCGGAGCACCGCACCGTCACCAAGACCGCGACGGTGTCGCTCCTGGGCAACATCTACAACGTCGACGCGGCGCTCGTCGGGCGGAAAGTCGAGTTGGTCTTCGACCCGTTCGACCTCGCGGAGATCGAAGTCCGCTTCCAGAACAGACCATTCGGCCTGGCCGTCCCGCACCACATCTCCCGTCACGCCCACCCCAAGGCCAGACCGGAGATCCCCGAGGCCCCGCCCGCGCCGTCCACCGGCATCGACTACCTCCGCCTGATCGACACCGCCCGCACCCAGGAACTCGGGCAGAAGATCAACTACACCGCCCTCCTGCCCGATCAGCCAGCCGAGGACTCGTGAGCAGCGATAACCCGGTCCAGGAGCGCATCTGGCAGCTGGAGGACGCCGAGCACGCCGCCCGCCAGCTGAGGGACCGGGCACTCGACCTGGCCCTTCGCCTGACCGCGAGCCCCGGTCAGGGGCTGCCGCCCCTGGCCGGGCGGGCCGTGATGCTCGCGCTGTCCTTGCACCGCCGCGCCGAACAGGCGGCCGAGCAGCTCGACGACTTCCTCAACTACCTGGAAAGAGGCCCACGTTGATAGACAAGATTCAGGGCTATTACGGGTTCACGGCCATGCCATTCGGCAAGGACCTCGCCCCAGGGATGCTGCACCGGCACTCCTCCCATGCCCAGGCCGCAGCCCGCATCACCTGGTGCATCGGGGAACGCTGCCTCGGCGTGATCACCGGCGAGGTCGGCGCCGGCAAGACGGTTGCCGTCCGCGCAGCCCTCGACGCCCTCGACCACCCCCGCCACACAGTGATCTACCTGCCCAACCCGGCCATCGGCGTCGCGGGGATCCACCAGGCCATCGTCACCCGCCTCGGCGGCGTCCCCAAACCGCACCGCTCGACCCTGATCCCGCAGGCCGCGGACGCCCTGGCCACCGAACACGCCGAGCGCGGCAGGGTTCCCGTCCTGGTCATCGACGAGGCCCACCTACTTGATCACGAACAACTGGAAGCCGTGAGGATGCTCACCAATCACGACATGGACTCGACCAGCCCGCTGGCCTGTCTCCTGGTCGGGCAGCCCACCCTGCGGCGCAACATCAAACTCGGCATGCTCGCCGCCCTCGACCAGCGGATCGCGATCCGCTACAACATGCCGCCCATGACCAGCGAGGAGACCACCGGCTACCTCGCCCACCACCTCGCCCTCGCCGGCCGGTCCGACACCCTCTTCTCCGACGACGCGATCACGTTGATCCACGACACCGCCCGCGGCTACCCCCGCGCCGTCAACAACCTCGCCGTCCAGGCCCTGCTGTCCGCCTACGCCGACAACAAATCCATCGTCGACGAAGCCTCCGCCCGCGCCGCCGTCGCCGAAGTCACCCAGGAATGACCACCACCGCGAACGGCACGATGAGCATCCCAGTGACACCGTGAACATCAACTGCCCTGCCGGAACCCCACCGGCAGGGCAGCTTCGTCACACCACATGCTCATCCTGAGTGGCAACCACATGCTCATCTTGAACGGCACTCAACATGCGGGGCTCCTATCCGGCCGCACCGCACGCCCTGAGGGGCTCAGGTCACCCTGACCCATCCGGGCGACCATTCCGGCCAGCCTCTGGAGCACGATGCCGGAGACGGCCTACGGCAAGAGTGTTCGGGCGGTGCTGACGACGCCGGATAAGGCGCGAGTGGCCCGCCCTCGCCCTCGCCCCCTTGCGCATGGCGGTCCAGCGGCCGGCTCACTGCCGGTAACGCCAGATCTGCCGCAGCCGCAGAGCCTCCATGGCCCGATGGGCCTCGAGCTCCGTATCAGGGAATGGTCCCCGGCCGAGACCGAGGCGCACCTGGCGATAGAGCCGGTGCGGGGCGGCGACGGAACTATCGACCAGCGTGGACAGGAGCGGCTCGTCAGCCGGTGTGCCCCGGTCAGCCGCGACAAGAAAGGCGACCGGCGACGACTCCGGCACAGGCGGCTTCCAGATCAGCGTTCCTCCGGCGCCGCTCGGCGATTCACTGCTGCCCATAGTGGGCCGGCTCAGCCCCGTCGACAAGATCCTCCGACTCGCGGTGGCCTTCGCGCAGCGCTCTGAGAGCCGGCAACTGGAGGTTCTGGCTTTCTTCGCGGCATCCCGGCCCAGGGAAGATCGACAAGCTCTTCGTGATGCCGGACTACCAGTCGCCCAGTGGCATATGGAACGCCAGGCATGGCGACGTCCTGTGCTGCATCTCCGAGACTGCGAAGCTGTCATGTCCAACCACGATGAACAGTGGCTGACGACCACGATGGGGATGACCAAGCGGGAAGCCGAGAAGGCGGGAATCAAGTACAGGGTCCGCCGTTGTCGGCAGTGCCACCCCTTCCTGGCACTCGACGCCAAGATCAGACTGGGCGACGTGGTCATCGATGGGTAGACGCCGCGCGGCGAGTTGGAGCAGGTTCTGCGCCGCCAGCGGCCCGGCCACCTCCTCCCGACCATCCGGTGAGCACACGGGCTGTGCGATATGCCGCGAGTTCTCCAGAGCCCCGCTGGGTGAATGAGATTGTGACCAGGGGCTTTTTCCTCCTTTGGGCGTCTGCTGGCCTGTGACAGAACTTCGGGATTCCTGAAGCTTTCTCAGCTCGTGCGACGGATCCGCAGTCCGGTCGAAAGCGAGGGAACGCGGGTTTTCGGCAGCGTTGGGGGCGGTGCGGGACCTGCGGACCTGGGGGCGTAGAGGTGGGTGGAGCGACTTTCCGGTGCGGTGCGCGTCAGGCGCCGCCGATTGATCAACAAGTACCCCGCACGTCGCCCACCGAGCCAGAGGATCGTGAAAACCGTGCGGATTCCACATGCGCAACCGACTCAGTGTCGCCTCACGTCCCTGCGGAGGAGACGTGGGGGAAGGGCGGGGTATGGGCGAGCAGGCACCGCGGGGCAGGTCGGGTTGGGGCTGGATGCGGCCCCTGTTGGTCGGATGCGGCTACTGCATCCTGTTTGTCGCGCTCGCCTGCCGGGTGCTCGGCTGGGAGAGCGGGCTCGGCGCCTACGTCTGGTACGAACTGAACGGCCAGGACCACCTGCTGGGGGCACTCGGCCTGCGGGCAATGCCGACCGAGATCGCCGAGAGCGGCCTCAGCGCCTACCTGGAGATCGGTTTCTGGTGGGGCGTTGTCGTCTGCGTCATCGGGATCCGGCGCTCGGGCTGTCCCGGAAGCGTGCGCCGCCGCCTGGCGCGCGTGGCCGCCGGGAACCTCGGCCTGGTGTTGTCCCTGCTCTGGCCACTCCAGGTCAGTGCCGTGGCTGTCTTCTGCCTCCGCCGGGCCGGTCAACACCGCGCCCGGCGTGCCGTCACCGCCGCTGTCGGCGCTCTCGCCCTCGTCGGCGGTTCGTGGTGGGGATACACCGGACTCGCACCCCTGCAACCGTGGACCGACACCCGGTGGTCCCCCGCACTCACGGGCGAGTGGCACGGCTCGGACGGCGAGACTCTGGTCCTGCGCCGGAACGGCACCTTCAGTGCCGCAGGATTCCCGCCCGGCATCTGGTCCCCCACCCCGGACCTGAACGACACGGATCGCTGGACGATCCGAGCGGAGGACGGGTCAGCCCTGCTCCACCTCGACGCCCTCCCAGCTTCGGCGTCCGGAGAACCACTGGAGCTCGAAGTCTTCGGGTTCCCGTCTCCGAGTCGGCTCTGCCTGTATGGCGGCCCCGATGACCCCTGCGATCCGGCCTTTCACCGTTGAACCTTCCACATCGCGCAGTTGTGCGACATTCCGCGAGTTTTCCTGAGCCCCACCGAGTAGCCGAGGCCGTGACCAGGGGCTGCTTCTTCCTCCTTCAAGCCGTCCGTCGGCCGCTGACGTGACCTCACCGCCACCCTGGAACGGCTCCGCGTCGACCGCCGGCTCGAAGAAGCCATCACCCACGCACCCGACCCGCTCCACCTCTCCCTCGTCTTCGACATCGACGAGAAGACCGCCATCCGCTACACGGCCCCCGCCAGGGCACTGCTGGAGCAGGCCACCGAACGCGGACCCGCGCCTTGACACGAACCCGCGGGTCCATCCCCGAGAATCAGACCGGTCGGCCCGCGAGTTCCCGCCGAAGCACCTTCAGTTGCCGGGAACTCACGGGACTCAAGGCCCTGTCCTCGTATAGCTACGGCGAACGGACATGTAGCTCCGTGTAGCGCTCATGGTTGAGTCGTCCGGGCCTCCAGGTCCGGCGCCGGGTTTGGATCTTCAGAACCGGCCTCGGGACTGGTGAGCTCGCTCGACGAGGAATCGGTCTGCGTATGCACGAGGGGAAGTTCGTGCCGGCCGTGTCCACGCCGGGCAGGTGCGCGAAGGCCAGTTCCGTGCGGGTCAGGCCGCGAGGGTCTGTCCTACCGCAACCGTGATGCCCGAAAATGCGTCTCTCATCCCGTGCTCGATGCTCCGGGGCGTGTGAGGTACCGGGGCACGGTGGCCTTGGGGGGACGGACATGAGCACTTGGGCGGTGCCGGGATATACCGAGTCGCGGGAACTCGGTTCGGGGGCGAGCGGTCGGGTCGTGCTCGCCGTTCATGTGGAGACCGGGGTTCCGGTCGCGGTGAAGTACCTCAGCGACTCCTTGCGCACCCGGCCGGGCTTCCTGGAGGGGTTCCGCTCGGAGGCGCGGCTGCTGGGCGGGCTGGAGAGTCCGTACGTCGTCGGCCTGTATGAGTACGTCGAGAGCTCCGGCGGGGCCGCGATCGTGATGGAGCTGGTTGACGGCGTCTCGCTGCGCACGCTGCTGGTCAGGCAGGGCCCGCTGGTGCCGGAGGCGGCGCTCACCGTCCTCAAGGGCTCGCTGCTGGGGCTGACCGACGCGCACCGGGTGGGTGTCGTCCATCGTGACTACAAGCCGGAGAACGTTCTGGTGGGCTGGGACGGGCTCTCTCGTCTCGTCGACTTCGGCATCGCGGTGGACTCCGGCGTCAGCGCGGGCATCGCCGGGACCCCGGCCTATATGGCGCCGGAACAATGGACCGGCGCGCCCGCCTCGCCCGCCGCCGATGTGTACGCGGCCACGGCCACCTTCTTCGAGTGCCTGACCCGTCGAAAGCCGTACCAGGGTGAGAACTTCGCCGAGCTGGCTCTGCGGCACCTGGACGCGCCGATTCCGGTGGAGCAGGTTCCGGAGGCGGTACGGGGTCTGGTGGCGCGGGGCCTGGCGAAGAACCCGGCGGAACGCCCCACACACGCCGGGGAGTTCGTGCGGGAGCTGGAGGCTGTGGCAGGGACGGCATACGGGCCCGACTGGGAGGAGCGCGGCCGTAGGGAGCTCGCCGCGTTGGCCGCGTTGCTGCTGTCGGGGCGTACGTCCCCGGCCTCCACGACGGACTTCGCCCTGACGGCGCTGCCTCAGCCCTCCGCGGGAGGCCGGCTGAGGCCGTGGCTGCCGGGCAGGGCGGGACTGGTGCTGTTGGCGGCCCTGCTGCTGGGCGTACTTCTGGCCTACGGTGTCCAGCTCGCCCCGGCCGCTTCCCCGGGCGGGCCGCCGCGGGTGCTGGCGACGACCAGCGTAGGACCCGAGACCGGGGGCGGCACCGGCAACGGCACCACCGGGGGCGGCAACGGCAGCGGCACCACCAGGGGCGGCGACGCCAGCGGCACCACCAGGGGCGGCGACGCCAGCGGCACCACCAGGGGCGGCGACGCCAGCGGCACCACCAGGGGCGGCGACGCCAGCGGCACCACCAG